>JAWBOH010000017.1:0-39720 GCA_038826715.1 Bathyarchaeia archaeon | reverse complement strand
ATGAGCAAAGATTTTGAGGAACTCTTATTTCCAGAAATCCTTGTCAAAAATCGAAATCAAAGATATTTCGCCTTGCACTGATGATCCGGAAAGGATTAAGTTTCTGGCGCAGGCTGACAAGCCTCTGGAAGATGTTTTACCAATTCTCTATTTGGCTATTCCAAACGCCAAATACTCCGAAAAGCTCGGCACACTAAGCTACATGCACCAACAGCATTTGATAACAATTTTCGCCAACGGCCGAATCAGCATGACCTATGTCAAGGACAGAAACGAGGCAAACCAACTTGTCGAAGAGGCCAAGGTTTACAAGAATTAGGCAAGACTTAAACTTTAGAGGACTTAGATGGTCCAGTATGAACACATGATCAAGTCTTCGCATTTAAACTGTTCCTTTAAGAATTTTATGACATCCTCCTCCTCTAGGTAGCGGTTTCCTTTCGAGTCCTTCCGAAGTGGGATGCCTGTGTCATTAAGCCTTTCTTCGCCTCTTGGAAAGTCTATAAAAACATAGTAGGCAGGTCCGGATGGCAGTATAAGCCTCAAATTAGTTAGTTCCCTTTTTGGTGATAAGCCACTCTGTTCAATGTTGTAGACTATGGCTTTAGTGTTCAGCCTTTCGGCTAAATGCTTAAACTCAGACCAACTCCTAATTTTTACCACGCCCTCACCTGAACCCGCCTTTAGCTGCATACTGCTTTCATCCAGCAGGTCTCATATTAAAAGATTTAGATTTATTGTTCATATGTAACATTTATATATGTAACAGTGTTATATCAAAAGATTGCCTATGTGTGGGTTAAGACATCACCGCTGTGGATGTTGGCATGAATACCCGGAGCGGGGATGGATCCAGTTCCTAATCATGCGAGTGCTTTATGAAAAGCCCATGCACGGCTATCAGCTGCTCGAGCAAATTGAGGAGCGAAGTTGTGGGTGCCACAGGCTTGAACCGGGCTCCATGTATACGCTTTTAAGGCGAATGGAAGAACGCGGCCTACTGGAATCCCAGTGGGAGAAGGTTGAAGGTGGTCCAGACCGACGAGTTTATAGGCTAACAAGCAAAGGCGTCGAAGCGCTAAAAATGGGACTAGCCTCAATAGTTAGCCGGAAGAGACTCTTCGAAGACCTTGTTAAATTCTATTATGAAAATTTTGAAAAGCTAGGGGAAAGGAGGTGAAGAAATAAGATGTGCAGACACCATTGTTGCTGTGAGACGGATGGGCATCATCACCGCCACAAGCATGAACGTGTCCACCATGGTTTTCCATGGCTGATAATGGACGTTGAAGAAGAAATCAGAATGCTTGAAGAGTACAGGGAAGCCCTAACGAAGAGACTGGAGAAGGTTAACAAGCGCCTAGAAGCTTTGAAACGTTAAACCATAACAATCTCCCCTTTTCATGTTTAAACCGCTAATCAGATAAGAGAAATAAACACAATGTAGAAAGCATGGGAAGCATTGGACACCGTGGAGAGCGGCGTTAGCAGTAAGTGACAATCCCTTTAGCGTCAGGTTCATATATGAATGCAGAGACGACCCAACAGTATTCAACTTTGTCTATTAAAAATCACTTTGATGGTAGGGGCATTTTTCAAAAAGTTTGAGAAAAACAAGCTTAAGTATTCAGCAGCTCAGTTTGATGATTGAAGATGAAGTTGGGGTTATATCTTTTTATATACAGAGTCTTTTTCTCTTACGCGTTGTGCAACTTTTAGGCCTATGCTTTGACCAGCTTCAGCTCTTACCACGTTTTTGTGCTCAATCTGCATGGATTCCACAACTTGTTCAAAATCTGTTGCAGGCCCTTTTATTGCTATGCGTTCTCCTACAGCCAATGGTGCTTTAAGCTCAACCACGGCTACACCTATCTTTGTAAAGTAATGAGTTATTCTTCCAACCTCGATAAGGTTTTCTTCATCCAAACATCTTCATCTCCAAAAATATAATATGTATCTAGCCAATAAATAATTTATCTAAAATTTGGTTTTCAACTTTAGCGTGAAACGCCCGCTGTTTAAAAATGGAGGATTTCCATGTACCATATTGTTTTTCTAAGCAGGTTGTTTAGCATTTTTGACGAGAAACATTTTCATGCTGGTTAGAGTGATGCAAAGGTGGGAGAGGGACACATGGTTAAACATTTCCCACAGTAGTTTGCTCTTTGGGTAAGCCTCATTTCGTGTTGTACGATTGGGTCAACTGGTTCTTTTCTGACATCTTCAACGGTTTTTACATGCAATGGAAGTTTCCCTATATGTCCGGATCCAGCCCACATGCATTTCACCATATCAAGATCTGGATAGTAAAATGTTTTCTCTCCAATTACTACTTTCTCCATTTTTTGGGAGATGAAAGCATTCACTGGACAAACATGGTGGCATAAGGGTTCCTTTACACCGAACTTTTCTTCACATATTTTTGCACAAATGTCAGCCCTACACAACTTTGGACCGTTGTAAAGAGCATCGAAATCCAACTCTGCGGTGGTTATCACGCTGACCCATCTGACGCGTGGACCAGTTATCGGGTTTAGAACAAGTCGGCTTAATCCAAACTCGCCGAGACCGGCAGCGACGGCTGCATGTCTATTAGAGAATTGACCAAAAATCTTTTTGCCTTCTTGGTAAACTGCGTATTCACTGCCACTAGACGCTATGGGAAGAGCAACGTATCCGCTTTTCTCCAATTCTTTTGCAACGATATAGGCTGCATGGTCGAGAACAAACCAGTTGAGCAGGTTATAGCCGTACCACAAATACGAATAAAGGAGATGTCTTGGAAAATTTTCGTAATGAAACCTAACGTTGGCCATTCGAACACTTTCCAATATCCTTGTACCCATCGAAACGACTGATTTTGCACCGGGAAGAAGATACTCTGGGTGGTGATTCTTAGGAGCGTGTTCAAATCTATCTACGGGTGCAACTCCGAAAAAATCAAGGTTCAAAACGTCCAGAACGATTCTTTTTATTTTATCTTTCACATGATCACCATTCCATATTTTCCACGTTAAGACAGTTTATTAGCTTATGTGTACTTTTCTATAGAAAGACAAGGTAATTAAAACAATTATTTTGCGCAAAGTTTGTAAAGGCTCATTCTAGAAGTTTTCCCTCCAGATACGTTGGAAAAACTCTGCGAACCTTAATATTTACAATTTTACCAAGCAAATTGCGAGTGCTTTTCACGACAATTGGCTTATAGGCAAAGTTTCTGCCAACCCAGGACCCTGAAAACTTTCCATACTCGTCGATAAGCACTTCTCCTTCCCAACCCTCCCATTCAAGGTTTCTTTCAAAGGCAATCTTTGCAGCTAAACTTGCTAGAATTGTGCTTCTTTCTTTGATTTCATAAAGGGGAACTTGCTTTTTCATTCCTGCGGCTGATGTTTTCGGCCTTGCAAAAAACTTTGAAATATTCACTATGTCGGGTTTAACATCTCTTATCATTTGCAAAGTGTTCTCAAAGGCTTCCGCAGTTTCTCCAGGAAAACCGCAGATGATGTCTGTAGCTATGGTAATTTTTGGAAAAGCAGTTTTGAAAGTCTCCATTATCCTTTTGAAATCTGCCACAGTGTAGAACCTACGCATCCAGCCTAATACTTGGTTGTCTCCACTTTGGACCGGCAAATGGACGAACTTGAAGACTTTTTCATTTTCAAATGCTTTAACTAGGCCCTCTAGGATTCTGAGCGCCATATTAGGAGTCATCATGCCTACGCGAACCTTGAATACACCTTCTATAGAACAGACACTAGTTATAAGTTCTGGAAGAGTTGTGCTAATATCTATTCCATAACATGCAGTATCCTGCGAAGTAAGCCAAAACTCTTTAACCCCAGCAGCCAAGTCGCCTCTAACCTTATCCACTATTTCCTTTACTGCATAGCTTCTTAAACGTCCCCTGGCAAAAACAACGCAACAATACGCACATGAACCTAAACAACCGTAACTTACAGGAATTATCCCTAACACGGGGTTTAAACGAATTCTAGGAAGACTTAGACTTGGCATTACGTTTTCGGCGTCTTTCAAGGCTAAAACCTTTTCACCTTTTAAAACAGCGTCCACAATACTGGTTATCCTTTCGCCTAAGGCTGGACCGGCAACTCCGTCGCAAGACACTTCACGCTGCAACCTTTCTAAATTTATGTGAGGAAGACATCCGACGGCAATCAACTTTTTGTTTTTAGGAACACTTTTCAAAATGCTAATCATGCGGTTTTCAGTTGGACCCTTAACTGCGCAAGTGTTATAAATGACTAAATCTGCCTCTGTAACATTATTCACTAGGATGTATCCAGCCTTAGCAAGGCATCCCGCCAAAACCTCCCCGTCAGCCAAATTTGATGAACATCCGAAACTTTTAAGGAATACACGCATACTGTCCATTGCAATACCTTAAATGCTTCAATAAGAGATAAAAACATAAAGGTTTGAAATCGAATGAATTTACACGATTCTGAAACTGGAAGGTCGAAAATTTTAAAAAGGTAAGTACCTCGATATTTGAAATATATTTGCATCATATTATATAGAAGTATAATCAATTATGTCTTCTCCATAACAGGCGGAGGGGATCGAAATGAAGTTAATCACCCTTTATCTTCCTGAACCCTATATTGAAGCATTAGACCAGCTTGTGAATGAAAGATTTTACCCAAACAGGGCTGAGGCGATACGTGTAGCAATCCGAGATTTGATTAACAATGAGATTTGGCGAAGGAAGAGGGTTGGCTGAATGCAACCAACGGGCCAGCAGACTTTTAAGTATTCTTGGCGAAATACTGTTGCAGATGAAATTCGACCGGCAAGCTTTTGCCGTATGCTAGTGTTGGGAGTCGGAGGAGCTGGAAACAACACGGTTTCGCGGCTTATGGACATCGGTGTTGCTGGAGCTGAATGTATAGCTATAAACACAGATGCACTTCACCTAAGCATTTCAAAAGCTCATAGAAAGGTCATGATAGGCGAAAAGTTGACAAGAGGGCTGGGCGTGGGAGGCGACCCGAAACTGGGAAAAGCAGCTTTAGAAGAGTCTAGAAAGCGCATTGAAGAGCTGCTTACCGGAGCTGACATGGTTTTTATAACGGCTGGTTTAGGCGGCGGGACAGGAACTGGAGCTGCCCCGGCGATAGCTGAAATTGCGAAGAAGAAAGGTGCTTTAACAGTAGGGGTTGTGACAACGCCCTTCAGAATTGAAAAAGGACGCTTAGAATACGCAGCATATGCTTTAACAGAGCTGAGAAGACACTGTGACACAGTTGTAGTAATTGACAACAATAAACTGATACAACTTGCGCCTCACCTGCCAATAAATGAGGCATTTAAACTCGCCGATCAAGTCTTGGCCAACATGATTAAGGGGATTGTGGAAACGATTTCAGCGCCTAGCCTAATCAATTTAGATTTTGCAGACTTCAAAACCATTGTTAACAGGGGTGGACTGGCTGTAATAAGCATAGGCGAATCTGACGCTTCTAACAGGGCTGAAGATGCAGTTAGAAAAGCCTTGCGGAACCCGCTTCTAGACGTGGACTATGCTGGCGCGAAAGGAGCGTTAATTCATGTTTCAGGCGACGCTCAAATGACAATAGAAGAAGCAAACCGTGTAGGTGAGATAGTTACAGAAATGATGGATGAAAATTCGCTGGTGATATGGGGTGCAAGAGTTAACCCTGAACTGGATGGAAAACTAAAGGTAACCCTCGTACTCACAGGGGTGAACTCGCCGGATATTCTAAGCGGATTTGGAACAATAGCACCGCAACTCTTTAATATTGAGCCATATGCTGAACCGGAAAAACCATTAAACATAGAGCTGAACTTACACCAAATGGAAAGTAATTGACAATACAATTCAGTCTAAATCTCCCCTTTTTATTGCGCAACTCTTGCCCAGTAGCGTAATCGATTAAATTTTTCAACAAATAGTTTATGTAGGAAGACTTCCGCCTTTTAGTTGAACGACTGAAAAGAAAAGGTAATGTAAAATGCAATTAGGCGTAGGACTTATCGGATGCGGTGCAATAGGTACAGTGTTGGCACAAGCCATAGACAAGGGTAAAGCAGGGAATACACGTCTAATAATGATTTTCGACCGTAATGTTGAAAAAGCTGAAAGTTTGCTGGGAAAAATTGAAAATAGGCCTAGAGTTGCGGCAAACTTCAAAGATCTTCTTGGCTGTAAAGAAGTTAAACTAGTCATAGAGGCAGCTTCGCAGGACGCTGTAAAAGCTTACGCAGTTAAATTGTTGAAGGCTGGAAAGGACTTGATGGTTATGAGCATCGGCGCTTTAGTTGATTCTGTGCTGACAAGCAAGATTAATCGTGTTGCCCGAGAAAACAGCAGGAAGGTTTATGTTCCATCCGGTGCCATTGCAGGGTTGGATGCAGTTAAAGCGTCTGCGCTGGGCAGAATAGAAAGCGTGGCTTTAACTACGCGAAAGCCTTTAGAGGGGTTAAAGGATAACCCATATTTCAAGGAAAAATTTGGAGATAAAATTGAAAAGCCAACTCTCATATATGACGGTGTTGCTAAAGAAGCGTGTAAACTTTTTCCAGCCAATGTGAATGTCGCGGCGACCTTAAGTTTAGCAGGCGTTGGACCTGAGAAAACAAAGGTTAGGATAATGGTTGATCCGTCAATAACTAGAAACATTCATGAAATTTATGTTAAAGGAGAGTTTGGCGAATTAAATGTCCATGTGGAAAACGTCCCATTCACCGAAAATCCGAGAACAAGTTACTTGGCTGCGCTCTCGGCAATTGCAACCCTGAAAAGAATAACTGAGTCCATGGAAATTGGAACATGACAAAGTGTCTCTTCAAACCTGACGCTTCAATTTAAAAGTTAGGATTTTACGTTTAAACCTTAAACTTAACGGTATTGCATTGCCAAAAGGCTCGCATAATCCTTTGCTTATTGCCTTCACTATTTCATCACGTTCAAGTTCAGCTTCTATAAAGGTGTATGCGAAACCTATCTCTGGAGCATAATGAGCATCGCTTCCCGCGACTTGCGGAACTTTGAGGCTTTGCGCCATTTCCCATGCCTTTCTAACGCAACGCTTAAAGGGAAAAGCGGAAGCATTTACAACTTCAACAGCGTCAAACTTTAAACTTGCCATATGCTGTAGGCTTGCTTTGAAAAAAGCTTTCGGATGGCATGCAATGGCCAAACCGCCAAGTTCATGTATTTTATCCACCGTTTCTTCTGCAGTTAGACCCTTAGGCACAGATTCTGTCAGGTTAAGCCCTATTATGTGCCCGTTTAAACTTGTAACTTCCATGCCAGGTATCACTAGAAAGTTTTTTGTTGTTTTTGCCAATTCTAAAGCACTGTCTATTCTGTCATGATCTGTTATGGCTACTCCGTTTAGGCATTTCTGACTAGCGTGGAAGACTAATTCTTTTGGCTTAATTAGTCCGTCATGAGAGTTGCAAGTATGGACGTGGAGATCGATTTTAACTCTCAGGGTTTCTTCACTTCGCTGTTGCTTTTCTAACCTTCTGTAACATTTCGTCAAGCTTTTTCTCGTCGGCTTCTATCTTTCGAAATAGAGGTTTAGCCTCAGATATTTCGTGACCTGCCGGTAAAGGCGTTAAGGCTTCATCCCATTTTTGCTTGTGAACGCTACCGGACAAGTTTAAGGTTTTCCAAAGATCTTCAGCAGTAAAAGGAATTATTGGAGCGGAAATGATGGCTAGAGCTTTAACCAGCTGCACAGCTATGTAGATAGTGGTTGCTGCTTTTGCTTTATCTCTTTTTATAAAGTTCCAAGGTTCTTTCTCATTAAGGTACTGGTTGCCTAAACGGCTTACACCTATAATGCAGTTTGCTGCAGCTTGAAGCTTACAAGCTTCGAAATTGTTGGCAATTTCAACCAAACGCTCCTTAAGGCTTTCAAGGATTTGTCTATCCTTCGCGTCAAATAGGCTTGGCTTTGGAACTTTGCTGTTAAACTGTTTATTTATAAAGGATAATGTTCTATGTATGAAATTGCCAAATGCGTCGTTGAGGTCAGCGTTTATTTTTTCGCAGAAAAATTCCCAGGAAAAGTTTGAGTCCTTTGTTTCTGGACGTGTAGCTATTAGGAAGTAACGCCAATAATCCGGCGGGAAAAGCTCTAAGGCTTCGTCGATCCATATTCCTATTCTGAGGCTTTTTGAAGCTTTTTCCCCTTTGAACTGTAGGAATTCCGTGGTTGAAACATTCCATGGAAGGTTATAATCTTCATGGGAAGCCATAAGCAAAGCGGGGAGAATTATTGTGTGGAAGGGAATATTGTCCTTCCCGATGAAGTATAAGGTTTTGGCATCCTTATTAAACCAGTAGGCTTTCCATTTTTCTGGATCTCCCTGGTTTTTGAAATGTTCTATAGTGGCTGAAACATAGCCCAAAACAGCTTCAACCCAGACGTAAATAGTCTTTCCCTCAGCTTCTGGGAATGGTGCCTGAATTCCCCATTTAACATCTCTTGTGACGGCTCTTGGCTTCAGTCCCTCTTTTATAAGGTTTAAAGTGAAATTTTTGGCGTTTGTTGGCAACTGTTTGTTTTCATGGATGTATTTTGTCAAACTCTCTGAAAATCTCGGTAAGTCAAAGTACCAGTGCCTTGTTGTTTTCACAACGGGCTTGCCTTTGCATATTACACAGTAAGGCTCCACCAAGGTTGTGGTTTCGAGAAGTCTTCCACAAACGTCGCATTGATCTCCGCGTGCAGGTTCATGCCCGCAGTAGGGACATTTCCCTTCAACAAACCGGTCTGGCAGGAACCTACTGCACTTTTCGCAGTAGAGCATTTCGGTTTCTTTTTCGAATATGTAACCGTTTTTGTAAATCTTCATTAAATGCCTTTGAACAAACTCCTTATGAATAGGGCTTTCTGTTCGCGTGTAGTTGTCGAAGGAGATCCCCCACTTCTTAAATAGTTCGACAACTCTCGCGTGGTTTTTATCTGTTAAGTCCTTAGGTTTTACACCTAGCTTTATGGCTTCAACTTCTATGGGAGTTCCATGCTCATCGGAACCGCTAACCATGACAACATCTTCGTTTTTAAGCCTGTAATACCTGGCAACAACATCTGCTGAAAGGATAGAACCTACCAAATTGCCGATGTGCGGAGTCACGTTTATATACGGCCAAGCGGATGTGACTAAAACTTTTCCGAGTTCAACGACACCTCCGAAGCCATGAAATGGATCATTATCAAAATATGCAGTACACACTTAAAAATCAAGTGGGAAAATGCCGGGTCAGCCGTCATGTCTTCGTCTTTCTAAGCGCAGCTGACCCCAAACTTTGCCACGCGGGTTTCGCGTATAATGCGTTAAAGTATATTGAGGCAACCATCGACGATAACAATAGCTTTCCATTTCCTCAAGCTTTCAAGCAGCCGCTGTTGACAGTTTTACAAGAAACAAAAGAGCGCGAAAGTGAAACGGGCTGTTCTAAAGATCGCGGCGTTTGAATCTGAATTCATCATTCTCAGCAACTGTTTGCTTCACCAAAGCCTCAATTTCTGTAATAGGCAAGTTTGATTTTAATCCTTTTGGGTTAAAGTGGGTTAATGAAGCTTCGAAGCCTTTTTCCCTTAAAGCTTGAAACACCACTCTAATTGATGGCACACGCATTTTCATCCGACTGCAGATTTTGTCTAAAACGTAATAGGTCGGAGAAGCTTGACACTCTTCTTTTACTAGCGTCAAAATTTTTCGAATCTTCGCTTTGAATTTGAAATTTCGCTTATTAGCTTCTTTTTCCATTGAAATGCAGAAGTTTTCGTCAGCTATCTTTCCAAGCCATAAGGGGCCAGCGAAGTCCATTTTTGAACTGCAGTGGGGGCATTTTCCGCCGTGTTCTAAAAAAAGGTTTTTGTTCAAAGTTTCTCTGTGGAGGCAGTTGAAACAATGAAGGATATATCCCATCTTTTGTAAGCTTCCATCTGCCTTACGTGCTCCATGCTCTAAAACACTGTAAAAGCGTACATAATGATCTGTGCTGTGACTGAAAAGCGGTGTTAAAGCGATCTCATATTTCGCTGCCGCGGCGACTGCGCATCCGATAACTAGTCTCAGGGCTATTTCGTGGCAATACTCTGTGCGGAGAGGTTTCCCCCCATACTTCCGCATGCAAGCTTTAGGATGCACTCCGCAAAGGGGCGCCATATCTGTTGCAGTCACAGCCAAAAGGCCGCCGTCGCGAGTTGCTCTTATAGCAGAGTCTAAAAAGGATGATGGTGAACCAAAAGGGTCCAAATCTATAACATCAAACCGTTTGTAGGGAGCACTGTAACCTGCCAAGAGGAAGTTTGCATCATAATTTTTAACGGTTATACGTCTTCTAAGCCTGTTAATTTCAACGTTGTATCTCGCTAAGACGTAGGCTTTCTCGTTAATGTCGTTAACCAAAACTTTTTTTACGGCTTTAACTTCTTTTGCGAAGCGTATTCCTCTAACACCGCAGCCTGCGAGAGGTTCGCATATAGAAATTTCACGGTTCACTATTCGCTGATACACCTGCAATGCTAGAACTGCAATGTCACGGTTGAACTCCATAACGGGGTTATAAAACACTGGAGCTTTTGAAGGCACATATTCTTCAGGCTTTTTAGCAAAAGCTGAAAGTTTGGGAACTAGAATCTTAACTGTGCCTTCTCGAACAATTTCTGCTGGAAAATCTATCTTAGGCTTAGCGGTTTTCATGCTCTCGCTATGCCCCATTCCAACAGGGCAGAATGTATCATTTGAGAGGCTATTGCAGCAAGTATAACAGCCATTATACGGCTTGCTGCTTGAACACCGTTGCTGCCCACGGCTGAGATAAGCAAAGGTGCGAAGCGAAGAGTTAAATACACGCATAATGCGGCTATCAACCCACCTGCTAAAACGTTAATTATTGCGTATGTATTTGATAGAACAATTAGCGTTGTCATAGTTCCAGGCCCTACTAGAAGCGGGGTTGCCAACGGCACCACAGCGACTTGCCTTATGTCTATTGTTTTTGACCTTGACATTCCGCCAAGCATATCTATTGCCAGTATGAGCAGCAGGATTCCTCCGCCGAATCTAAAGTTGGTGACAGAAACATTTAAGGCTGTTAGTATAAGCGGTCCGAAAAGAGTAAATGTTAACAGTAGAACGATGATTATCATTGTGGTTGTGCTAACTATTTTACATCTTTCATCTTGTTCAAGTCTGCCAGTATACATGAGAAAGGTTGGGACGGTGCTAATCGGGTTCATTATTGTGAATAGCTGAATTGTTATATTTATGACGGCGGCGGGATCAACTTGAATCCACTCTTTTAAGCCGCCGACGGTGAACCTCAAAGACGTTAAGAAAACGAGAAGGGTTATAGCCAACAGCAGAGCCAGTTTAAAAACTTTGCCATGTCTACGCGCTATCCACTCGCTAAGTTGCCGTTCAAAGGAAGAAACTAGACTTTCACGTTCTCTCTCATCGCTCATTTAAGCCTCAGCCACTGAAACAACATATTTTAATCTGGATAGATTCTATACGGAAAATATTAGACTTCTGGTCACATCGTATTTTACTGAGAAATTACAGACGCTGCATTGAATATTTAACACTCTTCTCGCAGGAAATAGCGAAAAATTATTTATACGGTTAATCTTTAGGAGAGAATATGCGATTTGGAATTTGTCCAACTGCCCGTCCATGGTGGGACAACCTAAAACAATTGCACGATTGGGTTGTAGAAGTTGAAAGACTTGGTTATGATGGAATATTCATGCCGGACCACCACATGGTGCCACGCATGGGAAACGAGTTGGTTGACGCATGGACAACACTTTCATATTGTGCCGCTATAACACACACCATTAAACTTGGAAGCGACGTCACCCCTTTACCAAGGTGGGTGCCAAGTCAATTGGCAAAAGTCATAGCTACGGTAGACGTACTTTCCAACGGGAGAACCATAGCTGGGTTAGGAGCAGGCGCCATACCTGACGAATTCATAAATTATTCTCCCTACGGATGGGATGAAGCTTCTGTAAGAGTTGAAAAGTTCATAGAAGGATTACAGGTCATTATTAGACTTTGGACGGAGGAAAAAGTAACCTTTCAAGGCAAATATTATAAACTGAAGGATGCTGTACTCCTGCCTAAGCCTGTTCAAAAGCCCTATCCGCCAATATGGGCAGGAGGGATGAAAACACGTATGCTTAAAATAACCGCGATTCATTTTAATGGATGGGTTTTTCCAAGGCTTGTTCCGGGAAAAGCCTTGCCACCCGAAGAATTTGAACTTCAAGTAAGGACGATAAAACAATATGCAAAAAAATATGGCAGGAATTTAAATGATTTCACTTTCGGAGTCCTTGGAAGCATAAATGATAAGGCAGAAACCATTGATTCGTTCAGGCAGCTGGGCTGCCAATATTATATTGCAGAGCTTTTCAAGGGGCCAGGTTTAGCCAGCCCTTACCCAGCAAACCAGTACATAGATGCAAGCAAAAAATTCGCTGAAGAAATAATTCCCTCTTTTAAGTGATGACGAATTGGAACAGCAAGAAATGAACATAAAAAATAAATTATACTTGTCACAACTTGAAGGTTTAAAGGTTTGAATCATGAATGTGATTGAAGCTATTAAAACACGTAGATCCATAAGGAAGTTTAAGACTGACCCTGTAGAAGAAGAGAAAATTCAAAACGTTTTAGAGGCAGCTAGATGGGCTCCTTCTTGGGCTAATACTCAATGCTGGGAATTTATATTGGTTAAAAACTCAGAAACGAAAAAGAGACTTGCTGAAACTCTAACAGGCGGGAACCCAGCGCTAGACGCTGTCAAAAACGCTCCGGTGGTTATTGTTGCATGCGCTAAGCTTGGAGTTTCAGGTTATAAAAGCGGTAAGGCGGTAACTGATAAAGGCGACTTCTTCATGTTCGATGTAGCTTTAGCCCTTCAAAACCTAACCTTGGCAGCTCACAGCCTCGGGCTGGGCACAGTGCATGTAGGAGCTTTCGACGCTAAGAAAGCTGCCGAAATTCTTGAAGTTCCAGACGGAGTCAGCGTTGTGGAGTTGATGCCGCTGGGCTATCCTAGTGAAAGCCCACCTCCAAGAAGCAGGAAAGAGTTGAAAGATTTCGTTTATTATGAAAAGTATGGCAAAAAAACTTGTCCAAACATATCCTTTTCTTAACTGGCAGTCCAGGTGTTGGAAAAACAACTCTCTTGCTGAAGATACTTGACATTTTAAGGAATAGAGGATACACTATTGGTGGGATGGTAAGTCGCGAGGTCCGTCAAAATGGAACGCGAATAGGCTTCGAAATTTTGGATCTAAGCGCCGATAAACATGGTTGGCTTGCCCACGTAAACCAAAAATACGGTCCTAAAGTTGGCAAATATCACGTTAACCTAGATGATTTGGAAAAAATCGGAGTTGAAGCCATTTTAAAGGCTGTCGAAGAACGCGACGTTATCGTCATAGATGAAATTGGACCTATGGAGCTTTTTTCAGCTAAATTCAAAATTGCAGTTGAAGAGGCTTTTAAAAAAGGCAAACTTGTTTTAGGTGTTATCCACTGGAAGGTCAGAGACAAACTTATAAACGCTGCGAAAACCAAGAAAGACGTAGAAATATTCGAGGTTACAAAGCAAAACCGCGACCAGCTTCACGAAATCGTTGTGGATAAAGCTTTAGAGTTTCTGGCGGAAACGCAAGCTTGAAGAAATATGCTGCATAACGCTTTCAGCCTCTTATCCAGTTTATAACATGCCATTGAAGAGGCTGTTTGGCAGGTCTTTAAAAAGAAATAAATCTGGAAACGAGCCAAGTATGCGTGTAGCCAGCTAAAGTAAAAGCCTTTTAAGTGATAGGGTAGAACTTTAAGAAGGTTATCTTATGTTGGTTGCTGGTGTTGACGATGCAGGGCGTGGATCAATCATCGGACCGCTGGTAATCGCCGGAGTTCTTATAGACGGCAAAGACTTGCAGAGGCTTGTCCAACTTGGAGTGAAGGATTCAAAACTTCTATCGCCAAACAGAAGAGAAGCGTTGGCTTTTGAAATTAAGCGGATAGCTAAAAAATATTCTGTTGTAAAACTTAAGCCAGTGGAGATTGACAAAATTGTTGAAACTGGAAGAAAACTTCATAAACTTAACAGGTTGGAAGCGCAGGCCATGGCAAAAGTCATTGAACTGTTAAAACCAGACATAGCCTACATAGATGCCTCGGACGTTGTGGAAGAACGATTCAAACAGCATGTAATGGAGTGTTTACCTATTAAAGTTGAGATAGTTTCAGAACATAAGGCAGACAGAAAGTATCCGGTGGTTTCAGCTGCGTCAATAATTGCCAAGGTTGAACGGGACAGAGAAATTGCAGAGTTAAAGGCTAAGTATGGTGATTTTGGATGCGGATATCCTACAGATCCCAAAACAATTGAGTTTCTGCGCCACTGCTTAGAAATATTTAAGGGATATCCGGAATTTGTTAGAAGGTCTTGGAGGCCAGCTAAAAGGATCAGAATGGAAAACGAATTTGAACAGGCAAAGCTTGGTTAACGTTTACAAAGGTCTTCAAGGCTTTTGATTTTTGATATTTCCTCGCTTTTAACGCATGGAATATCCTTGTCCAAACAGGGCTTTTGCCCATTTGTAACAAGAACTGGATACGCTTGGACAACCTCGCTTAGGCTTAAAATCTCTTCAACTCTATTATTGAGTTTTGCTTCCTCCCCGTTTGCAACTCCACCAATTATCTTCAAATTTTCCTCCGGAGATGTAGCTACAAAATCAAAGGGCGCCTTTCTCACTGCGACAATATTGTAGTCAGCAAGTCTCTTTAAAAACCTTTGAAGAAGCCTGTTCCTAGTGAACATTTGCCTAGCCCTTGCCATTAGGGGCGTCCTACCGCCTTTTGCCTTCTCAAAGATATCAACTGGTTTAGCCACTGGAATTCCCAAAGTGCACAGTAGTTTGTAGGCTGCTGTTACAGAGGCTTTCGCCATCCCCCTTTCGTAACCGTAAAGCGTTCTTCTCGAAATGCCTACCTTCTCAGCTACTTCACCTACGGATAAACCAAGTTCTTGTCTCCGCTTTTTAATGGCTTCACCGTCTATCTCCACATAGTACCCGCCTGGGCCAGCCTGAATAAGCGGGTGTATTCCTCTCAAAACAATGTTCTCGAAAGTTTTAGGAGTAACGGACCAAACATTATACCTTGAATAAACCGCGTCATCTTCCAACTTTTTTTCACGAGTCTTCTCACTTATGAAAAGCGAGGCTGCTGAAACATTTTCAGAAATCATTCTTAACTCAAAAGAGTCATATTGAGAGACGCATCCGATGTCTTGCTGGACTTTTATAAAAATTAATGCTTCGTTTTTCCTAGCTGCAACGTCAAAACAGCTTGGCCGAGAGCAGCATTTCTGGGAGACGGTGAAACCTCCTTCTCGAAGTATAGACTCTGCAGTCTTTATCTTCTCCGTCTCCCTGCAAGTCATGGATTTTCCACAAAATATTCAAAACGCTCTTGAATATAAGGGTATGTTTTTCGAAAATTATCCTCCAAGCTCGGCCACTATCATGGCGTGAGCCTTGTCGTAAGGTTCAAGATGCACAACATCTCTTATAATGAAGCCTCTGCCTTCTAAAACTTTCACTTCACGCCTATAAATTTCAGAAGGTTCCTTTGTCACATCTATGCTTTGAGCCTTCACTGCAAGCATCACCCATCCGTCAGCCTTCAGATAAAGATCAGCGTTGTCCGCCATTATTTTTGCCTGTTCTGGCTGAGCTATGTCACAGTAAATATTGTCAACCTTACCTCGGATAAATAAACTGTACTTCTCTGGAAAACGGGCGTCCTCAAGTATAGGAGACATGTTAAGCCTGTAAGGACAAACATTGTTCACCAACTCCCTTATGGCTCGCGCTGCAAACTCAACACAGTAGACATGTCCCTTTTCACCAACTATATCTGAAACGTGACTTGCAGTGGTTCCAGACGCTGCGCCAAGGTAAAGCACCTTGTTATTCGGCCGTATGGGAACAAATTTAACGTTTTTAAGTATGGCAGCGGCAAGCTTGCTTCTAAATGGTTCCCAAAGGCGATATTCAACGCCTTCACAGCGTATCAGTTTTTCTCCATAAACAGTTTTTCCAGGTGCAAGGTTTCGCGTAGCTAACTTCCGAGTTCCATCATCGAGCGTAACTATGTACACTTCTGCAAACTTGGAGTGAGGTTCAACGTGCATGTCTCTTCTTCCTTTTCTTCCCAAGTCTAGACGTGCGCGTTCTCTCTGAAACTTTCGGCGGTTCAGGATATTTCTGGCGGATTTCCACAACTCTCTTTTCCAAGTCAGCTTTCAATTCGTCGCCTATGTATCTGCCTCCGAAAACGTCAGTTCTAACTGCGATGGCCAGTTTCCCAGCTAAGGCTCTTGCAATTTTGCCCCTTTGCCACTTTTCTGCTTCATGAAGCAGCGGGTGTTGAAAGATTATCCCATGTTTAGGCGGCCTAGTTCCAGTCTTTAACGAACGGAACAGAGCTTTCTCTGCACCTAAAACCTGCAGTGTGCTAGCAGGCATCTTAGCTAGGTTCGTCAGAGTTCCTGCCAACGCGATGAGGCGAGCGCCTATGAGAGGCCCAGCTATCGCCTTTACGTTTGGCGCCACCTCATCCATGGCTATATCTATGTAGTTTTCTAGTTTTTGTCTAATATCATATAGGTTCAGCACGCCTCTGCAGAGGGCTTGTATCTGAGCTAGGTCAGCTTCAGCTAAGTCTGCACCCATGGAGGCTGCGGCTGCGTTGACTATTTTCTCTGCTTTTGATCTCGGTAAGCCTTCTGCATCAATTCTTTCAACAGCAAATTTTTCCCTGTGCCCAATTTCTGCAACGAGACGTGCGTAGGTTTCATGCTTTTCAACCAGCCGGTCAAGCTCTGGAAAGTGGATGCCGTACCATTCCCTGATACGACTCATGAAAAGATTTATTGTCTTGTCTAGTTCATCCAACGTTTGAATGGCCTGAGCAATTATCAGGTCTTTTTTTTCCACAGACATCTTCACTCTGAGTTTGGCAGTTTCCATAGTAACGCTATGCGTCCAGCGTAGGAACTCTTCATAATCCCTTACAAAACCTGTCTCTATCGCGAAGCCTTCCATGTTTGAACGTACTATTTGTCCAGCTTCTGAGACCTTTGAAAACTCTGTTGAAACTTCAAGTTTCGCTTCAACTTCAGCCGCCAAAGCAGAGTTTTCAAAAACAAAAGTGTCATAGCCGTTACTTTTAAGATAGTTCACCAAGTCAGCGATCTCTTTAACAGCTTTTCCAGACTCTATTTCAACTATGGTTTTTGCAGCTTCCTGCGGCTTTTTGGAAAAAATTTGTTGAGCGATAAGTCTACTCGTTTCGTCGAACGCTAAAACGCCAAATAAAGTTTGAACTATTGTAGCTTTCATCATTTAATCCTCAGAGTCTTGATATATCTACCAGGCTTACATAGATAAGGATTCTGAACAGGCATGTACACGCAATTAAGATTGTTTTTTGATGCGTCGGATCTCGAAGACAACGGGGTTTTCAGGGTCTGGACAAGCATTAGAAAGCACATCATTATTTTTAGCCCATGGAAACTCCGCGTTGTAACGCATGGCGTAAACTCTTGGAAGTAAAACCATAAGCGCACCGTAGCAGATTTCACCTTCTATAGATCTGCCGTTGAAAACTATTTTGTCTCCAACCTTATGTCCAAAATTGCATTTTCCTTTTTGACTTTTCACAGTAACCTCAACAACGGACATGGAACACACCCATCTTTAGAAAGCTCCTAGATCACTTATATATTTCTCTAAGGTTATGCAGAAAAAATTAAACTTTATCTTTTCAAAAAACAACCCATTACCGAAAGCTCGTCGGTGGTAATATTTGGAAAGCTTAAAGGTTAATTTAGCAGGCTTAAGCTTGGACAACCCAACAATGCTGGCTTCTGGAATTTTAGGGTATTCAGCTGAAAGTTTAAAAGGTATAGTTGAAGGCGGAGCAGGCGCAGTTGTCACGAAATCAGTTGGATTAAAACCTCGAAAGGGATATGCAAACCCGACAATTGTTCAAGTTAAATGCGGATTGATAAACGCTATTGGACTTCCAAACCCTGGGATAGACGAGTTTGTGAAGGAGATTGCGGACGCAAAGGCTGTTTTGAAAGTGCCTCTAATAGTGAGTGTCTACGGTTTTTCAGCTGAGGAGTATGTAATTGTTGCTGAAAAAGCTGTAAAAGCTGGTGCTGACGCTGTGGAGCTTAACGTTTCATGCCCTCATGTTAGAGAAACCGGAGTTGAAATTGGACAGAAAACTGAAATTTTAACTGAAGTCGTAAGGAAGGTTAAGAGCGTTGTGGGAAAGCCTGTACTTGTTAAGGTTTCCCCACATGTTACAGACGTAGCTGAAATTGCTGAGGCAGCTGTTAAAGCCGGCGTAGACGCTGTTACCGCTACAAATACCGTTAAAGCCATGGCGATAGATGTGGAAACCGCAAAGCCAATACTAAGCAATAGGAAAGGCGGAATGTCTGGGCCAGCTTTAAAGCCTGTTGCCGTCCGATGCGTCTATGAAATCTACGAAAAGGTGAAAACGCCGATAGTGGGATGCGGAGGCATAACCAGTTGGCGGGACGCTGTTGAATTCATGTTAGCCGGCGCCACAGCAGTTCAAATTGGCACAGCAATAGCTCTAAAAGGGCCAAGTGTGTTTAGGTCTATAGCCAAAGGGATAAGCGCTTACTTAAAGAATAAAGGTTTCAGGAGTGTTAACGAAATTGTCGGCTTGGCTCACCGCAGCTAACAAACTTAGAACCACAGCAATATTGGAAATCAATACAATAAGTGCAACAGTTAAAACCTTCACTTTTCAAGACAAGCAGTGTGCAAAGGCCAAGCCTGGACAGTTTCTAATGCTTTGGATTCCAGGAGTGGATGAGATCCCCCTAAGCATTTTAGACGCAAACGAAAAAGAAGCAACAATTTCCGTGGCTGTTAAAAAGGTTGGCGAAGCAACAATTGCGTTGCACAGCAGAAAGGTTGGCGACTTGGTAGGTTTGCGCGGTCCTTTCGGAAATGGATTCACGGCGAAAACGGGTAAACTTCTAATGGTTGCAGGCGGGGTTGGCGTAGTGCCCTTATCATTTCTAGCAAAAAAACTTGCTTCGAAAGCCCTAAAAATTGTTTTTATAATAGGGGCAAAGACAAAAGACGAACTTCTCTTTGTGAAGGAGTTGAAACTGCTATGCGGAGAAGAAAATGTAACTACAGTCACGGAGGATGGAAGTTGCGGCGTAAAGGGTTTAGCATCAGAATTTGCAAAAAAGGCAATGGGTAAAGAAAAATTTGACATGATCTATGCTTGTGGACCGGAACTGATGGCTCGCAAAGTTTTGGACTATGCTGAAAAAAACGGTGTCTCAGCAGAGGTTAGCCTTGAGAGACTTATGCGATGTGCTATAGGCATTTGCGGAAGCTGCATGTTAGGCAAGTACCGAGTTTGCAGAGAAGGACCCGTATTCAATTTAACCCGGCTGAAAGATGTTAAAGCTGAATTTGGAGTTTGGAAACGAGACTTTGACGGGGAAAAAATACCGGTATAACTTTTCTTAAAGGGGAATATTTTAAATGCCTATAACCCCGCTTCACGCATCAGCCCTCATTTTCCTATACTTCAAGGACAAGAACCATATCGACCCACTAGCGCTAACCGTTTCATCCACTTTCATAGACATAGAACCTTTATACTACTTTATTTTAGGGGAACCCTTAGATCATAGAATCTGGCATGGGTTCACATTAACACTTACAATATATCCCATATTAACAACCGTAGGAGTGTACCTAGTGGAACGCTTTTTCGAAGCTGAATTATGGGCAGCCTACAAGTGGGCAAGGCTTAATCCTGTCAAAACCACGTATCCGCTGCGAAACATATATTTATTAAGCATCTTCGGCGGATTCAGCCACATATTCTTCGACATGTTCACCCACAGCGAAATGCTTTGGGTATTATATCCATTTGCGAACGGTAATCCTTTTTTCACAGATACAACATTCATAATTGTTGAAACAGGTGTAATCCTAATGACGCTTTATTCGTTGAGATGCTGGATGAAAGACAAGCCCATCAAGTTAAAGAGTAAAGCAAATGAGGCTATCTAAGCTAAATCAATAGCTCTTTAATCCCTACTTTGACTTTTGTCCCCTTTTTTCAACCGCCAAAATTTATGGTAAAGGTTATATTCAGCCAAGGTTATTCTGGTTTATTCGCGGGTGCAACGTGATGAAAGGTGACCGCCAAATTAGCTGCTGATTCTGAAAAACTGCTGATCATGGATTACCATCCTCTTGAAATTGAAAAAGAAATACGTGAATTTTGGGATAAAAACCGCATACAAGAGAAACTTATGGAGCTTCGTGAGAAAAATAATGTTGGTGTTTCCGGGTGGGTTGAAGGACCACCGACATTAAACGGCATACCTCACATGGGCCACGCTAGAGGCCGAATAATAAAAGACTTGCGTTTTAGATGGAAAACCATGGAGGGTTATTTCGTGCCTTTTTGGGCGGGTTGGGATTGTCAAGGCTTGCCAGTTGAGCTTGAAGTGGAAAAACTTCTCGGCGTTAGAAACAAGAGGGAGCTTTTGGAAAAGGTTGGAGAGGAACGCTTCATAGAAGAGTGTAAAAAGACAATTATGAGGTATCATAAGGAATGGGTTGAGGCTGACAGAAAGCTTGGCATATTCATAGATCAGAACAGGGCGTACTGGACATATTTGGACAGCTACATTGAAAGGGAGTGGCAATATCTTAAACGCGCTTGGGAACAAGGCTTACTCGAGGAAGGCTACTACGTTGTTGCCTATTGTCCAGGATGTCAAACAAGCCTTAGCAGCGCTGAAGTAGGCTATGAAGGCTCATACATGCAAGTGGAAGATCCGTCCCTATACTTTAAATTCAGATTGGTGAACAGTCAGAACGAGTATTTCCTAGTGTGGACCACTATGCCCTTCACAATAATAACAGACCTGATGATTGCTGTACATCCAGAAGCTGAATATGCGAAGGTTAAGGTTGGCGAAGAAACGTGGATAATGGCAAAGCAGCGTGTAGAGCCTGTAATGCAGGAACTAGGCTTAGAAAAGTATGAAATAGCTGAAAAGGTTCTGGGCAAAAGTTTGGAGGGTGTGAAATACGATTATCCGTTTAAGGATTTGATTCCAAAACAGGTAGAGCTTGAAAAACATTTTCTAACACATAGAGTTGTATGCGAAGATTTCGTTGACATAAACACTGCAACGGGAATAGTGCATTTGTCGCCTGGAAACGGTGAAGAAGATTTTGAAGCAGCTCGGAAGAGAGGCATCCCTGTTTTCGCCCCCTTCGACGATGAAGCCAAGTTTAACAGTGACGCAGGCTTCTTCAACGGAGTTTATGCAAGAGACGCTGACGCTTTAGTTGTTGAAGAGTTGCGCAGAAGAGGCCTTCTTGTAGAGGTTAAAACAATAAGGCATGAATACCCCACTTGTTGGCGTTCCCACCACAAGCTGGTTTGGCTTGCAAGAAGAGAATACTTTCTAAGAACTGACAGAATAACTGACAAAATTTTGGCAGCTGCGGAGAAGGTCGAATACTTCTTCGAAGCTCCAAAGAACCGCTTTTTATCTTTCTTAAAAGAGGGAAAACCATGGTGTATATCAAGAGAACGTGTATGGGGGGCACCCCTGCCAATATGGGTTTGCCAGAAATGCGGGGCAAAAACATTTGTAGCAAGCAGGGAGGAGCTTATTGAAAAAGCCCTGGAAAAACTGCCGCCAAACTTTGAACTTCACAAGCCATGGATAGACCGTGTGGAAATCAGATGCAAATGCGGAGGCATCATGAATCGAGAACCCTTCGTGCTTGACACTTGGCATAATAGTGGAGCTTCACCCTACGCAAGGTTTACAGATGAAGAATTCAAAAAATACGTGCCAGTAGACTTCCTCACAGAAGGGATAGACCAAACGCGAGGATGGGCTAATTCACTGTTGCTGGAACACGTAATATTAACCGGGAAGGCAGAAGCTCCCTACAAGGCTTTTCTATTTCAAGGATTAACCCAAGATGCTAAAGGGAGAAAAATGAGCAAAAGCCTCGGAAACATTGTAGAAGTTAACAGACTTATTGAAAAAGCCTCTGCAGACGTCTGTAGATTCTACCTCTTACGGAAATGCTCGCCTATAGAATCTATGAATTTCGACATAAACGAAATGAACCGCCGTCCATACCAAGTGTTGGCAACGCTATACCATCTAAACAGGTTCTTCATACAAAACGCAGAATACGACAGCTTCAACCCTATACAGCAAACGCTTGAATGGGCAAAAAATAATGAGTTGCTTAAAAAGCCAGATTTTTGGCTCTTATCTAAGCTTCAAAAGACAATAAGCAACTATACCGCCGGGTTAGAGAAATGTGAATTCAACATAGCACTTGCAGAACTTGAATATTTCACCGTAGAAGTGGTAAGCCGCCTATACGTGCCGATGATAAGAAAAGAGTTATGGACAGATGATCCTGAAACCCTTAACCGCAGACTAGCCATATATGCAATCCTGTGGCATGTCCTAAAAACAGCTGTGCTTCTCTTTAATCCTGTAACGCCCTTCCTAAGCGAAGCATTATTTCAGAAAATCTACCGTAGAGCTGACTCAACACTGCCAGAATCAGTAAACTTTGAAGAATGGCCTCGGATGAATGAAAAACTCTTGGACAAAAACCTTGAAGAACAGTTTGAAATTCTGCTACAATGCGTCTCAATAGTCTACTCCGCTAGACAGTCAGCTAAACTCAAAAGAAGATGGCCTCTAAGAAAAATGCTTGTAATAGCTTCAGAGAGAATTCGCCAAGCCCTGCAAAACCTAAATGATGTGCTACAAGAATTCGCAAACGT
The DNA here is from genome assembly GCA_038826715.1 of Bathyarchaeia archaeon. GTDB lineage: Archaea > Thermoproteota > Bathyarchaeia > Bathyarchaeales > Bathycorpusculaceae > JAWBOH01. The sequence continues at coordinate 16,758 of JAWBOH010000017.1, read as the reverse complement.
AAAAGAGATAGAATATGCGACAGAACTGCCTCAAGAACTTGAAGTTGAAGTTAAAGCTGGAAAATGGGTAAGTGCTTCAGAAAAAGACATACGTATTTATTTGCACGCTTACAGAGATGAAGCACTTTTAGGTGAGGGACTCATGCGCGACATAGCGCGAAGAGTACAATCTCTAAGAAAAGAACTGGGATACAAACCTACAGACATCTTAAACAGCGTCCACATAGCAGAGCTAGATGAAGAAAACATAAATCTTCTTAAACCTTACCTTAATGAAATGGCTGAACTTGTCAGAACTAGAAAAGTTCAAATCAACACAAGCCGAAGCGAAATTGAAGCAGAATGGCATGAATACTCACTTGATGAAAAGAAAATCTACATATCAATAATCTGAATTACACTACTAACATCGAGCCTCACAAATTATAGGCGGTAAAAACGGTTAGGGGTTAAAACGTCTGAACAAGCCTCATTTTAAACACATTTATTGACAGTATTTTTGAATCCGAAAGCTCTATATTTCTTGGTGAAGCTTCTTTTCTGAAAGAAGCGTCATGGGCCGGTAGTTCAGCGTGGTATGAACGCCCGACTTGCACTCGGGAGGTCGGGGGTTCAAATCCCCCCCGGTCCACTCAACGAACCGCGGTTAGCTCGCGGACAAGTTGATTTATTCTCCGAATGCCAAAATGAAGTTAAGCAAAGCTTGTCTTTTTTCCACTTTGACAGCTTTCAATGCTCTTTTTAGGGCAGGTTGAACTTCCGAGGGATCCTCAACAGTCTCAGCGTAGCCGCCGGAGGCTTCGCAGACGAGTTTGAAATCAGGCGAAGGCTCAAAACTATTCAGGGTTTTAACATAACCGTGCCTCATAGCCCAGCCGTCAGGATATTCCTCCATGAGAAGTCTGCGTGGCGCACCCCAACCTTGATTGTTGTAAACCACGGTTAGAAATGGAAGACCATATTTTTTTGAGGTAAAGTGGGCTACTGTAGGGTTGCCATACATGTAGCTTCCATCGCCCATACAAACGATCACTGTGCGATCTGGCGCCGCAAGTTTTGCGCCTAGGGCTGCTCCTAACCCCCATCCCAGGCATGCTGATGGAGGGTTGGCGAAGTATGTGCCTGGAACAGTGAAGTCGCCTGAACCTTGGTATGCATATCCGTAATCGCTTATCAGTACGTCCTTTTCAGTTTTGATTTGCCCTATGCAATAGTTAACCCATCGTCTGTCTATAGGTTTTTTATTTCTAACTGATAAGGCATCTCTCTTCAGAGCGTTTACTTGAGCATTATGTATTTCCTTTATACGTTCAAACCTTTCATTTATTTCCTCCTTTTCATTTGGGCTTTTAGAAATTAGTCTGCTGGCGGCACGGTGAAGTTGTATCAGCGCTTTAACAGGATCTGCAATAATTGAGACATGTGAGGGGCAAAAACCTGTTAGAGGATAAGCTTTAATGTATAACGGATCGATTGCTAGGTTAATGTATTTAGCGTTTGGATTTGGAACATATTTGCCAGTCCAGGGACGTGGGTTCTCAATTATGAAGATCACGTCTGCTTCCTGCAGAGGAATCGACACGTGTAACGGGTGATTCGTTGGAAAATTCATGTAGCCAAACACTCCAAGGGCGCCGGAGACAGGGATTGCTAAAAGTTCAGCGAACCGGACAAGCTGGTCTACGGCGGCAGGGTTACGCCCAAGCGCACTGGTTATGATTAATGGTTTTTCCGCTTCAACAAGCAGCTTTGCCGCTTGAGCTATAGCCTTCGAGTCACCTGGAGGAGAAGCGGGAGGTTCGCATAGCTCAATAGGCGGAAGTTCCACTCCATCGACTTTCAATAGGGCAATTTCGTTAGGGACAGTGACGTATACAGGGCCAGATGGTTCCGTTCTTGCTATTTGTAAAGCTCTCTGCATTATGTGTGGAATATGCTCTTTCAGCTTGATCTCGCAGTCCCATTTGATGTATTCTCTCAGCGGACCTGCCTGATATCTGGATCCTTGGGCGTACGGTCCTCTACCCCCTGTTGGCGGTTCTCTAGTAATCCAACCGCTTCCGGCGAAAAGAAATAACGGCATATGGGCTGTATATGCGTTTGCTATGGCTCCAAGGGCGTTATATGTCCCTACTGTTAGATGATAGCCAACTAATGGAACATCGCCGCTTACCATAGCATATCCATGAGCCATACTTGTCGCTGTAAATTCGTGTGGACAAACTATAAACTTAGGCCATTCAAGTCCTTTAGCCCATGCCCTTGCCACAGCATCCATTATTGGCGGCCAGTCTGTTCCCGTGTTGACAAACCAGTATTTAATTCCGCAGCGAACTGCGATTTCAACAAAGGCTTGGGCCAGGTTTTCCACAGGTATTTGTTTGGCGCCTCTCTCATTGTATTCTTCCTTAAAAGTTTTGACTGGGGGTGAAGAACCTTTTAACAGAGATCTGCTTGACATTTCTAAACTTTCCTCGGCATATTTAGCAACATAAACCCTATAATAACATTTGTTCAGTTTTTACAAATGCATTATAGAAATATTGCTTAAAAGTTTAAGTTATTATTAGTGGACTTTACAGTGTCAAGTTCCTTATTTACGCTTTTTCCGCTTGGCTAAGAAAGCGTTTACGTATCCCATAATGCCTTGAGGGAAGAACAGTAGCACAATTACAATCAGTATTCCATAGATCAGCATGCTGATTCCTGGAAACTGAACGAGGAATGTTTGCCGCAGCCAAACGACGATTAGCGAACCTATAATAGGGCCGAGAATTGTTCGCGACCCTCCAATATTCACTGCGGTTATTGCAGCTAAAGTCCAGTACATGGCGAAAGCTGCTGTTGGCGAAATGAAGTTTGAGTAGATGAAGTATAGGCTTCCTGAGATTCCTGCAAAGAAGGATGCTACAATCCAGCATAATAGTTTGGTTTTGAAGACGTCAACGCCGTACGATTCAGCAGCCATGTCATCGTCTGCTATTGCTTTAAGCCTTAACCCTATTCTACTTCGAACAAAAGCATACACAAGGAATATGGAAGCAAGAGCGATCACTAGAGACATGTAGTAAAGGTCATAGATTGTAGCATAGGTTGCTAACGGCATTCCGTAACCTCCACCCACGTATGACCAGCCTTGGAACCAGTAGAAAAGAACAGAGGCAGTTACCAAAGTGCCCATTGCAAAGTAAAGACCTTTCATTCTTGAGATTAGGAATGAGGTCGCTAGAGCCAGCAGGGCACATGCAATTCCGCTTATTATCATGCTGGCTAGAGTGGAAAAGCCCCAAAGCGTAGATGCCATAGTTGTCATGTATCCTCCAAAACCTATAAACCCGTAAAAACCAAGGGCTAATATCCCAGAATAGCCTGAAAGAAGATTGAAAACCTCAGCCATAGCTGTATACATGAAGAAGAGGAAGAGGAAGGTCACCCAGTCAGCTTTTAGTCCCAATGGTGCCAAGAACGCAATTATGATGATTCCAACGATCAAGTAGAGCTTAGTATTTTTGAAGTTAATATTCATGTTCATACTTTATACCCGAATATTCCTTCTGGTTTTAATGCGAGCACTATTAACGTTACAAGGTTTGATATTAAGTAGGCATATGCTATTCCTATGTAGTATGAAACCAGTGCTTGAATAAGACCTACAATAACGCCTCCTACTAAGGCGCCTCGGATACTGCCCATACCTCCCAATATCAGAACAGCGAAAGCCATGCCTAGGTAAATGTGGCCGTAACTGGGTTCAAAAGCGTAAGTTAGCCCTGTGAAAACTCCTCCTAATGCAGCGAGAACGATGCCTATACCGAAAGTGATTGCGTATATCCTCTTGTCGTTTACTCCAAAAAAGTTTACAGTTATGGGATCTTCGGATGTAGCTCTTATAGCTCTTCCCATATAAGTGTATTTAAGGAAAACGTAAATAAGCGCCATCATGATTACAGCTGCGATAAAGTCTATTAAATACATGAAAGGTATATTAACGCCGAAAACCGTTGTATATGTACCTGCGTAACTTTGAGCGTATGGTGCTAAACTTTTCGAGTCAGGGCCGTAAATTAGGAGAATCGTGTTTTCAATTATTAAGCCTATCCCCATAATAATCATGATGCGACTTCCAGGATCTCGCAATACCACTCTATTTAGAAACAAGTACTGTATTGCTAAGCCTATACAAAAAATTACGGGAAGAGCTACGACTAAAGACAGCAACGGGTCAAGCCCCAAAAAAGTAACCACACTAAAACTGAGATAGCTTCCCAAGACAACCATTTGCCCGTGGGACACGTTCATAGTATGCCTGATACCCGTAAAAATTAAGGATAAACCTAAGCCTACGATTCCATATACGCCGCCCATGAAAATGCCCATTAATATTATCTCAATCATTACATACCACCAAGATTACTGGTTACTAGTTAATTCAGCGTCCATTGCGGAAGTTAGTCCTATGGATAAAAGCTTATTGTTTAAATATTTTTCTATAGTTGACTTAACATTTTTCATGTGGAAAACGTTTAGCCAAAAAACAGAATTCCTGAAGGCTACGGATGTACTGACCATCCCGCATCAAACTCCAAAGTAAGCTTTCATCAAATCCTTATTTTTCAGAATTTCCTTTGATTCACCCTGCATGGTGATTCGCCCTGACTCCATTATGTACGCATAGTCGCTGATTTCAAGGCTTCTACGAGCATTCTCGTCCACCATGAGAATCGTTATGCCTAAACGTTTAATTTCGTTAACCTTTTTGTATATGTCCTCTCTAACTTTTGGGGCTAGACCTAAAGTTACTTCGTCAAGCATTAACAAGGTAGGGTCAGCCATCAAACCTCTTGCTATTGCAAGCATTTGTTGTTCTCCTCCACTTAAGGTTCCGGCTTCCTGCTTTTCTCTTTCTGCCAGCACTGGGAAAAGCTTGTATATTTCCTGAAGTCTTTGAGCTGCCTTTTTTCTTTTTGCCTTGGGATAACATCCCATAAGTAAATTTTCCTTAACCGTCATTCGCGTAAAAATTCGCCGCCCTTCTGGCACTTGGACAACGCCAAGTTCAGCTATACGCCAAGGATCAGCATGATCGATTCTTTCGCCTTTAAATTTGATGGCGCCCTTCTTGGGGCGGACAAGCCCGGAAATTGTTTTAATAAGCGTAGATTTTCCAGCACCGTTTATTCCTATCAAAGCAACTGTGTTGCCCTCGTCTACTTTCATGGAAATGTCCCATAAAACATCTATATACCCGTAGGAGACGTCAATCTCATCTACTTCTAGAAGCATGTTTTTTGAGCTTTTCATACAGTTTCTTCTCCTAAATATGCCTCTATGACTTCTTTGCTGCTTAACACTTCTTTCGGTTTACCCTCAAACAATTTTGCACCACGATGCATAACCATTACTCTATTGGCAACTTGAGTGACAAGCTCCATCCTGTGCTCCACCAAAACTATTGTTATTCCCATACTGGAAATTTTCTTAATAACCTGTGCTAAATAGTCAAGTTCTTCCCTTCGCATTCCAGCCGCAGGTTCATCCATGAGGAGGAGCTTGGGTTTACAAGCTAAAGCTCTCGCCACCTCAAGTTTTTTAAGTTGAAAAGGAAGCAAAGATCCAGCAAGAACATCTTTCAAGTCTTCCATCTTCAATAATTTCAACACTTCTACGTCATGCTCAACTGCATCTGCATACTTCATATTTTGACTGGAAACTGAAGCAACTAACAAGTTCTCCAAAACTGTAAGTCTTGGGAACGGACGTGGAATTTGATATGTCTTCACCATTCCCATTCTACAAATCTTATGAGGAGGCCAGCCTTTAATGGAACGCCCCAAAAACTCAACATCCCCAGCATCTGGCGAGTATATCCCCGTCAAAACATTGAAAAGTGTTGTTTTGCCGGCGCCGTTTGGACCTATTATACCGAAAATTTCGTTTTCGTTGACTTCAAATGTTAGGTTTGATAGGGCATGCAGGCCTCCAAAGCGTTTGGTCAGGTCTTTGCCTTTTAGGATAATTATACCACCATTGAGAGGTATGTTTATGAAGTATACTGACTTAAATTTAAATCTTACTGTAAATCGCGCGTCGCATGATAAACGTTCAAAAACTGTTTTTAATAGGCAAAAGCGTATAAATTTTGATGCTGTTCCATAAGAGTTTCATTCTTTTCTTCCCGCTTACTTAGACTTTGAAGAATCTTTTTCTAACGATTAAGTGTATTTGCCAGAGGTGTTTTTGTTCCAGGATTTAAAATGTTGTTTGGGTCGAAGATTTTCTTTATGTTTTTTATGAGTTCGATTTCTTTTTCGCTTAGATATTTGTGTAGAGTTTTTGTTCTTACTTTGCCTATTCCATGTTCTCCAGTTATGACTCCTCCTAACTCTAAACAAGCACCATATATTTCATTTCTTAATTTTTCAACATGCTTCAATGTGCATTTGTTTTCTTTCTGCTTAATTATGTGCACGTGTAAATTGCCGTCTGCTGCATGCCCATATAATGGCAAGTAAACCTTGTGTTTTTCAGCTATCTCATCAATTTTATCCATTAGTTTACCTAGATTCGCGGGGGGAACAACCAAGTCTAAGATATCCGCGGTTTCAGCTTTTAAAGCTGAATATATTTTACTTCTTATATTTAGAATGCGGTTTTGTTCCCTTTTAGAATCCACATATAGGGGTTCTAAGCAATTATTCTCTTTACATATATCAGCTATTTTTGCACATTCTGACACAACTATATTCTCATCATGTTCCGTTACAACAATTAATAAATAATAGTAACCTTCTTTCACCCTCCAAACTTCACCTATTTGTTCAGCTGTTCTTTCCATAAGCTCACTCTCAACATATTCTATGGCTAAAGGCATAATTCCCTGCTGCAGTATCTGCAACGCGCTTTTCGCAGCGTCTCTCCTACTATTATACGGTACAATTAAAGTTGCAGAAGCAGTAGGCTTTGCGAAAAGGCGAAGCGTCACTTTAGTTATAACGCCTAATGTTCCTTCGCTTCCTATCATGAGATCTATCAAGGCGTAGCTTACATTATTCTTTAATGTTTTGCCTCCAAGTTCAATTATTTCGCCTGTGGGAAGCACAATTTCCATAGCTCTTATATAGTTCCGCATAACTCCATACCTTACGGCTCGGGATCCTCCAGCGTTCGTTGCTGCAAGACCTCCCAAATGAGCGCCTTCGTCTCCAGGATGAGGTGGGAAAAACAAGCCAGCGGATTCCGCTACGTTTAGAAGCTTTTCAAGAGTAACTCCTGCCTCTGCCACTGCCATTAAATTATCCTTGTCTATTTCAACGTCATCCATCCTTTCCAAGGAAAGGATTATGCCGTTTTCTGTGGGAACAGATCCTCCTACAAGTCCAGTTCCGCCTCCTCTTGGAAACACTGGAACTTTCATGCAGTTGGCCATTTTCAGTATTTTAGATATCTCTTCAGCGCTACACGGTTTCACCAGTATGAGGCTGGATGCTGGACGAGGCCTGATAAGCTTAGGAGTCTCATCGATTAAATAATTTTCAATTGCACTTCTATCGCTTAAAACATGTTCTTTTCCAACAATGTTTTCCAGACATTGTTCAAGAGTTTTATTCATTCCCTCACCGAATAGTGTTAGTTGTATGAATAGGATAAATCTAAGTAATTATTAAATTGTCCTTTTTGTTTGAGGCCACGATGACAAAAATGAGGAGGTATGCTCTTGTTTAGGAGCATTCAGTCTAGAAGAAGGGTTGGATTTTCAATGAGACTTCTCACTTTTTGCAGGAAACGTATAGCTGGCGCCCCGTCTATTATTCGATGGTCATACGTTAAGCATAGGAACATCATTGACCTTATGGTTATTTGATCGTCCCTGACAACAGGTCTTTTAACTATGGCGCCTACTCCTAAAATAGCGCTTTCAGGCGGGTTTATGATAGGTGTATTCATGATTACGCCCATCATTCCAGGATTGGTTATTGTGAAGGTGCTTCCTTTGACGTCGCTTATAGAAAGCTTACCTTCACGGGCTTTTTCTGTTAGTTCGCCTATATGCTTTGCCAATTCTTCTAGGCTTAGTTTGTCAGCGTTGCGGATTACTGGAACAACCAAACCGCCTTTTTCTCTTTCCACAGCTAGACCTATGTTATAGTACTTTTTGATAACAATTTTATCTTCAGTAACTGACGAATTAAGGAGGGGAAACTCCTGCAAAGCCTTCACTACAGCCTTAACTATGAATGCAGTGTAAGTTAATCTTAGACCTTTCTCGTTTTTCAGTTTTTCACGTAAGTTCACTAGCTCAGTTGCGTCAACCTCTGCAAACGTTGTTATTTGAGCGGCAGTGTGCATGCTGTAAGACATTCGGTCGTACATGACTTTTCGCCAGCCAACAAGTGGAATAGTTTCCTCTTCACCTTCAGGTTCAAGCAGCTCGATTGGAACCTCTATTTTTTCGACATACTTTTCCATGGCCTTTGCTTCTGGACGGGGCGGCGCGGCTGATTGAATATAAGCCAAAACGTCTTCCTTTGTTATCGTTCCTTCTGGACCTGTACCTTTGACTTTGGCAAGATCAACATTGTACTCCTTTGCAAGCTTTTTCGCTAGAGGGGAAGCTTTTACACGCTCCCTAACTTCGGCTTTTTCAGTTGGTATAACCTCGCCTTCGACTTGAACTTCTTCACCTGGCTCAGCTATATAGGCGATTTTTTCAAGCACTGGAACCACTGAGCCTTGAGGTTTCAGTACGTGAAGAATGCCTGATGATGGAGCTTCAATTTCCATTGTTGCTTTAGCACTTTCTATAACGGCGATGGGTTCTCCCTTTTTTACTTCTTCCCCATCTTTTTTCAGCCACTCGACAAGCACGCCTTCAGTCATTGCCAAGTCAAGCTTTGGCATTATAACATCTTGAGCCATTTTCCTCACCTTAACAGACATTACGTTACTATATCCTTAACAGCCTTAATTATATCGCCAACTTTAGGGATCACTGCCTGCTCCAGATTAGCTGTGTAAGGAATAGGTGTGCCAGGATTAGCCACTCGCTTTACAGGAGCGTCAAGATATTCCAGTGCCTTTTCGCTTATCATCGCTGCTATTTCAGCGCCGTAACCATACATTTTGGGAGCTTCCTGAACTATAACAAGCCTTCCTGTTTTTTTAACTGATCCTATTATTAAATCCTCATCTAGCGGAAGCAGTGACCTTGGATCCACTATTTCACAGCTTATCCCTTCATCTTTAAGCTTTTTTGCAGCCTCCAAGGCTCTATGCATCATCAGGGCATTAGCAACTATTGTCACGTCTGAACCATCCAGCTTTACGTCAGCTTTGCCGATAGGAATGGTGTATTCATCTTCCGGGACGTCTCCGACCACGTTATACAACAGTTTATGTTCAAAGAAAAGTACAGGGTTATCATCTCTTATAGCTGATTTTAACAGTCCTTTAGCATCATATGGCGTTGAGGGTATTACAACCTTCAGCCCTGGAACATTGAGAAACCATGCTTCACAACTTTGAGAGTGATGAACCCCTGCACCGCCTCCGGTAATACCTATAGGAGCTCTCACCACTAGAGGACATGACATTTCACCGTCATATTGATAGCATACCTTCGCTGCGCCATTAACTATGTGATCCATACATAATGTTAGAAAGTCTGCGAACATGATTTCCAATATCGGCCGAGTTCCATTTAGGGCAGCGCCTACAGCGGCCCCCATAACCGCTGATTCAGATATAGGCGTGTCTATAACTCTGTTTTCTCCAAATTTTTCCCATAAACCTTCAGTAACTCTGTAGACTCCGCCATACGGCCCTATATCTTCACCCATAATGAAGACTCTTTCGTCTCGCGTCATTTCTTCTATAAGTGCTTCACGAATAGCTTCACGAAAGCTTATCTGCCGCATTTATTTTCACCTCGGTTCGGCATATACGTTTGTAAAAGCCTCTTCAGGTGCAGGATAGGGGCAGCTCTCAGCATACTCAACAGCTTCAAGGATTTCTCTTTCAACGCTGATCTCAATTTCTTTCATTTTTTCATAGGTAAGAACGCCCATGCTTACAAGTTTCTCTTTAAACCTCTGAACCGGACAGCCGAATTTCTTTTTCCAGAATTCGATTTCTTCTGGAGACCTGTTGTCTGGCGCTACTTCGCAATGTGCCCGCCACCTGTAGGTTTTACATTCAATTAATGTTGGACCGAAGCCTTCACGGGCTTTTTTGACAGCATCTTGAACTGTTTTGTAAACTGTGAGAACATCGTTTCCGTCAATTGTAACGCCTAAGATATTGTAGCTTGCTGCTCTTTGAGAGATATTTTCTACAGGAACAGTTTTAGATGCAGGTGTGGATAAAGCGTATTGGTTGTTCTCGCAAATGTAGATTATTGGAAGTTTCATTATAGCTGCCAAGTTTAAAGATTCGTGGAAATCTCCCCTGTTAGACGCTCCATCTCCAAAAAAGCTTATGGCGATCTGTCCGGTTTTTCTGATTTTTGCAGCTAAAGCTGCACCAGTTGCCCTAGCTATATCTGAGCCGACGATTCCTGTGCCTGCTAATATGCCAATTTCAGGTATTCCTATGTGGTGGGCGCTTTCTTTAGGCATGAAACGGCCTGACTTCTTTCCGTACATTGCTGCAAGAAGCCTCTTAACGCTTGCTCCTTTTGCTATGTATGCACCTCTTCCCCGCAGTGATGGCATAATGATGTCTTCCTTTCGCAGTTTGAAGCAAGCTCCAATCGTGATTGCTTCTTGTCCAATGCAGGTGTGGCATAGATCAGCTAATTTCCCTTTAGCATATAACTCGGTAGACTTTTCTTCAAACCTTCTTGTGAGAAGCATCAGCCTGTACATTTCAATCAATTCTTCGCTACTCAACGATGTTTCATCCATTTAAACGCACTCCGTCATGTTGCAAGTAGATAAAAGGCTGTGTTATTTAATTTTTACTTACACTTCACATTTAAATGCACTATTTAAGTTGGGAAAATCGAATTCGGCGACGAATAGTTGTTTCTCAAAAATTGCCGTTGCCAACATTATGAATTTCGACTTATCTGGAGCAAGTCTACTTAAAATGTGAAACGCTTTGTTACACTTTTGAAAGTTAAACCTAAAATTTTAATAGCTTACATATGCATGATTAAGTAAATCCTTTAAAGAAAACGGTGAGAGTCAACCATGGGACACGAGCCTGAGTTGTTGTTTGGTTATATGGGGAAGGTCCTGCGGATAGATCTGACCCATGGGAAATGGGTTGCAGAGCCCCTGCAAAAAAGGCTTGTTGAAGACTTCATCGGCGGTCGCGGATTCGGCATAAAAATTCTATTCGACGAGTTGGCGAAAGATGTAGACCCTCTTGGTCAGAACAATAAGCTGGTGTTTACAACAGGTCCTCTAACAGCTACGAAAGCGCAGTCAGCGGGCAGATGGATTGTGCAGTTCAAATCGCCGCTTACAAATGCCTATTGCAGAAGCGTAGGCGGAGGCTTTTTCGGCGCTGAACTTAAGCTTGCAGGTTTTGACGCAATAATCGTGGAGGGAAAGTCTGAAAAACCAGTTTACGTTTGGGTAAATGGTGGCGGAGTGGAAATCAGAGATGCTGCTAACGTTTGGGGCATGACCACTTTAGCTGCTAAAGAGTTTTTACTTGATGAAACTGACAGACGAGCTAGAATGGCCTTAATAGGACCTGCAGGTGAAAGGCTTGTCAGATTTTCAGCAATAGTAACTGATGACATGAGGACAGCCTCAAGAGGCGGCGGCGGCGCAGTTATGGGAGCCAAAAATCTGAAGGGAATAGTTGTAAGAGCGTCGAAACAGCCAGAAATTTACGATGAAGAGAGTTTCAGCAACCTAGTTAAAGAGCAGATAGAAAGGTACCGTAGCAATCCTGCGTTCACTAGGTTTAGCCGCCTGGGAACAAACAACGCGGTGTACCCCTTCTATAAGGTTGGGCACTATCCAACCTACAACTTTAAACAACTTGAATTTGAAGGCATACATAGGTTTGAACCTAACATTTTAGCCAGCTACGTTGTTAAACATAGCGGCTGCTACGGATGTATGCTTAGATGCGGAAAAACATTCAAACTTACAAAGGGACCATATGCTGGAACAGCTTGGGAATTTCCAGAATATGAGACCCACTGGTCATTCGGAGGAGCCTTAGGAATCTGCAACGTTGAAGCCATAACGTATGCTAATATGCTTGCAGACCTGTATGGACTGGACACCATCTCTACAGGGGTAACTATAGCGTTTGCTATGGAACTTTACGAGAAAGGCATCTTAGGCAAAAGCGAAACAGACGGGCTTAAGCTTAAATGGGGAGACCCAGAGGTCATGATTGAACTTGTCAGACGAATAGCCCTTAGAATAGGAATAGGTGACTTACTTGCCGAAGGTACTAGAAGAGCGGCTGAAGCAATAGGAAGAGGCGCTGAAAAGTATGCAATGCATGTTAAGGGACTGGAATTTCCAGCTTATGATCCTCGCTCAGCAAAGGCCCATGGCCTTAACCTTGTAACTTCCCCAATAGGAGCCAGCCACTGCATAGGCTATAATAAATTTGAAATAATGGGACTTCCAAGGAAAGTAGACCCGTTGACTATAGAGGAAAAAGGAGAACTAACCAAGTATGTTCAGGATGAAATAGCGACAACGGAGACTGCCATATTCTGCAACTTTCCATTAGACAACGAGATGATAACTGTCGATCTGTACAGCCGCCTTCTATACGCAGCCACAGGCATTCAAAAGTTTAAGGATCCTAGATACTTGTGGCTAGTTGGGGAAAGAATTTTCAACCTGGAAAAAGTTTTCAACCTGAGGGAAGGCATAGATGCCAGCTACGACACTGCGCCGGAGAGGATTCTTAAAGAACCTATGCCTAAAGGACCCTCTAAAGGGCAAATCTTCGAACTTGAAACTCTGCTTAAAGATTACTATAAGGCTAGAGGATGGAACGAACAGGGGATACCCACCGAAAATAAGTTGACAGAGTTGGGGTTGGCTGAAACATTCAGTCAGTTCAAAAAATAACTCTTTTCCGAATCCCCCTTTCATTTTTATCCACTGTAGCGTATATGAGGGTCTATCTAAAGTTCAGGAAACATAACGCCAAATTGGCGCCTTAGGCTTTTGCTGCAATTCTAAAATGGCGCTATCTTGAAAGATATTATAGCAAAGCTTGAAGATGAAAATGAGGCTGAAATTAAGAAAAACATGGAACATGCGGATACAGCTATTTCGGTAAACGCTTGGCATATGGGTTTTCGAGGATAAACCGCAAACTTGAAGATTTTGGCAAGCTCTTTATTATTGCCTATACATGACTTAGCTGAAATCACTGTTTTGTCTTTCTAAATTGCTGTTTGTCCGCCTTCCACTAACACTACAGACCCTGTTATGTAAGAGGCTTCATCAGATGCTAGAAAGACTATTACGTTAGCTATTTCTTCAGGCGATGCGATTCTTCCCATAGGAATTTTCGGCGTGACTGCATCGCTTTCAGGGTTACCCCTCATTTTCTCCAGCATGGCTGTTTGAGTTGGTCCTGGAGCCACTGCCACCACTCGAATGCCGCTTTTTGCATACTCGATAGCGGCAACCTTTGTCAATTGAATGACTCCACCCTTAGATGCGCAATAGCAACTCAGGCCAGGTGAACCTATAGTTCCAAGTGCTGACGCTACATTGATGATTACTCCTTTTCCCTGCCTTAACATGTATGGGATTACGCATTTCATTCCGTAGAATACCCCTTTCAAATTGATGTGTAAAATCGTATCAAGAATATCGACGGGTGTTTCGTGAAGAGGACGCGGCTTGTAGGATACTCCAGCATTGTTCACCATAATGTCTATTCTTCCGAAACGTTTCACAACGTCGTCTATAAGGGCTTTAACGGTTTCGTATTTGCTGACGTCTGTTTGAACGAATGTGGCTTCTCCAGCGGTGCAGTGTTCAATCTCCTGCAATACTTCCATCGCTTTTTCTTTGTTGATATCTGCGATAATTACTTTAGCGCCTTTCTGGGCGAAGAGTTTGGATGTTGCTTTACCTATCCCAGATGCTCCGCCGGTTACAACAACAACTTTATCTTCGAATGTCATGATTAGCGTTTAGGTTTGTTTTAAATTATAACTTTTATGGTCTGTTATCATTTATTTTTAACCCATGTTTCGTAGTATGGTCCAATGGTTGGATGCAGTTTCCTAGCGAATGCTTCAGGAAACTTTTCGATTAAATCTTCGAACCTGACTTTCGCTATGTCAACGAGAAATCCGCTTACTACCATTTCCGGGATTCTTACAGGTTCGCCAGATTTGTATTTTTCAGAAGGCAGCGGGCATATTAGATTGACGCTTCCCCCTCTGTCAATCTTAGCCTCAACCGATATTGGGTCCATCCTGGATCCGTGGGCTATTTGAATAGCTCCAGGGACTATTCTCTCTGTAATGTATGCTCCACATAAGATAGCTCCTCTATCGTTATAAACCATTACAATGTCGCCGTTTCTGATGTTTTTTCGAGCGGCATCTGTTGGATGTATCCATACAGGTTCGTATGAATATCCATCTAAGCTTTTGACCTTGCATGACGGGATTTCCCTGATCCATGTGATGTCATCGCATATACTGTGATGTCTCCATCTTGGGTGGTTTGAAACAGCAATGAACGGGTATTTATTAGCCTTAAGGCTGTTCGCTGTCTCTTCATGGTCAACCCACTTCGCCACTGGCGGTCTCTCTTTATCATCTGGGAAATTTTCAAGTATGCCCTTGGAAACAAATTCTATTTTACCAGTAGGAGTCTCTAAACCTTTGCCTTCTTTATAGAACCAGGCCATGCCGCCTTCATGCTCATCAAAACCCAGTGTTTCCTTTTTTATTTTAACCCATTCTTCCCATGAAGGAGCATCGTAAATGTAATAGGCTCTTTTCTTAAACTCTTCCCAACTTAACCTTCTGCCTGCCAAAGTTCTCTCATAAGCTTTTCTTAGCATTTCTTCAGGAGGGGGGAAAAACCTGCCTATTCCAAGTTTTTCAGCGACGAACCTGTAAATTTCATAGTCACTTTTTGATTCGCCTACAGGATCTACACATCTTTCTTGGTAGAACATTCCATAAGTGTCTGAGTGATGTATAACTATGAGATCTTCATGTTCAAATATTGTTTGAGCTGGCAAAACCAAATCGGCATATAAAGCGTCATTTTCAAGCCATGGATGAATGGCAACTATGAACTCGACTTTCGGATCTCTAAACGCATCTATCATTTTATAGCCGTGAGTCCAGCATACGCTCATGCAACAATTTTCATTCCAAATCATTCGGATACCAGGGTGCGCCTCATACGGCGGATATTTATACATCCTGAACTGGTCCTCTGCAGGGCAGAATATCGAGCCTCTTCCATACCAGTAGACCGGAGGATTTTGAATAGCTTCCGGTATAAGCGTCTTAATTACATGTAGCCTCGCACCGGTTGACACGTGTTCCGGCGGTGTTGAACTAACATAGGTGGGAGCCTGCGGAAAAGGAGGCAACCCTTCTTTAAATGTTTCTAGATACTGAGGGATGGAAGGCAACATCTTAAATGCCAGACCTGGCACTGTTCGGATGACCCTTAAGAACTGTCTTCCAGGCTTTCCCAACCCTTGCATTGCAAGCAAGTACGCCTCTAACCTTGCAGGTATATGCGACATGAAACCCCTTATTTTCGGACCGCCATAGTGCACAGCCAACGATGTTCTCTTTTCAGCCCATATTCTGGCTAAAGCTCTTATTATTCGGGGGGGTATTCCCGTTACTCCTTCAGCCCATTCAGGTGTTTTGGGTTTCCCATCCTCTTCGCCTAAAACGTACTTTCTAAATTCTTCGAAACCCACACAGTGGGTTTTAACGTAATCCTTGTCGTAGGTTTCTTCCGTAATCCATACATGGGCTATTGCCAAGTACAACGCTGCGTCAGTGTTAGGCCTTATAGGAATCCACTTATCAGCGTGAACAGCTTCAGCATAGTTTAAATCAGGCGATATCCCAATAATTTTTATTCCAGCCTGTTTTAAGTATCCGCAAAAATATGTCCCCATCTGCCCACTAAACCCTGGCACCGTTGTTTCAGGATCGCATCCTGAAAAAATAACAAGCTCACAATTTTGAAGTATATCATCCCATACGGCGTCTTGCGGGATATGTCCCACTGATGAGTTGAACCCCCATACATGCTTGGCGCCATAGTAATATCCTTCCCAACTGTCGGGGTTTCTAACCGCTTGAGTCCAACCTGAACCCAATTTGTCAAAGAAATAATGTCCCCAAGAATGGGTTGTTTGCAGATAACCAGACTGCCCATGGCCATCTGCTAAAACCAGTATCGGTTCAGTTGAACCGTAAGCCTTTTTCACTCTGTTTATCTCATCAACTATTATTTTTACAGCTTCATCCCACGAAATTCTAACAAAACCGCTTTTTCCCCTATTCTGGGGATTCCTATTTTCCGAGCTCCAGTCAACCCTCTTCAACGGATATTTAACCCTGTTCGGAGAGTGAAGCCTTTCCTTGTAAGCCAGCATAAATGCGGCTGGAACATGTTTTTTAGGCCTTGTGAAAACGCCTCTATCAGTTTTAATCTCGTAAAGCTTAACATTTTCGGGAAAGTGGAAAGGAGTTACCCGAACAATTCTTCCATTTCTAACATGAACCTCAAGCGGCAACGCAGAGCCAGAAACACCGCTTAAACC
>JAWBOH010000016.1:0-39836 GCA_038826715.1 Bathyarchaeia archaeon | reverse complement strand
TTATGTATTTCACGTCTGTCGAACTTCGACTCGAACTCCTGTAAGATATATTACAACATTATTGCCGACGGGCCCTGTGACGGGGAATCTCTCCAGAAAAATGGGGTTTTGCGGGAGAAATCGCCATGCCGCGGGGACGCGAATCCCGCCCCCGGCACTGTAACCTATTTTTTCTATTCAATGGCATTATCTATTTTTAATTATATGCTTGCCTACTTTTTACTTTCAAGTATGATTCGTTGTACCTACGCTTGAGCTCTTCTTCAGAGATAAGAGGCTGACTAATTGTCTCCAGGATGTCATCAGCCATTTTTCCGTCTTTTATTAGTTGAACGCCAGCTTGTTTCAATGCTTCTATGATAATTTTGGCTTTCTCTTTGTTTTCCTCAATGAGAAAAGCATGCGGCCGGAGAATAGCACCTGCAAATTCGATGCCCACATCCTTTGCAAGCTCTTCAGCGATGCACAGCACAGTTCCAAAGTTGCCCATTTCCCACCAACCACACGCTGAAACCAGCACAATCTCTCTTATCTTAACATTTTCATGAAATCTGGCTCGTGTGCGACCTTCGCGTTTTTCCAAGATTGGTTCTACAAGAGGACAAAGTCTATTGATGAAGTTCTGCATCTCGCCTGGAAGGGGAATATAGACTGGTGTAGCAAGCACGAGAATGTCTGCGCTGCGTAGCTTGGGATAGATTATTTGCATATCGTCAGAAATGATGCATTCGCCTGGTTTCGTGTACCAGCAATGAAAATCTCCGATGCAAGGCTTAATGTTTAAGCGTTTTAAATGGAACAACTCTACATGCGCACCAACCTTCTTCATGCCTTCAAGAAAAGGCTCCATAAGCATCGCTGTATTACTCTTTTCCATACGGACGCTTCCATTTATAGCCACCACTTTTGTCAAGATAACCCTCCAAAGACTACATTAGAGCATATTCTTTATAGCAATTTGCATTCTAAGTGCATAACTGTCCAGAGGTCGCGGGCTCGAATCTTATCCCGGCACTTTTCGCATGATTTGGAATGAGTTCTAGGCATTCCTATTTCCTCTTTCCGAGATAGTTAGCTTTTCACAAGTGAGCACACATTCGAACTTACATTCCAACAATTTAGTTGTCTCTTTTTGTCCTTGCCACTTTAACATACGAGTTTTTGTATGCAAGTTTTTAAAAGTGGCTTTTCAACGGGGTGCATTCATATCTCAGCGTATTATATTTTTGACGTTATGCTGTGTCTGTGATGTGAAGCTTGCATGGAGATTTGCATGCGCGTAAAGCTTAAAACACGCCTGAAAGAAGAAGGAAGTGTAAGCCAAAAATGCATATGTTAATTAAGAAATATGCTATTAGACGGTGTGGGAGATTTTGAATTACAGAAAATTTGGGCGAATAAATTGGCAGGTTTCTGTTCTCGGCTTCGGTGCTATGCGTTTGCCTATACTTAATGGTGATCCAACTAAGATAAATGAGCCTGAAGCCGTGAAAATGATTAGGTATGCTGTAGATCATGGTGTAAACTATGTTGATACGGCTTATGTATACCATGGTGGAAATAGTGAGGTTGTTGTTGGCAAAGCATTGAAAGGTGAATATCGAAATAAGGCTAAAGTTGCAACCAAAATGCCTATTCGCCAAATTAATTCGAAAGATGATTTTGACAAGGTTTTTAATGAGCAGCTTAGGAGGCTTCAACGCAATTATATCGATTTTTACCTTTTTCATGGATTAAACAGGGATACTTGGAAGAAAGCTTTAGAATTGAATGCGCTTAAATGGGTTGAAAGACAAGTTGTTGATGGCAAAATCAAATATTTTGGGTTCAGCTTTCATGACGAGTTCAAAGTTTTTAAAGAGGTAATTGACAGCTATGATTGGGATTTCTGTCAAATTCAGTATAATTATGTGGATTTTGAAAGCAGTAGGCAAACGCCTGGACGTGAAGGGCTTGAGTACGCTGCCTCTAAAGGACTTGCAGTAGTAATTATGGAGCCGATAAAAGGCGGTTTGCTTGCAGTTACACCGCCAAAAGAAATTAAGGCGTTATGGGATGATGCTGGGATAAAGAGAACT
Organism: Bathyarchaeia archaeon; assembly: GCA_038826715.1. Lineage (GTDB taxonomy): Archaea > Thermoproteota > Bathyarchaeia > Bathyarchaeales > Bathycorpusculaceae > JAWBOH01. The sequence goes on along the minus strand of JAWBOH010000016.1, from coordinate 37,758 downwards.
CCTGCTGAACTGGCTCTCCTCTGGGTTTTCAGTCATCCAGAGGTTGCGGTTGTGTTGAGTGGAATGACAACTATGAAGCAGGTTATTGAAAACGTCAACACGGCATGCCGCCTAAGCCAGGACACGCTTTCATCTGAAGAGTTAAAAGCAATAGAGAGAATAAGAGAAAAACACCGCGAGTACGGCTTTGTTGGATGCACCGGGTGCCGATACTGCACACCTTGCCCTCAAGGCGTCAGCATACCTGAAATTCTGGCATTCTACAATGAGAATCTCAGGAGCTTCGATGAAAAGGAAAAACGCGAAGCAATCGAAAAGTATTATGCAAATATTCCAAAAGAGAACCGAATTGACGTATGTATTAAATGCGGGGAATGTGAGGAAAAATGTCCCCAAAATTTGCCAATCCGCAATCTTATATCACATTTCCAAATTATTTTGAACTTTGCGAAGATAAGTGGTTGAACAAAGCCTAAAAAGGTTCGCGCGAGGTTAATGGCGAAAATTATATATAAAATCTTTGAAATATGTGCGATAAAAGTAATTTGAACTCAATATTAAAACTTAAGGTATAACAAATTACAAAGTGTCAAAAATAACGATTTCACATCGCATGTTCAGAAATGGGAGGGTGGATGTTAAGTTATGTTTGAAGTTGTAGAAAAAGGACTTATGAAAATTGTCGGCCATGAAAACGTTGCGAGTGATGTAAAAGTTCTTGAGGAATATTCTAAGGATTACAGCTTTGCTGAGCCAAGAAAGCCTATGCTTGTGGTTTATCCTAAAAAGGCTGATGAGGTTTCAAGCATCGTTAGATGGGCTAATGAAAATGTGATTCCAATAACGCCTGTCAGTTCAGGTCCGCCTAGATTTCGCGGAGACACCGTGCCTAGTGAAGGGGGGATTATTCTAGATCTAAGCAGGTTGAAAAGGATTTTGAAAATTGATGAGAGAAATCGTGTAGTGATGGTTGAGCCTGGAGTCACCTTCGGCGAGCTTGTTCCTGAACTTAAACGCTGGGGTTTAAGGTTTGCAGGTCCGCTGTTGCCGCGGGCTTCCAAATCTGTTCTTACATGCTTTCTTGAAAGGGAGCCTTTAACAATGCCGAGGTATCAATGGGATTATGCAGATCCAATACTGACTTTAAATGTGGTTCTGGGAACAGGCGATGTACTTAGAACTGGTTCAGCGTCTGGTCCAGGTCCGCTTGAAGAGCTTTCCGTAGATTTTGTCAACCCCTTCGGGCCGGGGCAAGCTGACTTTTTCAGGTTTTTTATGGGTGCTCAGGGTACTATGGGCATAGTGACGTGGGCAACGATGAAGGTTGAATTGATGCCGAGGCTTCAAAAGACCTATTTTGTGCCTTCTCGAAACATTGAAAATCTTATTGACTTTGCGTACAGCCTCCTGAACTACGGTTTTGGAGGTGTATGTCACGAATGCTTAATTATGAACAACCTTAATTTAGCGGTTATGCTTGCAGGGAAGTGGCCTGAAGAGTTCAACATTTTGAGGGAGAATCTGCCGTCGTGGGTTTTGATAACTTGCCTTGCTGGACATAGACGTGCAGAGGAAATAGTGGGAATTCGAGAAAAATACCTTATGGAGTTAGCGCGAGAATTTAGGCTTGAACCTACACGCGTTTTTCCAGGCGCGCCTGGCAAAGAAGGGAAAATGGTTGAATTGCTCGGTAATCCATGGAGTGAAGAACCTTACTGGAAGCTTAGGTATAAGGGTTCATGCCAGGACATTTTCTTCCTAACAACTTTGGACAAAGTGAAAGGATTCCTTGACGTTATGTGTGGAATGCTTTTAGAACATGGATATCCTGTGAAGGATTTAGGCGTATACGTGCAGCCTTTAATGAAGGGCAGCGCTTGCCACTGCGAGTTTAGTTTGCCCTACAACCCTGCTGTTTCAAGCGAAGTCGAAACTGTTAAAAAACTTTTACTAGAGGCTAGCGAGGCTCTCATGAGCCGCGGCGCGTTTTTCAGTAGACCTTACGGTCCATGGGCAAAAATGGTTTACAGCAGGTATGGTGAAGGCACCGCAATTTTGAGGCAGATTAAACGGGTATTTGATCCAAACAATATTTTAAATCCCGGCAAAATCTTCTAGGTGATGAATGATGGGTTTGAAAGATTACATGTATTATCTTGAACTGTGTTCACGGTGTTCAACCTGTAAATGGGTTCCTGCGCCAATGCTTAAAAGCTGGAGGTTTGCAAAAATATGTCCTGCTAACATATATTACGCTTGGGACTGTAATTCAGGTCAGGGATTGCTAAACATAGCGTATAAACTTGCTAGGGACGAACTTGACTGGAACACGAAGGGTCTGCCGGAGATATTGTATGCGTGTACTTTATGTGGTGCGTGCGACGTTATCTGTAAGCTTGTTCAAGACATTGAGGTTCTCGACATTTTGCTTGAGCTTAGAGCCGAAGCTGTCGATCATGGCATAGGGCCTTTGCCTGCGCATAAAAGGTTTGTCGAATGGGCTGAAAAACATGCGATTTCTCGCGAAAAATTAAGGGTTCCCAACGATGTGAAAATCTCTAAGGACGCGGACACTGTGTACTTTGTGGGTTGTGCAACATACCATTTTAAGCCAGAGATTGCTGAAGCTACCATGCGTATACTCAACGCTGCAGATGTTGATTTTACGTTGCTCAGCTTAGAAAGGTGTTGCGGAGGACCCCTATACAGAATTGGACAAGTGGATCAATTCAAACTTTTCATGGAACGCAACGTTGAAGCTCTAAGAGAAATAGGCGTAAAGAAGGTTTTAACGAGCTGTGCCCATTGCTATGAGACCTTAAAAGTTGAATATCCCAAGTTTTTAAGAAAAGAACACGGCATTCAAGTTTTGCATACAGCTGAGCTTGTTAACCAGTTAATCAAAGAAGGCAGATTGAGATTTCACAGGAAGGTTTCGATGAAGGTTACATATCATGATCCCTGTTATCTTGGTAGAAACTCTGAACCTTACATTCCATGGGAGGGAGTGGTTAAGAAGTATGGAATCCGCGAGCCTCCTAAAGTTTGGAGGAGAGGAACAAACGGCGTCTATGATGCGCCTAGAGAAGTGTTGAAAGCGATACCTGGAGTGGAGCTGAGGGAAATGGAGCGAATTAGAGAGTATGCTTTTTGCTGCGGAGGCGGTGGAGGCGTGAGAGAAGCGTTTCCAGACTTGGCAACTTTTGCCGCTGGGGAGAGAGTAGATGAAGCTAAAGCAACAGGTGCAGATGCCATAGTGTCCTGCTGCCCATTTTGCGCCCAAAACTTCATGGAAACCATTGAAAGAAGAAAGAACTCAGTTGCATTTTATGATCTTGCACAGCTAGTTTATAAGGCTGTAAAGTGAGGTGTGGTTTATGCCTATAGATAAAGTTGCGTATAAGATGCTTGAAAACGTTGTTGGTGAGAAATACATAAGCGAAAATGAAGCAGTGATGATGGCTTATTCGAGGATAATGGGTCAGGTAGGCGACATTTTAGGCGGAGTGGTTAAACCAGACGCTGTAACACTGCCTGGCAGCACTCTGGAAGTTAGAGATGTAATTCGCATATGCAATAGATACAAAATACCGTTTGTGGCTTTTTCAACAGGCTTAATGCCTGCAGCGTTTCCCGACGCTCCTGGAATGCTTTTAATGGACCTTAAAAGGATGAATCGAATAATTAGAATAGACGCGAAGAACAGAATAGCTTTAGTTGAACCTGGCGTCACTCACGCTCAACTTCAATCAGAAGTGATGAAGAAAGGACTGTTCAGCGTCGTTCCATCTTCTGGACCGCAATGTTCAGTTGTGGCAAGTACAACATCGTGGCATGGACACAGCTTTCACGGAAACATTTGCGGGTATAACCCGCGAAATCTTTGCGCATACGAGTGGGTTACGCCTATAGGCGAAGTCGTTAAGGTGGGCTCAGCAGGCGTTGGCGCCGGCTGGTTTAGCGCTGAAGGCCCAGGTCCCAGCCTAAGGGGATTAAGAGGATACACTGGTCCAGCGTCTGGTTTAGGCGTTGTCACGAAAGCAGCTGTTAGGCTGTATCCGTGGCCTGGACCGCGGGTTCTTCAGGCAAGGGGAACTTCTCCAGAATATGAAATTGAACTGCCAGAGGATAAGTTCAAGCTTCTTTTGTTTAAAATGCCAAGTTGGAAAAAACTTGCAGACGCAATGTACGAGATTGGAAAAAACGAAATTGGAATGTGTGTCAGTAAGTCGCTTGGCCAACATCTCGTAACAGAGTTTACTGCTTCAAGTGAAGAATTTTGGAAGGAATGGGCAAGTGGATACTTCCAAGAACAGTTGAAACTTTTATTGATAATTTTTCTGTCAGCATGGTCAAAGGAAGAGTTGGATTATCAAGAGAAAGTTGTGAGAGAAATTATAGCTGAAACTGGCGGCGAGGAAGCATCCCGAAAAGTGTATGAGAAAACAAAGAATGTTATGCTTGGATGGGCGGTAAGATGTTGGACCACGAATCGTAGTTGGCGTCCTACAGCCTTTATGAGCATGAAGGGCGGCACTGAATCAATAGATCGCTGTGTACAGTGTGGAGCTAAGGTTTTGGATTTGAAGAAACCATTTTTTGAAAGAGGATTGTTAATGGACGACGGGGATAATGTGTGGATATGTGCATTTGAATGGGGCAGATATGCCAATGTTGAAAGCATTTTCCATTATGATGTTCATGATCGTGAACAAGTGAGGGCAGTAGGTGAAATGCTGAAGGTTTCAATGCAGGACGATATTGAACGGAGGTTACATGCAAGCATGCATCTTCACGGAGACGAAGCGCAAAAGTCTCTTGGTCCACTATTTACAAACTTTCACATTTACTTGATGAAGATAAAGAAAGCGTTAGATCCTAACCTAATATCTAACCCAAGGCGGTATATAGTGCCTGAAGAAAGCAGCACGTAAGTTACTTATGCCCTAACCGCCTATGATAAGCAGGCAGGTTTTCATCCGCTATCTTTTTACAAGATTATATTTAGGGTTTGAATAGACTTAAATGGAGATTCTAAAGTGAGAATTCTAGCTCCTGTAGACAAGGTTGAAGAGACTCGTGACATAATCGAGGCAGGTGCTGACGAGCTTTATTGCGGAGTTATGTCTGTTGAGTGGTTGGGGCAGTATCCTTTCGCAGCTGTTAACAGAAGACCTGCTTTAAACTGCAATTTTACATCATTTGACGAACTCAAGAAATGCGTTGAAATAGCACATTCATACGATGTTCCAGTGATTTTAACTTTGAACGAACACTACTATATATGGCGGCAGTATCCTCTCCTTTTAAGATACGTAGAAAAAGCGGTGAATGCAGGTGTTGACGCCTTCCTCATTTCAGACATTGCACTTTTATTGACGTTGAAAGAGTTAGGCACGGGTGCAAAGCTGCATATAAGCACTGGAGGTGCAACCTTCAATTCTGAAACCGTAAAGTTTTATAAGGATTTAGGTGCAAGCGGCGTAACCCTTGACAGACACTTGACAATTGAAGAAATTGGAGGAATCATCCGCAACGTTAACGGTGTTGAAACCACAGTTTTCATTCTTAACTCGCGTTGCGCAAATGTTGATGGACTCTGCACGTTCATGCATTTCGCTTCAAACGACCCTTTTTACAAAAACGCTTGTATGCTCAATTATGGAGTTCAACTGTCCAGTGTTCAACACAGCGAAAAGGAAGAAATCGAAGAAATAGCTGCCTTGACAAGGCAGTATGTATGGAATAGGTTCCATATAGACGACAGGCCATGCGGAGTCTGCGCCCTTTACGAATTCAGTCAAATGGGAGTTACAACTGTTAAAATTGTTGGACGCGGCTATCCTAAAGATAAAAAAATCAGAGATGTCAAATTCGTCTACAGCATGCGAGAACTTCTGGACAAAGCCTCTTCAAAGGAGCAGTTTAGAAACATTGTAAGGAAACTTTACAGAGAAACGTATGGCTGTCCATGCAGAATAATAATGTGTTATTACCCTGAGGTGATGTTCTAAAATTGGAGCAGGCATTATATGCTACAAACGTTGAGAAACTGAAATCTTGGAATACAAGTTTCTCAAGAATCTATTTCGGCAACGAGTTTTGTGAACGTTTGCTTCCCTCGCCAGAGGAAGTGGATGCAACATTAAAGTTTGTGTTGGAAAACAATTTGAGCTTCAGTTTCGTTACGCCCTATGTAACTGATGCTGGGCTAAAGCGTATAGAAAAATTACTTGCCATAATAGCTGAAAGAAAACCTGAAAGTGAAGTTATTTTCAACGATTGGGGAATACTGCATGTCTTAAATTTGAAATACCCTAATTTTGAACCTGTAATCGGACGTCTGCTGAACAAAATGAAACGGGATCCCAGACTGCTAATTTTCATAGACTCGCTTCCAGAAACAGCCATAGAATATTTTAAAGGCTTAAACATAAACGTGCCAATTTTTCAAAATTTTCTGAAAGAAAAAGGAGTGAAGAGAGTAGAAGTTGACAACACACTTCAAGGAGTCAAAACAAACTTCAAAAACTTAGGGTTTAACGCATCCCTTTATACACCTTATGTTTACGTGACAACATCCAGGCTGTGTCTCGCCATATCATGCAACGTTTACGGCATGGAAGATGTTGTCGGAATCTTCCCATGCAAAAAGGAATGCCGAAAATACACTTCCTATCTGAAAGCTCCTGTAATGCCAGTTACCTTAATACGTAAAGGAAACACGGTGTTCCTTAAAAATCAAGAAATCCCTAAAAACTTGGAAGAAATAGGGATAAACCGTCTAGTTATTGAGCCAGAGATTCCGTTATGAGAAGTCGCCAAACAGGTTAATGATTACAAAACAGCTTTTCAAGTTGTAACATCCACAATATAAATTCTCACCTGAACCTCAATGTTCGCATAGAAATTAGCCTTCTCTATTATGTTTAGATGAACCTTTGATACATATTCTTAAAGGATACGTCGTTTTCATGGATCTTCTAAAATTGTCAGCGTATCCTACATCCAAAGTTAATCTTTATCAACGTTGCTAAATAGAATGATTTACCTGCCTGAATTTTTCAGCAGGATCTTGTATCTTGCTTTATTATTGCCTTCAGGAACATGTGAGAATACTTGGAGATGACACTTTGACGTTTTTATCGACGCGCTACTATAAAATTCAGCATAATTTTTGTAAGCGAATCCCTAAACAGTTGAATTTAACATAGATCTGTTTCCCTAGACATTATTTCTATCGTGGTTGTGTTTCTTGTAGATATTTCCAATTGATCTCCAAACCCCTTTTTAACACTAACGTTTTGGAAAGCCACTTTTTCGCCTGTTTTAAGGTTTAAAGTTTTTTCAGCGTTTTTTCTCCATGCTGAAACCCAAATTCTCCCACTTTCATCCTTTATTTCGAAAACTGCCAGCTTTACAGTTTCGCCCTTGGATGTTTTCACAATTCTCAAAATTGGTTTGGTTACCACTTCACCCTCGACATTAACGTTTTTCAAGCCTTCTTTTAACTCTGCTATTTTCAGAAACTTTCCAGGTTTGAAAACGTCTATATATGTTTCATGATCTGCATGGATCTCCATTTTTCCGTTAATCGTCTTCTTTACCTTAGCGTTTACAATTTGCATTATAGTGCTTTTTTCGAGAACTTGTTTAACCTCGTTGACTTTATCATTCCAAACCACTAGAGATATTTCGCCTGTTTCATCCATCAAAACTAAACGCATGACTTTTCCAACTTTCAAATCTTTCCTTTCAAAGGTTGACTCTTGAACTATTTGCTTAACCTTTCCAACAATATTCAGCCTTCTGTTTTTTAAAGCGCTGTTGATTGCCCTAATTTTTGTTGAAAGTTCAGCAATGGTTGGATAGTTTTCACCGTCCCAATTTTCAGAAAGGATTTCAATTTCTCCCTTTTCTGCTAAGTGGAGTTCCACATTTCCCCAGCGACTTTCCTTCGTATATCCATGGGAAAACCTTACAACCTGTCCAACTTCTATCTTTTGAAATTCAAGAAGTTCAGCCTTATCATTCCACAACACAATTCGCATAACTCCACTTTTGTCAGCAATGAGGATGCTTGCAAACTTTAATCTCTTGTTCTTTTCCAAAATTTTAGCCGGGTAAACCGCGATGATTCTTCCGACAATGGACACGTCGCTTAAGCCTGGAACGAGGCTTTCTATGGTTGGTGTAGGCACCGAGGCTTTGCCTGAAATTTCGACGCCAAACTCAGCTGCAACCATCCGAAACAAGACATCGTCGGAAATTAAACCTCCAGATTTTTCACGTTCATCCTCTATTTTCTTCAATATTGTGTCTTTTGAGATTTCCGGAAACTTCGAGACTATTACTTTAATGAGTTCGTTGACGTCAGCCATTTCCAGTCAAGACCTTTCACGTCAGAAGACTCCTTCTATAAGCTTTGTCTCTTTCTTTGGCGGGCCCGCCGGGAATTGAACCCGGGACCTACGGGTTAAGAGCCTCAACCCAACCCGTGCAGCGGTTTGGTCCGCCGCTCTACCTTACTGAGCTACGGGCCCTCACTGTCCTTTCTAGAATATGCATTTTGGATGGTGCTAATAAGTGATGCGGTGAAGTCTATTTGGAAAACAGTTTTAAGCTTTCGATGTTTGGTATTTGAAAGGGATGGTTTTGGGTGAACTTGTGTTTATCGGTTTAGGACTGCATGACGAAAAAGGTTTAACATTGAAGGGGTTGGAAGAAATTAAAACTGCTAACGCGGTTTTTTCAGAGTCTTACACTAGTCTTATGCCTGGATTCTCGTTTGAAAATTTTGAAAGCATTGTGGGCAGAAAAGTTCAAGTTGTTTCTAGAAGGCAGCTTGAGGATGAAAATGGGGTTGTTGTTTTAGAAGCTGCCCGTAAAGGCAAAGCTGTCTTACTGGTTCCTGGGGATCCTTTTATTGCTACGACACATGTAGCGCTTAGACTTGAAGCTGAAAGACTAGGCATCAGGACCCGTGTGGTTCACGGCGCGTCTATAATCTCAGCGGTTATTGGCGTGTGCGGTTTGCACAACTATAAATTTGGAAAAAGCGTCACCATCCCGTTTCCGGAAAATTTTTCAGAAACTCCTTACACGGTTATAGTTCAAAATATGAATCTGGGGCTTCACTCACTCTGCCTTTTAGATGTGGATGTTGAAGCAGGCCGTTACCTAAGCGTTCAAGAGGCTCTTGAGATGCTTTTAAAGGTTGAAGAGAAAAAAGGGAGTGGCGTTTTAACTTACGAAACGCTTGCTGTAGGGGTGGCCAGAGTGGGAAGTCCAAACCCTGCTGTTAAAGCCGATTATGTTAGAGAACTTTTAAAGTACGATTTTGGCAGTCCGCCTTACACTATAATTTTTCTAGGGAAGCTTCATTTTATGGAGGCTGAAGCTCTAATAGTTTTTGCCAAAGCTCCGTTAAATGTTAGGAGGCTTGTGGAATAAGCATAGAAACGCTTGTTTCAAGATACATCGCGTCTGCAGAACATGTTTTCGGCATATTGGAAGTTGTCGAGAATTGTTTACAAGCATCTAAGGGTTCTGTTTTGAAGGTTGTTGAATTGGCGAAAGCCTATCTGCAAGACGCAAAATATTATAGTGAGAGTAAACAGTTTGAGGTAAGTCTTGCTTCAATTGCTTATTGCGAGGGTTTGCTGGACGCTTTAAAAATGTTAGGAGCCGTGAAGTTTGAATGGCCAGCGAAAGTGGAGTGAAAACTGGAAAGAAGCGGAAGATAGTTTTGGCTTCAGGAGTGTTTGATCTGCTGCATCTTGGACATGTTCGTTATTTAGAGGAAGCCAAAAAGTCAGGTGGGAAAAACGCTGAGCTGATTGTGATTGTGGCGAGAGATAGCACTGTTGAAAAGAGGAAGGGTTCTAAGCCTGTTATACCTGAAAACCAGCGTCGGGCGTTGGTTGAATCGTTGAAAGTTGTGGATGAGGCGGTTTTAGGCTTTGAGGATTTTGACATTGGTAAGGTTATTGAAAAGATTAAGCCTGATGTAATAGCTGTAGGTCATGATCAGGACGGGATGGAAAAAGCCGTTAGAGGTTATATTCAGGGGAGGGGTTTAAGTATAGACGTTGTTCGTATCGGGAAGTTTGGAGAAGATGAGCTTGACAGTTCCTCAAAAATTAAACAGAAAATTATAGAACATTATAAGAGATGACTTTTGCAAATTTATGGAAGAGTCAGAACTTCCACTTTAACTTTGTAGCCGTCTTTTAGAGCTAAATGTTTTCTTAAACATGTCGGAGCAATTAATTCTATCACTGAGGAATTGTAGTGGCTTCTTAAGGCTGAAACAAGTGCTCCTCTGACCTGGTTTTCTATTATTGTTGGGTAGCATTTCACCGGTCCAAAAGTGCGGTTCTCATTTTTGAAACCTTCGATTTCTATCGCTGGATACGCATCAAGTTCTGAACGTGTTTTAACATCATATTCCGTGACAAGTTTCAGGTTCAGTGTTCCCGGATACGGGTCGAAGCCTAACTTTTCCATGAACTGCCGTCGGTAAGGATCCCTTGTAACGTAGTATGCGCCTTCACCGAGCCCGGTGAAAACTACACCTTCAAGGGTTACTGATGGAGGATAAACTGCCTCCATCAAAAAGCTTAGGCTCGTATAAAGCTTTTTCAACTCTTTAACCCCAGATTCTGTAACCTGTAATAGGCACCCTTCTGGAGTGATGGTTCTTTTAATCCAGCCTTTGCGTTCTAATTCTATCAAGTGACGGGAGGCTGACTGTTGAGAAGCCCCTAATTTTCTAGCTAGAAACTCCGTTGAGACCTTAGCTGTTCTCCGATGGGCTCCCATTTCAGCTAATTTCAAAAGAGTGTAAATGTGACGCCAATCACGTTTTTCACTCATTGCAGGCCTCCTGTTTCTCGAATAAAAATGCAACTGTGCCTATTTAAAGAGCGCGAAAATTTACTGCGAAATTGAATCTGAAACCTGTGCAGAACGCTTAAGCCCCTCGGTGAACGCTTGTTTAAACATGTTTAAAGAATTCATAGGAAATTCTTATTTAGGAACACGCTTTTAACCCGCGTTGAGGAGCAGAGAATGAAAGCTTTAAATGTAGCGATGGCAGGAGTTTGCGCAGCACTGTACGCCATAATCGGCCGCTTGACAGATTTAGGCATAACCTTTGGAGGAGTAGCCTTCTGGCCGGCTGCTGTAATTCCAGCTGCCTTTTCAGTTCTTTTTGGACCTTGGGTCGGCGGAACTGGTGCAGCGATTGGAATATTCATTCGAGACATGCTGTTTCATGGAGACCCCTTGCTAAGCCTATCCGCCGGAGTGACTTCCAATTTCGCAGGATGCTTTTTAATAGGCTATATCACACGTACAAACCTTACCTGGAAGAGGATAAGTACAAGCATGTTCATAGGCGGCGTAGCTATGATTGCCGGCTTGACGTTACCTACCATTCTTTTGCCTGTGGAGTCTGAGATTTTCACAGGTTGGCCTTCATACACTAGTGCGCTCGTGTTTGCTGTAGCAGTTATTGCAAGCATAACCCTTATGACAATTGTTGCAAAGTTTTGGCCTGAATGGAAAACATACACCATTGGTTCCATTATCGGGCTTGGAGTTGCAAGTTTAATAATAGCTCCTGTGGTTTGGGCTTACAGTCAAGTCTTCTTCTCCGCGCAAGGATACTTTAAGACGCCTCTTCCGCCATCGCTTATGCCGCTAATATTCGTGTGGACGTTTGCAACAGAAATTCCCTTCGTCCTTCTCTTAGGTCCGCCGATTATTAAGGCATGTCGCAATGCTTTCCCAAGACTGGCTCAAACAGAAAAGAGTAGATGAAATTGAAAACTGCAAGAGCTTTTAGCCCAGCTGGAATTTCCAGCTTTTTCGAAATCTGCGACACTGAACCTGATGGAACTCCGCTCAGAGATCTTGGAAAGGTTGGAGCCAGAGGAGGAGGTTTCGGGATTCAGAAAGGTGTGACGACAGAGGTCACCGTTTCACAAGATGAAAAAAACAGCATAGAAATCTACATCAATGAGAAGAACTTTCCGAAAGCAGAAACAACGCGAACTGTTATAGAAATGCTTCTGGAAAAAGCAGACGGCAATTATTGTGTTGAAGTTAGGCATTGGGTTAACGTTCCTATAGGCGCCGGTTTCGGGTCAAGCGCCGCTGCCGCCATAACAGCTGCTCTGGCACTTTCTAAGGCTTTAGGGTTAAAACTAACATATAATCAGCTTGGCAAAATCGCCCATATTGCAGAAATTAAATGCAAAACAGGTTTAGGCACCGTGGCTCCCCTAATGATTGGTGGAGGCTGCGCGATAACTGTTGAGCCTGGAAGCCCTGGAACCGCCGTAATCGACCATATACCAATATCCTCTGATTACATAATTGTAGCCGGCGTTCTCAGTCCAATCTCGACCAAGGCTGTTCTATCCTCGACTGAAAAACGTTTAGCAGTGAACAAGTGGGGTAGGAAAACCCTTGAAAAAATCTTTAACGAACCCTCACTTGAAAATTTTCTGTTATGCAGCCGTGAATTTGCCATAAAAACCGGATTTGCAACCGATAGGATTCGTAAAATGTTCCAAATAGCTGACGAAGCTGGAGCAATAGGCGCAGCTCAGAACATGGTTGGAGAAGCTGTACACGCATTAACAACATTAGAAAACGCTGAAAGGGTGGTGCAAGCTTTTAAGCAAGTTTTGCCAGAGGGAAGTGTTCTCATGGCTAATGTTGAACTTCAAGGAGCAAGACTGTTGGGGTAGGAATGGCGGAGAAAAGGTTCAGGATTGCAGCTGTCGGCGGAACTTTTGACAGTCTCCACAAAGGTCACAGAACACTGCTTTTAAAGGCCTTCGAAGTCGGCGAGCAAGTGTTAATAGGCCTATGCACAGACGAGTTTGTAGCGAAAATGAATAAACCCCACTTAGTGGCTCCATACAAAGAGAGACTTGCAGAGTTAAGAAATTTTCTCCGGAAAAACAGGTTGCTGGAAAGAGCTAAAATCATCCCTTTAAACGATGCATATGGAACTACCCTTCAAAGAGGCTGCATTGAAGCATTGGTAGTCAGCAGAGAAACAGAACCAACCGCTATAAAAATAAACGAAAAGAGAGTCAAACGTGGACTTAAACCACTAAAAATTGTGGTCATCGAAATGATCACTTCTGAAAACCATTCACCCATATCTACTACGCGCATCCGCAAAGGCGAAATGGATCGGGAGGGACGCTTAATAAAGCATTTAGTCAGTCTTCAATAACTTTCTTCAATCAAAAATAAAAATTGTTAATAGTTAGTGTAAAAAGCAGCTGGTTTTTCTTCTCGTAAAAATGCTGGCGTTCGCTGCGAAAAATCAATACGTCAGCGGGTCGACATAATTTGGATCCACTGGAACCGTTTGGTTGATTATAGGATTACATAAAGTGTAAATGGCCAATGGGTCTTGACCAGCCGTAAAGTCGATGTTTGCGGCAAGACAAAAATAGACATTAAGCATACTTTTTAATGGGTTTGGGCAGCTGATGCAGAGAACAGGTGTTGCAAAACTTCCCTTGCATTACGGAAAGGCACCTAAATGGCTAGTTAATCGTATGAAGAAACTTGCCAAAGAGATTGCAACTGTAATTGTTGACGAGTATGGAACCGGCGAATTCTTAAAACGCCTCTCTAACCCGTTTTGGTTTCAGGCTTTAGGTTGCGTTTTGGGGTATGATTGGCACTCTTCAGGTGTAACTACCGTGGTTACTGGAATCTTGAAGCAAGCAGTGACTCCTGAAGAGCACGGTGTTGCTGTCTGCGGTGGAAAAGGCAGAATCTCGAGGCAAACTCCCTCAGAAATTGCACGTGTGTGTGAAAAATTCGGATTTTCAGACAGTAAAATCACGAGTCTCCGTTACGCGAGTAAGATGAGCGCTAAGGTTGACAATACGGCTGTTCAGGCAGGTTATCAGCTTTATCATCACGCTTTCTTTGTTGATGAAAGGGGCAGATGGGCTGTAATCCAGCAGGGCATGTGTCTTCATGATCGTTCAGCAAGACGGTACCATTGGCTTTCGGAAAGTGTTAAAAACTTTGTTGTTGAACCTCACAGCGCTATTGTCGGCGATGTAAGACGCACAGTTGTGTTAGACATGACTGCTGAGGAAAGCGAAGGTTGCAGGAGAACCTCTTTGGATTTGACACGTGAAACGCCGAAAAGGTTGATGAGGCTTTTTATGTCTATTAAACCTGCCTGCCAGAAGTCTTTGGATGATTGGTTCCCGAAGAAAGTGCAAACCATTTGGGCAGATTATCCTCTCGATGTTTTGTCGATGCCGACTAACATAAACTGGGAAGCTATTCGGCGGGTTTATGAGTTTAAGCCTCAAACTTATGAAGAACTTTTAAGTTTTAAAGGGGTAGGCGCCGCAACCGTGAGAGGTTTAGCACTTATCGCTGAGCTTATATATGGCGAGAAGCCGAGCTGGAAAGATCCTGTGAAATATTCTTTCGCCTATGGAGGGAAAGACGGGGTTCCCTACCCTGTGGACAGAAAAGCCATGGATGAGTCCGTGCAGATACTGCGGAAAGCTGTTGAGGATGCAAAAGTTGGAAACAGGGAAAAGCTGAACGCATTAAATAGGCTTAGAGTTTTCATCCAGCCCTGAAGTCGATAATCTCTAAAAGTGGTCTTTGAAAAAGGGTCAAATGTACTAATGGTTTCCAACCTGCAAGATCAGCTTGGCTTAGATAGGTTTATATTTTTGTCTTTAAAATGTGTGAGAAAATTGAAGTGGAAAACTATGGCTTTAACATTAAGCGTCGCTGCTTTCATAGCGAGCATGACGCTCCTATATTTGGGTGCGGAAAAGATAGTTCAAGCAGCAGCGAGAATAGCTTTGGGCTTAAATCTTCATAAGGTTGTCGTTGGAACAGTTTTTGTTGCGTCTGTAACCTCCATGCCGGAACTTTTAAGTTCATTAACCGCTGCCTTTTTCGGCTCATCCCAGATGGCTTTAGGCAACATAGTAGGCTCAAACATCTATAATATTCCCTTAATTGTTGGTGTTTGCGGCTTAATAGGTGAATTTAAGATAAAGAACTCCGAAATCAGTTGGGAATGTCTTTTCATGATGGGGCTTGCTGTTTTGCTTTTGATTTTGACAGTTACATCAGGCATATTTACATGGTATGCTGGGCTTCTTTTTTTGGCTCTATATCCTATTTTTATCTGTTATTCTATCCGTAGGGGAAATGGAAACGGCAACTTGGGAAATGAGGCGCGAAAGGAAATTGCCAAACCAGCGGTTATGATGGTTTTCGGCGGCATCGCATTGATATTCGGAACTTTCTTACTTGTTTACAGTGCTGTTACTATGGCTGAGATTTTCGGCTTAAGCCATTTCTACGCTGGACTAACGATAATGGCTTTGGGCTGTGTTGTCCCTGAAACCGCTGTCTCGGTGGCTGCTGCACTGCGAGGTGAGCATGAAATATCCATAGGCAATGTTATTGGCGACAATATAATAACCATGACGCTTGTCCTTGGAACAGTGGGACTCATAAGATCTTTCCATGTGAATTCATACGAGGCTTTGTTAACAGTTCCTTTCATGCTTCTCGTAACCTTCGCTTTATTTGTTATGAACATGCGAAGCCACAAAGTTACAAGGGCTTGGAGCGTACTAATGCTTGCGATCGCCGCGTTTGCATTAACTTGTCAAACATTCCTAGGTCTCATTTAGATGCTAAATTCTGCAAAACATCCATTCGTGAGGTAATATAAAAAGGGGATTTAAGCCGAGAATAGTGACTATACCTTACACTCTTTATTCTTCAACAGTTATTG
Organism: Bathyarchaeia archaeon; assembly: GCA_038826715.1. GTDB lineage: Archaea > Thermoproteota > Bathyarchaeia > Bathyarchaeales > Bathycorpusculaceae > JAWBOH01. Next base: position 21,932 of record JAWBOH010000016.1, on the reverse strand, counting down.
CTTGTGTGGGACATGATGTTACACATGCCATGCAGGCTATGCAGTCGCTTTCATTAACGGGTACAGACTTTTGCGTATCCAGGTATTCTGGCAACTTCTTAAGTTCAAACACGTTTACTGGGCAGATTTCTACGCATACACCGTCGCCGTTGCAGTTATTCCAATCAACTTTAACTTTTGCCATACCCTCAACCTTTGCAATAAACTCTGAATGTTTCCCAATTTAATTTTTTCCACGTCTTTTGAGAAGCAAACGATTTATCAGCTGGGTGAAGATTGGAAAAAGAACTTTTTGCAAACAATAAACTCTTCATCTTTCAAATGGCTTAAATTCAAACGCGTCCAGATAGATTTGGGAACAACAGTAACGTGAAAAACTTATTCTGCAATTATTTTCCTCGGCGAATTTTATAGCTTCTTCAGCTGGAAACGCTATGGCATTTAAGCCGGCCTTTATTGCCAAAATATCTGTCACTTTCCGATGTCTGCCCTTTGGACGCATACATCCTAATGCTATGGGTGTTTCTGGAAACATTATCCTTGCAATGGTTACAACTCTGGCTATGTCTATGGGTTTTGGAGGCTCTACACAAGCCATTTCAGTTCCATGTATTGGCATGAAGGCGATTATGACGAGGGCCGAGGGTTTGTATTTCGAAATCATCTGTAAAGCATTCAGCTCTCCCTTAAGCTTTCCATAATGGAGCCCTACGATAATGTGAGGGACGAAATGCAGGCCAGCTTGACTTAAGGCCTTTAAAGAACTTTTATAGTTCTCAACTGTAACGTTTAGGTTGTAGATTTCCTTTATTGTTTCATCTGCTCCTATAATGTCTATCAAAACCGCGTCAACCCTTGCCTCCTTAAGCCTTAGAGCCTTCTCAAGATCTACAACTCCAACATGAGTGAAAACAGTAAGTCCAAAGTCAGCCTTCAACTTACCTATGGTTTTGATAAACCTGTCCAGCGGAACTGAACCGTCTGATAGGCATCCTCCGCTGATTAGGCAGCCAACAGCACCTTCCGTTTTAAGCTTAGCGCATAGGTTGTAAAGTTCTTCTGGGGTTTTTGCAGGATACATGTTTTCTAAAACTTTTCCTCCGCAGTGTTTACATTTTAACGCGCATCCCGTTCCTGTCACTGAAATTGTTGGGAAATCCTTAGCCGACGAACAGAAGTACGCTGTCTTGTAATACGTGAAACTTGGCGCGTAAAAATAAATTTTTCTAGGCATTAAACCAAGGGTATTGCTGTTCAAAAGAGTGAATAACTCTTTTTCAGGCATCTGCCAAATTGTCTCAGGATTAGGGAGATCCATTTTCCTCTTTAATAAAGGTTATGTTGCTTAATAAATTTCGCTTAAGCTTTGCCCATCAAATTTTTCTATTTCGGCCTTTATCCTGCTTCGTTACCTTCAAGGTCGCTGTTGTTGCAATGGGGCTTTTACAAGCTCTTTGTATCTTGCGATTTACAGTTAACCTAAACCTTGATATGACAAAATACAATTAATTACTTTAAAGAGTTTTAGCAGAAAAGTACAAACGCTGAAAGATTGTGTTTATTATTAGGTTAGGTGGAAGGATGTAGGTTTGGCCTCGGAGTTGGAGAGGATAATTCCTGAAAAAGTTCGGGTTTCCTTGGGCTCAGCAATAGTGATAGGCCTACTTGACGGAAAACTTGACGCTTTGCCAACTACAGCCTATTTAATGACTTATCGGAGGGGAAAGTGTCTGGCGAACTGCAGGTTCTGTCCTCAGGCTGCAAAAAGCCGGGGCAGGGCAGATATGCTTTCAAGGGTATCTTGGCCTTCTTTTGCAACAGAACGTGTTCTTGTCGGGATTGAAGAAGCTGTTAGAAGCGGCGTCGTAAAGCGTGTCTGCATACAGGCTTTGAACTATCCAGATGTTTTCATTCATATACTTTCGCTTGTCAAGGCTGTTTCGCATCGTGTAAAGGTTCCGGTTTCAGTTTCATGTCAACCGTTAAATCTTGAAAACGTAAAGCGTTTAGCCGCGGCAGGCGTTGAAAGAATAAGTATACCCTTAGACGCTGTGACAGAGGAAATCTTCGACAAGGTTAAAGGCTTTTCGGCTGGCGGACCGTACGACATGAAGAGGCAATTATTCCTTTTAGAAGAAGCTGTTAAAGTTTTCGGAATAGGAAAGGTCAGTACGCATTTGATTGTAGGTTTAGGCGAGACTGAAAGAGAGATGGTGAACATGATTCAGCGATGCGTTGACATGGGAGTTCTACCGGCTCTTTTTGCGTTTACACCTGTTGCGGGAACCGCATTAGAAAATCGAAAGCAACCGCCAATTCAGCAGTATAGACGAATGCAGTTGGCGCGACACCTGATTTTTCACCGATTAGCAACAGCGAACATCATGAAGTTTAACGGTGGCGGCTGCTTGACAGATTTTGGTGTTAGCTCTCAAATTTTAGGGCAGATAGTTGAATCTGGAGAACCTTTCATGACTTCCGGGTGTCCCGACTGCAATCGGCCGTACTATAATGAGAAGCCAAGCGGGCCTATCTACAACTATCCGAGACCACTGAATAGAAAAGAAATAATAAAAGTTACTGAACAGCTAGCCTTAACCTAGGAATCTTTTGCATCTGGTGAAGGCTGCAGTATTTTCGGCTTTTGCCTCGTGACTTGCTCAACTATACGCCAGAAATCCTCTTCAGTTAACCCTCTCCGCAAATCCTTCATCAGTTTCTTAATCTGGTAAAAAGTCATTTGAGCCCCGCCTTTATCTAGGCTTTCCTGCAAACTTCTAATCCTCTTCACTATTTCCTCTGTTTGCCAAGGTGTAGTCTTTATCCCTGCAGTCTTAAGACGCTCTTCAACAAGTTGTCTTCCCCCGGTTCTACCGATATAAAACTGTGTTTCCCTCTCAATCATTTCCGGAGGAAAAGGTCCATAAAGTAACGGGTGAGCCATCATTCCCTCAACATGTTCATCAACTTCATATGAAAAAATGTTTTCGCCGACGATTGGCTTATGAAACTGTATTGGCAACGCGAAGCTTTTTTCCGCCTGTTGCGCAAGTCTGAAGAGTTTTTTCATGTCTACGTCTGTGTCGATGTTGTATAAAATTTCTAAAGCGGCTACAACTTCCTCCAATGGTGCAACTCCAGCTCTTTCTGCGAATCCAGCTATACATGTCTGCACGTACGCGATGCCTTCCTCCACGGCAGCTAAAGTGTTTGCCGTGGCTAGGCCGAAATCATTGTGGCAGTGGATGACGAGAGGCACATTCTTGTTAAGCAACTGTTGCAGTCCGTCCCTTACATGAGACACCAGATAGTGAGTTGACAGAGGCCTAAGGAAACCAACAGTGTCAGCGATTACCAGCCGATCCGCACCAGCCTTCAACGCAGCTTCAAAAATTTGTAAAATATCCTGCAGCGGCGTTCTGGAGGCATCTTCCAAAACAAAATCAACAACAACTCCATGCCCTTTCGCGTATTCGATGCATTCAACTGTATTTTTAAGCACTTGCTCCTTTGACATTTTAAGTCTATACTGGAGGTTAAGCCCATTAAACGGGGTTACAATCGGTATTTCCTTTACACTGCAATCAAGACATGCGTCAACATCGCTCTTTACTGCACGCGCTGTGGCAGCTATGCTGGCTTGCTGAAATCCTTCATTGGCTATTCTTTTGACAGCGTTCTTTTCCTCTTCAGATAAAGCTGGAAAACCAACGTTTATGATGGAAACACCTGCCTCATCGAGCAACTTGGCCAGCCTAACCTTCTCAACATAAGTCAAAAAGACCGTTGGGGTTTCAACACCTTCTCTTAGAGTTTCATCCCAAACATAAACCTTGTCTGGAAGCTTTGAAGGAAGGTTTTTCCTTAAACGGTTATAGTTCGCAATTAACCCCTGCGCTTCAAGCTTCTTAAATATTGTTTTACGCATGCAATACCACATTCCAATGAACATGAAGTTAACGCATTTCTAATTTGACAAGGCACTTATATAAAAATTGAGTCTCTTAAGCCTAAGTGAACCGGCTTGCTTGTCCTTGAAGTCGATAAAGCCGTTCAGCGAGGCGTTCTTTGAAGAATTATACAGCGTTCCAGTAAACCTTTACACAGTTAAAAGCGCGTACGGTTAACGTCAAATATCTGTCAGCAAACCTTTTGCGAATAAACATTGATTCTTATTTCAGCAGTAAAATTTTCATCCGGAAAGCCTTTTAATTTCGCAGTTTAAAATAGTTTTCTGCATAAAAGCTGAGGAGTTTGGTTAGCGTATGGAAGTTAAAACCATTGCAGTTTTAGGTGCTGGTTTAATGGGCCATGGCATCGCACAGCTAGCAGCTCAAGTTGGCAAGTATGAAGTTTACATGCGTGATGTTGAACAAAGGTTCATTGACAGCGGCATGAACATGATTCGCAGCAGTCTTCAAAAATTTCTCACAAAAGGCCAGATAACCCCATCTGAGTTTAACGAGATAATGACGCGAATACATTCAACCGTAGACTTGAAAGAGGCTGTTTCAAACGCTGACTTGGTGATTGAAGCTATTCCAGAACACGTTGAGTTGAAGAAAGCTACTTTCCGCGAAGTAGACGCGTTTGCACCTCCCCATGCGATACTCGCTTCTAACACCTCGTCTGTCAGCATAACGGAGCTGTCTTCAGCTACAAAGCGTCCGGAAAAAGTTTGCGGAATGCATTTCTTCAATCCACCGCAAGTGATGAAGCTTGTTGAAGTTATAAAGGGAGCAAAAACCTCTGATGAGACCATAGAAACAGTTTTAGATGTAGCTCATAAAATGCAGAAAGAAACTGTACTTGTAAAAAAAGATTACCCAGGTTTCATTGTTAATCGCATATTGATACCTGCCATAAACGAAGCTGTAGCCTTATATTGGGAGGGTGTGGCTGAAAGAGACGACATAGATAAAGCTGTAAAACTCGGGTTAAATTGGCCCATGGGGCCGCTTATGCTGTTAGATTATGTAGGTGCAGACACAGCCTTAGCAATAGCTGAAGTCCTTGAAAAAGATCTCGATCCTAAGTTTCACCCACATCCAGGATTAAAACAAATGGTTAGGGCTAACCTTCTTGGAAGAAAAACTGGAAAAGGCTTCTATGACTGGACGCAAAAATAAACAACACAAGCGTTATGAAGTTCAAAAGTGAACATTTCGATCCTCTCCTTTTTAGCGTTGTTCAACTGTTTTTATCACCAAAAGTTATATCTGAGATTTACTCCTAAAACTTGATATTGGAGAAGGTTATCCTAAATTGAATGAAGCCTCAAAGCTGGCTAGTGATGCTGGAAACGCTACAGCTCAAAATGTTGTTTTGCTGGGAGCTCTAGCGTCTACTGGAAAACTACCAATCAGGAAGATAAGCCTAACTGAGGTCTTGGCGGAACTTTTTGCTGCAAAACATGCGAAAACGAATGTTGAGGCTTTCAAACTCGGCTACCAATATATGAAAAGTCTTGCAAAAACCGGTGGTTAATCTCTTTCAGTTTGTTTGCCTTCCGTTCCCGCGTTTTCCTTTATCGCTTTCAATATGTTCTTGAAAATCTTCATGTCTGAAACATTAACTATTGGAATTTGCAAGCTCTTGTCCACCTCAAAAATCTTCTCATATTTTGGGAGTTCAGCATAGCAGATTTGGCTTATGGGAAACTCCTTATTTTTCAATTCATGCTCAAAGGATTTCTCATAAACCTCTAAGCATAGCAGGTAGCCGTCTATCCAGTAAAGCCTATTTGCTCCGTACGTGGTGGCGCACCATGCTATGTCGCATACAGCGCGTTTATCTAAGCCTAATATGGTTATCTTCTTTGTTGTGGCAATTTCTACGTTCATAGGTTTTTCACCTTTAAACTGTGTTTAACAAGTTTTTAAACTGTTGCTTGCCAGCCTCGACCCGTTAACCTTTTCAAGCTGTGCATCAACTTTTAGAAGTGCATTTAACAGCGTCGGATAGGATTTAAAGGTTGCTGTTGCTTTCTCTTTCCGATATTGGGTAGAATTGCAATAAATATTCATTGGTATTCCAGTATCTGCTTTCTTTATAGGATGCAATGTCGGGTTCGTTTTCAACTATGCGTTCTTGTCAAGCAGCATTATAAAAGAAGTCAACAATTTCTTTATAAAATTCTGGTGTTTATTATTGCTATGCTGTTTTAGCCAAATGAACAATGATGAGTCTCCTCTGGTTTGAAAAGCTATGGAAAATAGAGCGGTGCGTAGGTGGGTAAACGAAACCTCGGATTGTTTCTCGCTTAACTGGCGCATATATTGGATTTGATGATATGATGTAGTCTTCACCGTCTAAAGTTCAATTTTCAAGTTGACTCCGCGATCGTTAAATCAGTTAACAATTTATGGTATATCTTTGCCCTGCAACTGTCTCTGTTATCTTGGTTGATGTTTGCTGCCATTCTTTTCTTTCCAGTGTAGTTAAAGGGTTTCGGTTCGAGACAGGATCTTAACTTAACATGCAGATTAGCCTTTTACAATATCGCTCTCTTTTACACGTCGATTTCTTTACTTGAAATTATATCGTAGGAGAATCTGAATGGCAGGCAAAGTTTTCTTGAAAAGCATTGCCGAAGCTGCTTTTTCGGAGATAAAAAGAGGGTTGGAGTTTATTGCAGTCCCTTTTTCGTTATCTCTTTCACTATTCCTGCAGCAATTGTTGTACCCATATCTCTTATCGCGAATCTTCCAAGTTCTGGAAAATCTGCGTATGTTTCGATAGATATAGGACGTAGAGGCTCCAATTTCACCAGTGCAGCGTCTCCTGTTTTCAGGAATGATGGTTTTTCCTCGACAACCTGTCCTGAGCGGGGGTCAATTTTTCTAATAAGTTCTGTAAATCTGCATGCCATCTGCCCTGTGTGAAAGTGGAGAACCGGCGTGTAGCCGGCAGCTAAAGCCGTTGGGTGATATATGACGATTATTTGGCCTATAAACTCTCTTGCAACTGTCGGCGGATTGGAGACCGAGCCGCAAACGTCTCCTCGTCGTACATCTGTCTTTGCTATTCCTCTCACGTTAAACCCTATGTTGTCTCCAGGTTCAGCTCTTGTAATCCTGGTGTGATGCATCTCTATTGATTTCACTTCACCCTGCTTGTTCGCCGGCATGAAAATAACATTGTCTCCTTCTTTGAGAACCCCTGTCTCAACTCTGCCAACTGGAACTGTGCCGACGCCTGTTATGCTGTAAACGTCTTGAATGGGTATTCTTAAAGGCTTGTCGAGAGGTTTTGGAGGCAACTCAAAGGTGTCTAGAGCCTCTAACAGGGTTGGGCCCTTGTACCATGGCATTTTATCGCTTTGCTTAACCAAGTTGTCGCCTGTCCAACCTGAAACTGGCACAAACGCTATTTTGTCAACTTTGTAGCCTACCATCCTAAGCATTCGGCCGACCTCATTTTTGATCTCGTTGAAACGCTCTTGACTCCAATTAACTGTTGGGTCGTCCATTTTGTTAACAGCTACTGTAAGCTGGTTAACACCTAAAGTAAATGCCAAAAATGCGTGTTCTCTTGTTTGTCCACCTGGACCTATTCCTGCTTCAAATTCTCCTCTCTTGGCTGAAACGAAGAGTATGGCGCCGTCAGCTTGGCTTGCCCCTGTAATCATGTTTTTAACAAAGTCTCGGTGGCCGGGAGCATCAATAACCGTGAAGTAATATCTTTTGGTTTCGAATTTCAGGAATCGTAAGTCTATTGTTAGTCCTCTTTCCCGCTCCTCTTTAAGGTTGTCAAGAATCCATGCGAACTTGAAAGTTTCCTTGCCAAGTTTTCTAGCTTCTTCTTCATATTGTTTCACTGTTCTATCGTCAACTACTCCTGCTAAGTATAGCAGATGCCCCGTAGTCGTTGACTTTCCATGGTCAACATGTCCCATTATCACAAGGTTCAAATGGGGTTTTTCTGACTTGCTCATTTATCTCCCTCGTGTTCTAATTTAATTCCCAATTTTGTAGTGAACTCGTTTACACAACTGTTCATTCGGTTATTTTAAGTTTATCATAGCGGTGCAGATCAACTTAAAGTTGTTTAATCTTAATCTGTTGTCGTGAGCAGTGAATATAGATGCTCTGTTTTTCATTGTTGATTGTTATGGGTTAATACCTATGTAATTTGGCATGTTAAAAGTTTGAAGATGAGTTTTTCGTAGTATTTGCTGGACGTTGCCTCAGTTTCGAAGTTATTTCGTGTATAAACTGTGTATGGAACGGCAATTAACCGGTTTGCGTTTTCGAAACGGATATTAGAATTAAGTCTAAATAAGGTTTGTTGGGCGCGTTCAGCTTATGCCTGCAAACTTGCCTGCTGAAGCTAAACGTAAGTGGGCTGAGGTTTCAGCTTCCAGAAACCTTGGAATAAAGCTTCAGCTTATGCAGGAGTTTTTAAGCTTGGTTCCCAAACATAAAGGAACAGCTAAGCTTTGCGCGCAAGTTAAGAAGCAAATGGCTGTTCTGCGGAGGGAAATCGAGGAGGAAAAGCGGAGAAAAGTCGGCAAGGGTGGACTTAAATTTTTTATAGAAAAGGAAGGTGCCGCTCAAATTGTCATTTTGGGATTGACAAACGTGGGCAAAAGCAGTTTTCTTACAAATGTGACGAATGCAAAGGTTGAGGTTTCATCTTCATCCTACACTACCAAGGAGCCTGTTCCAGGAATGTTTCTCTACGAAGATGTTCAGTTTCAAATCGTGGAAGCTCCAGCCTTGATGGAGGGAGCTGCTGATGGAAAAGCCTGGGGACTTCAAACTTTGGCGTTGGCTAGGAACGCTGACGGATTAATATTGATGGTGGATTTGACGCAAGATCCATGTGAACAACTGTCCATTGTTTTAGGCGAGTTGGAGAAAACGCGGATTTCAGTTGGCAAGCCGAAAATGCGAGTGGATATTGAAAGAAAGTTTATGGGTGCAGGTTTGCGCATAATTATTTTTGGAAGGCTTTTAGACTGCACTTTCAAGGATGTTGAAGAGCTTCTTAGAAGCTACGGGCTGACGGATGCTATTGTGAAAATTTTCGGTGAAGCCACTTTAGACGAGGTTGAAGATGCCATTTTCGAAAACACAGCTTATAAGCCAGCAATCATAGTTGCAAACAAAATCGACGCAAATGGTGCAGAGGCAAATCTGAAGCTTCTTAAGGAATATTTGAGCGTTCAGTATCCCATTATTGCTGTTTCATGCAAAACTGGACGTGGTTTAAATGAAGTTGGGAAAGCCTTATTCAACGCTTTGGATTTAATTCGCGTTTACACTAAAGAACCTAGTGTGAAAAACCCATCGCATAAGCCCTTCGTTTTGAAGAGAGGAGCTACGATTTACGATTTAGCGAGGAACATCCACAGCGACTTTATGGAAAATTTCGCCTACGCTAAAGTCTGGGCAAAACGTTTAGTTTTCAGCCCTCAAAAAGTTGGAGCCGCGTTTACCCTTGAAGACGGTGATGTTGTAGAAATACACACCAAGTAGGCTTGAAAAGTCTATCTTGAAGCCATGGCTATTCTTTCCAGTTCGTGACGTCTTGAAACTGCATAGCTTTTTACATCGCTGTTAGCGGCTAAAATAAGCTCTTCAGCTAAGCATTCTTCAATGGAGCGGGGGTTATGCATCGACGCTTGCCTTGCACCATCACATATGTTCCTCAAAGCTAAGTCAACTCTGCGTTGCGGTGACACGTCCACAGACAAGTGGTAAACTATTCCGCCATAAGCAATTCGCGTTACGTCTTCGCATGGCGCGGAATTTTCAACAGCTCTCACCAGCACCTCTATAGGGTTTCTTCCGGTGCGCAGGTGAACAATTTCAAAGGCATGTTTAACAATATTTATGGCTTTAGCCTTTTTACCAGCGTTCTTACCTGGCCGCATAAGACTATTTACAAGTCTTTCAACAATGTTTACGTTTGCCTTTCCGAAACGTTTGTGTTCATGTCGTCCCATTGTATGTGGAACCGCTGCTGGCTTAAGCGATATGTACCTCTGCAAGCCTAAATCCTTAACCTCAACATCCTTGAAACTCCATTTTTCGAAAAGCTTTACCTCTTTTTCTTCTCTTTTAACCTGTTCTTTGCTCAACGCTTTCACCGCATTGGTTTCTGTTTTCTTCCAAGCACAAGCTCTTTTAAGGAAACTCCGTTAATCATTATCACTTTCCATCTTACACCAGGAATGTCGCCCATGCTTCTTCCACGGGAGCCTCCTATGCCTTCAACTATTACTTCATCATGCTCGTCTACAACGTTGAGGGCGCCGTCTCCTGGGAGAAAGGCTGTTATGGCCCTTCCATTCTTTATAAGTTGAACCCTGACGCATTTCCTAATGGCGCTGTTAGGCTGTTTACTTTCCACACCAACCTTTTCCAGAACTATTCCTCTAGCCATCGGCGCGCCTTCAAGGGGATCTGCTTTAACATCCAAGCCTAGCATACGCCTTTTATAGTATCTGCTACTCCAACGGAACTTTCTTCGTTTTTCAACAAGCTTCCTGGCGGCAAACTCGCCCTGTGGAGATTTTGAACCCATAGACCCTTATTTCCTCTCGCTACGTCTAATCGCACATCTAATATTTAAACTGAACGAAGTATAAGCCTGAAAAACTAGAGAGGAAGGCCTATATGTTTGAAAACGCTTTGAAAAAGTTCCAAGTGGCGAGCTTCTAATCGTGCTAGGAGGGCCTCTGGAACGACCGGCTGGAGACTGCTAAAACTTGAAACGTTTGATGCCTACATGAACATGGCAATAGATGAAGCCATCCTAAACGCAAGAGTTCAGGGGCTAGCGCCTAACACCGTCAGGTTTTACCGCTGGCACCCATCAGCTGTTTCCATAGGAAAGTTTCAAAAAATAGAGAATGAGGTTTACGTTGAAAACTGTAAAAAACACGGCGTTGACGTTGTCAGAAGAATATCCGGCGGAGGCACGGTTTACCACGACGCTGAAGGCGAAATGACATACAGTGTAGTTGTAAGCAAAGAAGACTTAAATGCTGATAGCATAGCAGAGGCCTACACAAAAATTTACGCAGGAGTAGTTGAAGCTCTAAAATTCTTAGGGTTGAACGCAGATTTTAAGGAAGGCGATACACGGGCATGCCCAAACCTGACAGTAAACGGCAAAAAAATTTCGGGAAGCGCTCAATGCCACAGGTCTGGCGTAGTGCTGCAGCATGGTACCCTCCTTGTAGACGTTGATCTCGAGAAGATGTTCACTTTTCTGAAGGTTCAGTGGGCAAAATCATGCATGGAAGTTGTTAACGTTGCCAAAAACAAGATAACCTCAATAAACGCAGAGCTTAAAACAGCAGTTACTATCGAAAAGGTGTATCAAGCCTTAGTTTGCGGCTTTCAAAAAGCTTTAAAAAGACAGTTGGCAGACGGAGAATTAACAACCTTCGAGAAAGAACTTGCGAAAACGCTTTACATAGAAAAATATGCAACGGAAAACTGGAACATTCATGGCAAAGACCTGACATCAACTGGCCAAATCATAGGCTAACTGCCAAGCATTTCACACATTTTGCCAGGCAAGACTCAGTAAGCTCCATTTGTTTTATAAACAAGCTTATTAAAGCCACCGTTCACAGACACTTTTGACTTTTGGAAGAAGCGCGATAAAATGTTAAGCTTAAGCGATTGAGAGACTTTTCGATTCGTGGTTAAAGTTAGGGTTGAAGTGCTGCTCATCCGCCTACAATTCTACCTTAATTGTTTAAGCAGACTTGTGAAGTGCCAGATTCGCAGTGTTTACAATTATTAGGACAAAACACGAAGTGTAAACAAGCATTTCAGGCTAATGCCTTTCTATTCGCCACTTAACCCCTTGGGGTGTATCTTCAACAATGATGCCCATGGCTCTAAGCTGGTCTCTAATCTTATCCGCAGTCTTCCAATCCTTAACTTTTCTAGCTTCTTCCCTTTTTCGGAGAAGATTCTCAACTTCTAATGGCAACTTCTCTTTTGGCGCAACATTTTTTGCAAGATCTAACGCTAAAATTTTGTCAAATTCCAATAGCAAGCAATATTTCTCACGGTTAGTCAGCATTTTCTCCTCTCTTACCAATGCCCATGTCAGGGCTAAAGCCTTTGGCATGTTTAAATCGTCGTTTACGGCTTTACGAAACTTTTCAAGATAATCATTAAACTTTGAGCTTCTGGTTTCCGTTTTTTCCAAGTTCTCCGACAAGCTTCTAACATGTTCTCTAAGTGTAAGTAACGCGCTGTGAGCAGACTTTAGGTTTTCCCATGTGAAGATAAGCTCTGACCTATAATGGGCGGTTAAACATAGGTATCTAAAAGCCAAGGGATCGAAACCTTGATCCAGCAAAGTCTGAACTGTGACTATTTTTCCAGCAGATTTCGCCATCCTTAATGATTTGCCGAAAACGAGGAAGGCCCCATGCAACCAATAATTCGCTAAGAGTTTACCGGTGACGGCTTCTGCTTGAGCAATTTCGTTCGAATGGTGAATTTGTATATGGTCTATCCCTCCGCAGTGGATGTCAAAGGTTTCGCCTAAATATTTCATTGCCATAACAGTGCATTCTATATGCCAGCCTGGGAATCCAACTCCCCACGGGGATTCCCATTCCATTTGTCTCTTCTTGTCCTTAGGTGAAAAGCGCCATAGGCAGAAGTCGGTTATATTCCTTTTATTTGGGTTGAATTCAACTCTAGCTCCTGCTTTCAAATCTTCGTTTAATCTTTCGAAGCTCATCCCTGTAAGCTTGCCATAGTCCTTCAATTTTGAAGTGTCAAAATACACGCCGTCATCGATGATGTATGTATAGCCTGCTTCCTCAATTTTCTTAATAAACATAATCATGTCGGAAATATGATCTGTTGCCCTGCAAACTATTGTAGGTCTTAGCAGGTTAAGCCTTCCAGAATCCTCAAAAAACTTGCCGATGTAAAAGTCAGCTATCTCCCAAACAGTTTTTCTTTCCCTTTGAGCACCAATCTCCATTTTGTCCTCGCCTGTATCCGCGTCGGAAGTTAAATGTCCCACGTCTGTTATGTTCATCACATGTTTAACTTCGAAACCGTTAAATTCTAAAACCCTCCGCAGAACATCCTCAAAAATGTATGTTCTGAAATTGCCTAAATGGGCGTACCAGTAAACAGTTGGACCGCAACAGTACATTTTAACTTTTCCTTCTTCTATTGGCAAGAACTTTTGCTTTTCCCTAGTTAAAGTGTTGAAAAGGTGTATTTCTTCTTCAGGGTTCTCCATTTCGCATTCTCCGAAGGAATAGTGGCGGAAATACTTAAAGGCTTTACTTAAAGGGGCTATTAATCGAATTTCATAAACCTTAACATTCTTCTGAAACTTTTTAGATCTTGAGCGATAAGTTTCAAAAAGTGCAATTCTTCCATGGTTCTCTCGAAATTTGCAAACTCTTCGCGAAGTCTCTCAACCGGGTTTCTGTTGCTTTCCATAATGTCCCTTCCAATTGATGAATTTGTTGGGGCCTTCATTGTTTTTTGGCTGAACCCAAGCAACCATTTCTGTCATCGAGGAGAAAGGAGAAGGCTTCGAAAACAGAAAACAATTCCTAGCTGCTTAAGTTCAGCCTTCAACCTTAAGCCCCACGTACTGCATCGTAAGACTTAATACACGTGCTGATATAAAAAGGTTACTAAACAACACTAACCTACCCTCAAAACCTATCAGCCTATAGCTAATACGCCTTCAAGAATTTTGTCCTCCGGAACCTCCAGCTGCTTAGAAAGCCAGCTTTTTAATAATGCCGTTTGCTTCGGAAGCTCTCCACCATAAGTAATAATTTGATTGTTTTTTAAAGCATCAGCCTGAAAAGTTTTTTCAGCCTCCTTGTAAAGGAATGAGAGTGTTTGTGCTTGGCGAGCTAAAGTTTGGAAATCCTCCCAATTTTTACAACGTAAAATGACAGGAGGGCCTCTAACTTCAGAGACAAAATGTTGAGACCTTTGCAAATCTATTGGCGGTGCAGAAACTTTCGAGGTTTCCTGCGGACTGGAAAGGTAAGAAATTAAGTTAGATATTTCGCTTTGCAAGCTTGTAAGTCTTTCTTCAACACTCTCTATTTTACCGCTTAATTCGCCAGCCTCACCCAACCTGTCGGTTATTTTACCCAACTCATTTATTAGGCGGTCTAAATCCTTCTCATGTTCTCTCAAAACGTTAATAATAAAGTCTAATGCTTCCAAAGCATCATCCTTTGAAGGAGTTTTCTTCGACATGAAAACTTTTCTCCCATTTTCTCACTCCTATTGAAAGCCCTTCTACATAAATAAAGTTAGCGAATCCTCAAAATGTATCAATACAGATGGCCAAACATACGTATTAAAAATAAAACTTGCAAAGCTTGTTCAGGTTTGCAAACGCTTGAATGAGTCTATCCATGTTTATTACCCGTGCAACCATCTGTAGATCCATGCATCGCAATGCGAAGCACTCTATAGATTCTGTTTCCAATAATACCTTTCATTTTTGAAGGCAAGCAACGCCGACACGCTTTCAATATCCATTCTTTCTCCTAAAATTGCCGTTAAGCATTTATGTGAAGATGAAAATCTAGGCTGAAGTCATTGCGGAAGGTTAAGCCTAAAAGTGGATAGGCATCTAAGCATTTAAAATTACAAGATTTTTTCCACTGCTTCCACCGACTTCTTCACAGAGTTAACGTTCAATTCCTTTTTCAACTGTTCCTCGGTTATCAGCTTCTTTAAGGTTGTAATCCAGGCTCCTGACATGATTGGCTTATATAACACTTTCTTTATTGTAACCTGCACCGCTTTTTCCGGACAGACCTGTTGACAAGCCCCGCAATAAATGCAGTATTCTTTTTCAATTTTGACCCCTGTCCCTTCAAATTTTATAGCCTTGCTTGGGCATATCTCTACACAGGCTTGACAGTTTTTGGGACATAGCTCTGTCTTCATATCGATTGATCCTTGAAACGGTTTTGCAACACGTATCGCGGCTTTTGGACATGCCATTTCACACTTTTGACAGAAAATACACTTTTTATCGTCAACATCAACGTTTAAAATCTTGCTTACTTTTCCCGTGGTGTCTTTCTCCGAAGTTATCGTTATGGCTCCGGTTGGACAGCTTTCTTTGCATGCAAACATGCATGATGGATCGCATTTATCAATGTAAACCGTTATGTTCTTCAACAAAGTTGGAAATACTTCAGAATCCACAACCGGAATCATAAGATTTCCGTTTCGCGTTCTTTCTATTGCATTAACCGGGCAGAGAACAGCACATGCACCGCAAAACGTGCATTTGCCTAAATCCAAGTCTATAATGCCTTTCTCACGGATTTTCCCTTCCAACACAACAGCCTTAGAAATGTTTATTGCTTCTTGAGGGCATATTTTCACGCATATACTGCAGCCGATGCAACTGTTTCTGTTAATCCTTAAAATATCATAAGCGCCTAAAGTTTTTCTTTCTATTATTAGTTCTCCATCTGATTCACGTCTTTTTGTTAGTCTCTTCATCCGCTACCCTTCTAATTAGATTTCAAACATACTTTTGATTTACCATTTATTTCTTTTCCTCTTAAAAAAGCAAATACACGCTGTCTCAGTCAGTAAATTCGCCAAAACATGTTTTCATGACATCAAATTTAAAGGCGAAATATGGATATATCATTTAAATGCATAAATGAACTTCCATATTTTGCATCTTAAAGAGTTGTTTCTACAGACAAATATTTTTAAGGTTAAAATGATTAAAATGGCGCAGACTGATATTTAATCTTCGGTGATGCCTATGAGCCTACGCCATTCCAGAGGGTTCCTAACCTATTTCAACGAAAAAATTTTTGCATTCAAGCCTAAGTATATTACTTTCTGCTTCATTACTGAAAAGCTTAGGCAAGTAATAAACATGCACATGAATGTTTGTCAAGCATTGCCCCAGACTTTGATGATGTGGACTAAAAGAAAGTTAGGAAGGGAGAAACGATGCATTTTGAATCAGCCAAAAATGAAGAAGTTAGAATAGGCGTTTATGTGTGCCATTGTGGCACGAACATTGCGGGCAGTGTTGATGTAAAAAAGGTTGCAGAATATGCTTCTATGCTTCCAAACGTCGTTATAGCAAGAGAGTACACGTTCGTATGTTCAGACGTGGGACAAGCGATTATCCAACGGGACATTCACGAGTTTAAGCTGAACAGAGTTGTAGTGGCTTCATGCTCTCCGTCACTGCATCAAAATACATTTAGCAACTGTGTTGAAGCTGCAGGGTTAAATAAGTATTTGGTAGTTATGGCAAACATAAGAGAACAATGTTCATGGGTGCATGTTCAACAACCATATGAAGCCACCGCAAAAGCTATGGATTTAGTCAGAATGGCTGTGGCACGTGCTTCTATGCTTGAACCTTTAATAAACATGAGGGTTCCAGTTAATAAAAGCTGCTTGATTGTAGGCGGCGGGGTTTCAGGTATTCAGGCGGCGCTTGATCTTGCAAATGAAGGATTTGAAGTATACCTTGTTGAAAAGGATTTAAGTATAGGCGGACATATGGCGCAGTTTGACAAAACATTTCCAACAATGGATTGTTCCATGTGCATATTGTCGCCGAAAATGGCTGAGGTAGCTCATCATCCAAAAATTCACGTTATGACAAATTCGGAAGTTAAAGAAGTTTCCGGATACATTGGTAATTTTAAGGCTAAGGTTTTAATTAAACCACGATTTGTAGACCCTACCTTATGTAATGGTTGCGGAGAATGTGCTGAAGTCTGCCCAATTGAGGTTCCAAACGAGTTTGATGAAGAACTTGGCCTTAGAAAAGCTATTTATGTACCGTTCCCTCAGGCTGTCCCAATGGTTTACACGATTGACCAAAAACACTGTATCAAATGTTACCGATGTGTCCAGAAATGCATGCGCCAAGCCGTAGATTTCACACAAGAGCCAAAGGAAATTGAAGTTGAAGTTGGCACTTTGATTGTGGCGACGGGTTACGACTCATTTAATCCGGCAGTTCTAGAAGAGTATGGTTATGGAATCTATGAAAACGTAATAACTGCGCTTGAGTTTGAAAGAATTCTTTCCCCCACTGGTCCAACTAGAGGCAAAATAATTAGACCGTCTGATTGGAAACCTCCAAAACGAATAGCGTTTATACAATGCGTCGGATCTCGAGATGTTAAAACAAACCCTTATTGTTCAAGAGTTTGCTGCATGTACGCAACTAAACAGGCTTTGCTAATAAAAGAGAAGATTCCAGACGCAACTGTCTTAATTTTTTACATAGATATGCGTGCCTTTGGAAAGGGATATGAAGAATTTTACGAAAGAGCTCAGAGAGAAGGAATACGCTATATTAGGGGCAGGGTTGCAGATTTAGTTGAAGATTCAAAGTCTAAAAACCTTATAGTCAGCGTTGAGGACAGCCTATTAGGTTCTATAATTGAAACAGAAGTGGATCTTGTAATTTTATCCGTTGGATTGATACCGACGATTGGAACAAACACGCTTTGCAGAGTTCTAAACCTTTCCATGAGTCCAGACGGGTTTTTGAAGGAGGCTCATCCAAAGCTTCGTCCAGTAGATACACTTGTTGAAGGCATATTTGTTGCAGGTGTTGCACAAGGGCCTAAGGATATTCCAGACTCTGTAGCTCAAGGAAGCGCTGCAGCGCAAAGAGCAAGCATAATAATGTCTAAAGGAGAAGCTGAACTTGAGGCTGCAGTTGCTCGGGTTAATGCAGACTTATGCAGTCGATGTTTAATCTGCGTAGATGCATGTCCATTCGGCGCGTTAAGAATCAGTGAAAAGTTTGTTGAAGTAAATGAAGCCCTTTGCAAAGGATGCGGCACATGCGCCTCTTCATGTCCGTCAAAGGCTATAGAGGCAAGACACTTCAACGATGGACAGATAATTGCAGAGCTTAAAGCGTCATTTAGAAAGTGAGGTGATTAATTTTGACAGTTTTGCCAGCCCTAAACGAGTTGAGCTTCAATCTATGTATGCAATGCGCAAGATGTGCAGGCTCTTGCCCCATATCCCTGAAGTCAAAATTGAACCCGAGGAAAATCATGCTGGAAGTAGCCTACTTATCCTCTGGCATAAAGACTTATCCTCCATTAAGTCTACACGATAAAAACGAAGTTTGGGACTGTACAACCTGCTCAACCTGTTCCTATAGATGTCCACGAGAGGCTAAACCTATGGATGTAGTTGTAGCTTTACGCTCTTTCCTTCTCGAAAATGGGAACGTTCCACGCAACCTGGTGGAAATCTTAGAAGGAATATTTAAGCATGGAAACCCTTGGAGCATAAGTCGAAGCAGAAGATCTGAGTGGGCCAAAGAACTAAATGTTAAATATGCTTCAGAAGTAAAAAATGCAGGTCTTCTCTACTTTGTTGGCTGTACCCCCTCGTATGACTTGCGTTCACAAGGAGTAGCAAAAGCAATTGTAGACAACTTGAACAAATTGAAAATAGACTTTTCGATACTTGGAAATGAAGAGAGTTGTTGTGGAAATGAGGTCTACTCTATAGGAGAGATGGGTCTTTTCGAAGAGCTTAAAGAATATAATCTAACAATTTTCGATAAATATCACGTTGAGCAGATTATAACAACTTCGCCGCACTGCTATAACGCTTTTAAAAATAGATACGGAACAAAACTGCAAGCTATACATTATACGCAATACTTCGCTGAACTGCTTGACTCTGGAAAACTTAAGCCGTCTAAAAAACTTAGAAAGACTGTGACATATCATGACCCTTGCTTTTTAGGGAAACACAATGACGTATATGAGGAACCGCGAAAGTTGATAGAAAACATTCAGGGCGTAAGGTTTATTGAAATGTCTAGATCCAGAAAGCGAAGCCTATGCTGTGAGGGTGGAGGAGGGAGAATGTGGTACGATATTCCTGGAAGGCGGTTGTCTGAAAAACGCATAGAAGAAGCTCTGGACATGGGTGCAGAAATAATTGCAACAGCATGTCCCTTCTGCCTATTAACATTGGAAGACAGTGTTAAAACCATGGGTAATGAAGATAAAATTCAAGTGAAAGACGTTGCAGAGTTGCTGGCTGAAGCACTTTAACTTTGAAATGCTTAAAAAAGTTGAAGGTGTATCTCCAGTAGCTTTAGGTGACGGTCTGAGTTTTCACAGATTCAATAATTTTTGAAACAACTGACTTTCTTATTTTCTCAGAGTAGGCATCTAGACTTGTCAGCTCCAATGCTTTTGGATAGCAAGCCTTAACGCAGAGCGGTTCTCCTCCGCATAGGTCACACATTACCACAGTTTTCTTTGATGGATGAAGTTTAATTGCTCCGAATTCACACACTTGAGTACACCACCAACATCCATCACACCGTGTCTCATCAACCAGTATGACCCCAGTCTTTTCGTCTCGTTTTAATGCGTGCCGTGGACAGCATTTAACACATATGGGATTTTCGCATAAACGGCATGTCATCGCTGTGAAAAAGGATGGCTCAATTCTAACCGCGTTAATTCTCGATAATCGCGGGTTAAACTTTTTCTCCTTTGAGGCAGCGCATACTAGTTCACATAGTCCGCAGCCCGTGCATTTTTCAGGATCAGCTATAATAAACCTTCTAATCATGTTTGACGCCTCGCCTAGTTTCCACCAACTAGTTTTATTATGTTATCCTGCCAAACAATATTTAAAATCATCGCCCTAACCTTCCCAAAGAGTGTTTAGAACTGTGTCTTAAATGGGCTTAATTCCCAGCTCTTTAAGTTTCGCCTCAGTGGGTATTCCCTGCTCATTCCATCCTCTAAGCTTGTAGTATTCTGGCAGCATTGGCTCAACTTCTGCTTTGTACTCTTGCTTCTCCAACTTTCTGGGGACTTCTGTGAATCTTCTTGGCAGCGTGTCGTCTTTTCTGTTTATTCCCAGCTTCGTTATCCAGAAACGTTTCATGTTGAAGATTCTTTCACCAATCTTCTCAAGCTCTTTTAAGTCAAAGTGTATTCCAGTTGCTGCCAACAGTGCATCTGGGTAGAGTTTAAACACACGTCCAAGGAATATTAAAAACTGGCAGACAGCCAGAGTGTCAGTGGTTTCAGCCATGTTCTGGTAATATATGGCTGATGCTGCTATTTCTGGGATTGAACTGGGTGTTATTGCTATTGGGCCTTCTGTCACTCCTAGAACTCCTTTCCCATGGTATCCGCCTATGATTTCAGTGGCGTAATGTAATGCTGTAATCGGTTTCATTCTCGGGTCGTGGAATACTATGCTATAACCTTTAACGTGCATAGCGTATTTTTCCGCCCCTTTGCCTATCTTCTCCGCCGCATTTTTAACACCTTCAGCTAGAACTTTTCCAAACCCTTCTTTTTTGGCGATTTTTTCAACCATTTTAACTATGGCTTCAGCATTGCCCCATGTTAACTCTATTCCATCAGTGTCCTCTTTCGTAATGAGACCTTTTTCATAACACTCCATTGCAAAAGCAATAGTTGTTCCCGCTTCAATAGTGTCTATGCCGTACCTGTTGCAAATGTCGTTAGCCTTGCAAACAGATTCTAAATTGTCATTTAAACACATCAGTCCAAACGCTGCCAGTGTTTCGTATTCCGGACCAGCTCCCTCCTCCATTGTGAAAGGTCCAGATGCAACTTTCACTGTTTTTTTGCTGGCAAGAGGACAGCCGAAGCAAGCAGACATCTTTGTACGAACTTTCTCCACTATAGCTGAAGCACCTAACGCCGTTACAGAGCTGAGTAACCAATCATCTTGACCCCAATTCTTGAAAGGCACATCGCGTGTGTAATAGGCTACTTCGCCTACATTTGTACCGTTTGGATAAACTATCCATTCTGGAGGCATTTCCTTCATCCATAAATCTTTGATTTCCAGTAGTTTGTCAATGTCGGCAACTTCAACTCCCTCGTCTCCTCTTACGACAATGGCCTTCAGCCTTTTTGAACCCATAACTGCTCCAAGACCGCCACGAGCAGCCCAGTTGTGACCGTGGTTGGTTCCAATAGCAGCCATTTTTACAAGGTTTTCCCCTGCAGGTCCAATGCTTACAACTTGCACGTCGCCCCAGCTTCTTAACTCTTTCTTTAATGTTTTTTCTGTTTCAAGAACCTCCATGCCCCAAAGATGCGACGCGTCGCGTATTTCCGCTTCTCCGTTATAAATCCACAGATAAACAGGTGTTTTTGAACATCCCTCGACGACTACAGCGTCAAACCCTGCATACTTCAGTTCAGGTGCCCAAAAACCTCCACAGTCAGCTTCACCCCAAAGACCCGTTAAAGGCGACTTTGACGCAACCACATATCTGCTTGACCCGGGAATTATTGTTCCTGTTAATGGTCCAACCGCAAACACAAGTTTGTTCTCAGGACTTAGGGCTGGCGTGTCCGGAGGCACTTCATTGTAAAGTATGCTTGTACAGAATCCGGTTCCACCGATGAAGTTTTTGACAAAGTCTTCCTGAAGAGATTCGTATCGGATTTTGTTATTCGACAAATCTGCCCGAAGTATTCTTCCCGCATAACCAAACATGTTATATCACGTCCGCATTTTAGCGGTGAAAAGTTTATTATGGATGCCAGTACTTAAGATTTACCGTACGTAGAACATTCTATACAGGGTGAAGCTGTTTTTGAAGAATGCTTTCGGCAGCATTTTAACCAAGTATTACAAGGCGCATTCAAGTTAAACGTTAAACTTTTATCAAACGAACTTGATTCAGCAAAGTGTAGCATGAACCTAAAAAGAAATTAATCTGCTGACGGTAAGGGATGGTGCATATGTAACTATTGTTTCACGTCAAATAGGGAAGCAGTTGTAGCAGCTGTTTGGTTTGTTTTGTTTATTTTGCATATTAGGCCTCTGTGTGGTAGGGTTCCTGTTAGTTTGTCGTTGTGTTGGGGTGTGTCTGGGATTAGGACGTTGAAGTTGTATTTCAGTAGG
>JAWBOH010000015.1:0-41217 GCA_038826715.1 Bathyarchaeia archaeon | reverse complement strand
ATGTACGTGATTCATTTCGGGAGATATTAGTCTAGGATTCCGGAAACAATAAGAATATGCTGGAATTTCTCCAAGTAGCTTTAATCTGTGTTCAACTAGTCTAGCGAAGTGAAAAACAGGAAACTTGCCCGTGTCCTGTCCTAACCCTCTGCATACTCGTCCATCAGTCTAGGAAACGAAGTCTTATCAAACCACGCTGGCAAATTTTATCTCACCTGCATCACCGTGATGGAGTTTCAGAAAGAAGGCAGAACTTCTTTCGCAAATTTTCTAAGCCATTCAACGTATGCCCTGCAGGAGGGAAGCATTTGAGGACTTAGGGAACGGAGAGTATCCACTATATAGTATTGGCATCCTACTTGCATGTATTTTTCGATTGTTTTAATGTTTTCTGTAGGCTTTTCGGTGACTAATCCAAAGAAGGATAATGTGAATTTGTCTATGCTTTTGCCGAACTTTTTCAGGTAGTTTTTGATGATGTTTACGTTTTCCTCGTATATTTCAGGGGTTACTGTTGAAAGCACTTTTGCTTCGTATTTTCCCGGTGCTGTTTCTAATGGTCCGACGCGTATTTGCGGGACTATCCAGCCGTTGCAGTGTTTTGCAGTTATTTTCATGGCACGTTTTTCTCGTACACCTGACCAAAGTGGAGGATGAGGCTTCTGTATTGGTTTAGGCAATAAAACAGCGTCTTTCAACTTGTAGTATTTGCCGTTGAAAGATGTTTTTTCTTCTGTCCAAAGTTTAACAATGATTTGCAAGCCTTCTTGGAATCTGTCAACTCTTGTTTTAGGTTCTTCATAACATTGCTGTGGCGAGTAATTTATGAATTCATAGGGGATCCATCCGCTGCCGACTCCAAGTAAAACCCTGCCGTTAGACAAAAGGTCTACTGTTGATACTATTTTAGCCAGTTGGCTTGGAACATATCTCGGGATAGGACTTACAATTGTTCCCAGTTTTATGTTTCTTGTTATTGCGGCTATATAGGATAGTGTGGACCAAGCGTCTAACGGTTCGCCAACAGGGGACGGTGACGTTAAATTGTAATGGTCTGGGATAAATATTGAGTCGTAACCGCAACTTTCAGCCTCCAAAACCCATTTTTCCAGTTCTGCAGTATTTTTCCACCATAAAACTGGAGAAAGCGAAACTCCGAACTTCATTTTCACACCTTTTCATCAACATTTAGGTTTAGCAAGCATGTTTAAAACATTGTGGTTTGAAAGCCAAGGCAGGTTTTCCCTTTGTTTTAAATATTTGTTGTTGCCGCCTTAAATGAGACGTCATCTTTGAGCGGGCACTTTAGAAGGCTTTTGTTTTAAAACCTAAAAGTATATTCGGCTTTGACGGCTTTGACAGTTTCGCGTTTCTGTCTGATGTTTACGGTTTGCCTTACAACATTGGCTTTTAGCGGAAGAGTTCTGTGCTGATGTATTTGAAGCAGTGGTCTGCGAATAGGGTTACTATGAACCCGTTTTTTATTTCTTTTGCCTTCTTGATTGCTCCGTACGTGGCTGCTCCTGAAGAGATTCCTGCTAATAATCCTTCTTTCAAATGGAGTTCTCTGGCTGTTTTCAACGCGTCTTCGTCGTCTACCATGATGATTTCATCAATTTCTTCAGGATTGAAGATTTCCGGGCGGAGTTCTTGCGGGTTAAGTAGTCCTTGTTGTTTACTGTTTGGCTTTGAGGGTTGAACTCCTATTATTCTCACGCTTTTATTGTATTCTTTCAGTTTTCTAGCCACGCCCATAACTGTTCCAGAGGTTCCTATGCCGGCGACGAAATGGGTGACCTTTCCATTGGTTTGTTTCCAAATTTCTTCACCTGTGGTTTCATAGTGGGCTTTCCAGTTTTCTTCGTTGGCAAATTGATTTGCCATAAAATATTTTGGGTTTTTAGCCATTTCTTTTGCCTTTGAAACAGCTTCGGTTTCTGTTGAGGCGAAAACGATTTGCGCATCTAATGCTTTCAGAATTTTCTTTCTTTCAGCGGAAACATATTTTGGCATTACAATTGTACATTTGTATCCTTTAAGAGCTGCTGCCCATGCAATGCTTATTCCAGTGTTTCCTGAAGTGGCTTCCAAAATTGTCTTGTCCTTTGTTAGTTTTCCTTCCTTCTCAGCTTTCTCCATCATTTTCAAGGCTATTCTATCTTTTAAGGAACCTGTTGGGTTAAACCATTCCAGCTTCGCGTAAATCTCTACATTAGGATTCGGATTAAGCCTGTTAATTTTAACCATCGGTGTTTTACCAATCAGTTCGAAAACGTGGTTAACCGTCCTCATTGTCCATGCCCTATTTTGACGTATGATTACCTTGCTATGCTATAAACTCATCGTCTAGTCCTGTTATAAAACAAGGTTGTTTTATTTATGGTCTTGCAGAAGTTGCTTCACACATTGACAGCGGTTTAGACGATGCTTTGTTTTGCGTTCGCGAAAGGGTTATATGCCCAGTGAGGATGCATTATTTTTGGCGATGTTCATTGAAAAATGGGTATATGGGGAAAATTTTGACAGTTGACTTGTCAACGGGAACGTTGAAGGTTGAACCTACATGTGAGGATGCTGCCAAAAAATATTTAGGCGGGAAAGGATATGCGGTGCAGCTACTTTATCGATACTTGAAGGAAATTGAATCAAAGGGCGTTGCGCCTACAGAAATTGATCCTTTAGGCTCGGAGAACGTTTTGGTCTTCGCAACAGGCCCAGGCACAGGGGTTCCTGGTTTTCCGTCTTCCGGCAGATATCATGTTATGGCCCTTAGGTCGCCGCTTACAGGCTCTATTGGAAGCGCCAATTCTGGCGGTGAATGGGGGCCTTTCCTGAAGTTTGCAGGTTTTGACGCGGTGGTTGTTGAGGGAGCATCAGATAAACCTGTCTACATAGCCGTTGCTGATGGAAATGCTGAGTTAAGAGATGCAACCGCCTTGTGGGGCAAAAACGTTTTCGACACTTCCAGAATTTTGAAAAGAAAGGTTGGAGGTGAAAACGTCAGCGTTGCATGCATAGGTCCTGCTGGAGAAAACTCGGCGTATATGGCGTGCATAGTTAATGATGAGCATAGGGCTGCTGGAAGAACAGGTTTAGGCGCTGTTATGGGTTCTAAAAGGCTGAAGGCTATAGTTGTTTCTGGTAAGGAGAAAGTCCCAGTTGCGGAGCCAGACAGGTTTAGAGAAGCCTCTAAACGTTGCCTTGACGCTGTGAGGAAAAACGCGGTTACAGGCGAAGGCTTGCCAACTTACGGCACGGCTATACTTATAAACATAATTAACACTGCTGGCGCATTGCCATACAGGAATTGGCAGTCAGCTGTAAATCCAGACGCGGAGAAAATCAGCGGAGAAACCCTTGCAGAAACCTACCTTGTCAGTCGCAGATCATGTTGGGGCTGTCCAATTGGATGCGGCAGAGTTACAAAAGTTAAATCTGGCGCGTTTCAAGTTTTGGCTTCTGAAGGCCCGGAGTACGAGTCAATATGGGCGCTTGGAAGCTCCACAGGAGTTAAGGATTTGGATGCGGTGGTTAAGGCGAACCATTACTGCGACGAGTTAGGTTTAGACCCGATAAGTATGGGTTCAACAATAGCTGCAGCCATGGAGCTTAACGAAAGGGGCTGTATACCTGAAGAAGATCTTCAAGGTTTAGACCTTAGATTTGGAAACGCTGCCGCTTTGGTTGAAAGTGTTTGGCGAACAGCTTACAAGACTGGTTTCGGCAAATATTTAGCCTTAGGTTCAAAGAGGCTTTGCGAAATTTACGGACATCCGGAGCTTTCAATGAGTGTTAAAGGTCTTGAAATGCCAGCTTACGACTCGAGAGCGATAAAGGGCATAGGGCTGAACTATGCAACGGCCAATAGGGGCGGGTGCCACGTGACAGGATACACGATTTCCACTGAAATCCTAGGAATACCTGAAAAAATTGATCCATTGAAGTGTGAGGGAAAAGCGAAATGGGTTAAAACTTTCCAAGATTTTACATGTGTGGTTAACTCAACTGTTAACTGCCTGTTCACAACGTTCGCTTTAACCTTCAAAGACTATGCAGAGCTTTTATCAGCGGTTACAGGCTGGAAAATGACCGAAGATGACGTGTTGAAAACAGGTGAGAGAATATATAACCTGGAAAGAGTGATTATCAACAAGTATGGTTTCGACGGGAAAGACGACGCTTTGCCTAAACGTTTAACAGAGGAGCCTATGCCTGAAGGCCCTGCAAAAGGTCACATAACAGAACTTGAAAAGATGAAGAAAGAATATTATAGCCTTCGCGGATGGGTTGATGGGAAACCCACACCTGAAAAGTTGAAAGAGTTGGAAATCGAACTATAGCCAAAACCGAAATCTCCCCTCCATTTTTATTTATGGGATAACCTGTGCCTAAAGTTTCGGCTAAAGTAATGCTTTTCGCAACTTTCAGGAGAAAGTACGGGGTTAAGGATTTAAACGTAGAGTGTGAAGGAACAATTTTTGATTTGATTAAAAATGCTTCCAAAATCCTCGGCGAACCCTTTTTTGAAGAGGTTTATGACAAAAGCAAGGGCAAGGTCAAGGAAAACATAATTTTAATGATAAACGGTAGAAACATAAAGGATCTAGATGACGAAATAAGAATCAATGACAAGGATGTTATAGCCATATTTCCTCCAATAGCTGGAGGCTGAAACTTTGAAGGAATGAAATGTGATGAATGATGATTTCCCTGAAGCCTTGCAGATAGAGGTTACCAATAGGTGTAACTTCAATTGTCAAATGTGTATCCGCCAGGTTTGGAAAGTTCAACTGCAAGATTTAAACTTTGACTTATACAAGAAAGTTGCAGAATCCAGTTTCCCCCGTTTGGAAAGGCTTATACTTTACGGGTTTGGTGAACCATTAATCCACCCGAATTTTACAAAAATGCTACGCGTGGCAAGGAAAAACTTGCCGAAAGAATGTCCCATCATAATAAGCACTAACGGCTCTCTGTTAACGCCGAGCCTTGCTGAAAAAACGTTTAGGGAAAGTGCAGTTGACTCTATATCATTTTCAATCGACACACTAAACGTTGCTAGGTTCAGCCGATTACGCAAAGGCTCAAAACCGACAGTTATAATGAAAAATTTTCGAAAGTTGGCGGAAATGAAAGGGAAACTTGGAGACGCCTTAGAATTAGGCGTTGAAGTTGTTGTTATGAATTACAATTTCACGGACTTGCCGAACCTTGTCAGAAGCTTAGCGGAACAAAATGTTGACCGCATTACTGTCTCCCATGTCGTCCCTTACACAGAGGAAATTTTTGCAAACGCTGTTTATATGATGTTAAGCAAGCCTTCATTCGACATAATCAAGCCTTCACTGCAATATGGATGGAGCCTCATACACGAGGCAACTCGGGAAACATTTGGCGGAGCCTATGGTGTAAACATTGAGCGAAAATCAGCTGAAATTCTAATCAACTTATGGAGAAAAGCGGAAAATGCGGGATACTGGATTAACCTGCCGCTACTGTTTAAATCTAAAGACAGAATTGAATTAATGGATAGGGTTGAGGAAAAGTTTCATGAAAGCTTAAAAATTGCACATAACCATCAAGTAGACCTTAAACTTCCAAATTTGTTTCCAGACGCTAAAAATCGCAGTTGTCCATACGTAGATAAGAACATCATGGCTGTCAGGTCTGATGGAGCAGTTGTTCCATGTTTAGAGTTTATGTATTCACATGTTGTTTACGTCAACATGCACTCAAAGAAAGTTGATGCTGTTTCATTTGGAGACCTACACACGGAAGGAGTGGAAAAAATCTGGAACCGAAAAGAATACATGAATTTTAGAGACGTTAGAAGAAACTTTGCAAAAAATATGCCTTGGTGTGGAGACTGCCCCTACTCAACTTTGAAATGCTTTTTTACCGAAACAAATCAGCATGACTGCTACGCAAATGCGCCTTCATGCAGCGAATGCCTTTACAGCGCAAACTTAGCGCAATGTAACATCTGAAATCTTAAATTTTCTTTCCGAAATGGTTTTCTTTTGAACTAGAAGCCAAATCTAATCTGTTAGGTTTAAATAACAGCTTCGCCGTTTTCCGCTAAACAAGGGTTGACCAGTGGCCTGTATCTACATGAGTTTACTGGCGTGTTGAAGGCAAAGTTTATAAGTAGTTTATAAGTAATACTTTTTGATATAAAGTTATTACGAGGTGTCTAAGTGCACATACCTGACGGTTACTTAAGCGCTGAAGTCGCTATTTTAATGAGTGCGGTTTCCCTGGTTTTTCTTGTATGGTGTTGGAAAAAGAGTAAGGCAGCTTACTCAAAGTCTTTCGCTTCCCTGCTGGCTGTTTCAAGCGCCTTTGTATTCACTGCCCAGATGATCAATTTTCCAATAGCTCAAGGAACCAGCGGGCATTTAGTGGGAGGCGCTTTTCTTTCAATTGTTCTAGGTCCGTATGTTGCAGTTCTCAGCATGACAATAGTGTTGCTGATGCAGGCGTTGTTTTTTGCAGACGGAGGAATATTTGCTCTGGGAGCTAACATTTTTAATATGGCGGTAATAGGAGGCTTAAGCTTTTTCATTTTTAGGTTAATTGCGGGAAGATCATTCAGGGGCAAACGTTTTGCCTTAGGCGTTTTTGCAGCTTCTTGGCTTTCTGTTGTTTTAGGAGCTCTGTCTTGCGGCATACAAATAGGAGTTTCCCCACTTTTTTCACAGGCTGGTGGAGTAGCCGTGACGGTTCCAGCCATGTTGTTTTGGCATGCTATAATTGGGCTTTGCGAGGCGACAATTACAACCATTTTCACAACGCATCTTTATAGGCTGCATCCAGAAATCCTAAACGGTCTAGAATTGTTTAGGAGGACTGTTCCTTGAAAGGATACGTTAAAGCCTTAATCGTGATAGTGGCTGGATTCGCAGTTTTAGCTCCGTTTGCATCGTCCTATCCTGACGGTTTGGAAAAGGTGGCTGAAACCTTAGGTGTGGTAGAAGCAGATCCTTTATGGGAAGGCATAATGCCTGACTACACGCTGCCAACGGTTGAAAATCCTTATTTTTCAACTTTGCTGTCTGGTTTCGCTGGAATGCTTCTTGTTTTAGCCTTATCCTACGCCCTTGGAAAAGCAGTGTCAAAGAACAGCTTGAAAGGGCAATATTGAAAATGCGGTTATTCTCTGCTTGAAAGGATCACTATGTAGTCAGCTGTGTCTGCACACATGTCAGCTGCATGCTCAATAAACTCTACAAGATGGTCAAATATCAACATTGAACCACTATCCATTTCCCCTGCATACTTGATAAACAAACTCTTGGTTTTCAGGTAATCATCATCTATTTTCTTTTCAATTTCCTCAACTTTTTTCGCTCCATTCACGGCTGCAGCTGCATCAACAGCTATTTTTTCAATGCTTCCCCTCAAAGCGTTAGCTATTTCCACAAGCATTGCGGTTGTGTGAAAAGTTATTTCCCACAATTCCTTGGGGATTTTGGCTCCTTCAAGCATTTTGACGCATCTTCCAGCATCTTTCACATGGTCTGCAAGCGTGTCAAGTCTTTTAACAAGGTGCATTAAGTCCTCCCGGTAATCTGCCAACAGAGCTACACCTTTAGACAATTCCTTAAAAACTTCTGTTCTAAGCCTATCAACTTCTTTCTCAACCCTGAAAATGTTTTCTATATGTTGAATGGCTCCCTTACTATCGTTTTCAGCCATTTTCTTCATAGCCTGATGGAGAAAAGTCACGGTGTCAAGGGCTTTTGTTATCTGCTCCTGCGCTAGGTCAAGGGCTTTTGATCTGCGTCGTCTTTCAAACCATGCATAGCTTTTACTTTCCAACGTGAAATCATCTCTATTGAATAGTTTTTACGCTATTGTTAATAACACTTTGCAAATTTAAGTTTCGCCTTTTCCCACTTCCTCAGAAACCCAGTATGCATCCATCCTCCCATTTTGAGTGACTAAATATTCTTTTTTGAAAATGGGAGCTTCCTTTTTGTACCTTTCAACAGCCTCCGTCAAAGCTGAAAAAACATTTCTCCTATGAGAACCGGCAACCAAAACATACACCAAATCCTCGCCTACATTGAATTCACCTAAAAAATGATGTATCTGAACATCAACTATGCCCTCCCCCCTTTTCAAGTCACAGCATATCTCTGACAGAACGCTCTCTGCCTTTTCCTCATAAGCTTCTATCGCAAGTTTCTGGACTTTTCCCTCTTTGTTTGTTTCGCCTCTGACAACTCCTATAAAAATCGCTATTGCTCCAACCTTTCGGAAATCCGGAACAAGCTTAATTTTCTCAACAAGTTTTTCAAGAGATACACTGCCTTTTTCATGAACATGTTTAAGAGTCATTTAAGCACCATACAGTACAGTTGTAAAAGTGGATTTAAAGGTTTAACCAAAAACTTATCAGCGTTACTTCAAAAAGGTTTGTATTTACCCAATTTAAGTCTGCACACCAGCATTTTCACGCATCCTTTGGCAAATTGAAGAAACATGCAGACGTTTTAGAATGAGCAAGACAGCCGCGCGTTAAGCATTTTTAAGAATTAACCACCACAGCTGCGGCATCCATGTCTCCGTGAACGCATTGCTGCATTTTCTGATTGTCGCAACCATTCCGTCCTAATGGCAACATAAAGTCTAAGACTAAACTTTCCATTAATTCTCCGCCCATTTCCCAAAACTGTCACTTTTCCAGCTTAAACTTTCACCGACAGGTTCAACGATTGTATTAAGTTTCCATTCGATGGTGTCAGCAGCCATGGCTTGCGACTGTTCGAGCTTTCTGTGACCTGTAACCTACATTTTTGATTTTTCCGGCATGCGGCATTTAACATTATCACAAGGTTGTCCATTAACAAGCCATGGTTTATCCGAAGTCTGAAATGTTTCACTATGTTTTTCAGCGCATCCCGTCAATTTTACTTGCAAGTTTTGGTTTCAAATGATATGGATAAAGTGTTCTTCACATGCCAATATCACGTTTTCGCCTTTTTACGAGAGAAACTATTATGTGTGGGTTTCTTCTGATAAAAGTACGTTGTGTAGACAGCTACGCGTTCATTGTGATGAAAGCTTTACCTAAGTTATTTAAAACAGGCATAACGTTTCCTTTTTAAGCCCAGAAATAATCCCTAAGTCATTGCCCACTTTGTCCTATGTAAAGTCAACGGTTCCCCCCTCCATTGTTTTGAAGTTTTCTTTTCTGAGAGAACTTTCGCTATTAGGCTGCCTATGGCGCCAACTATAACAAAACCACTCTAAACGTTTTCGTTTACAAACCTTTTCATAGTTAAACGTCGCTTTTCAACATGTAGAGCAAACGTGTTAGTTTGCCCTCGTTAAAACTTGTTTTGTAAAGCCATAAAAGTTTATATTCGCAGGTGTTTTCCATAGAGGAAAGGTTAACTAAAATTGGGCGGAAGATTCGTTTCAAAAGTTTTGAAAAGGCTGGAGGAAAGTTGAATGCCTAAAAAACGCCTAAGAACCCTTTCAAACACCGTAAAAATTTCCAGATCCAAAGCAGAGATTCACATAATAAAAGACCAGTGTAAGGGATGCGGTTTCTGTATACATTACTGTCCCAAAAAAGTTTTAGAAAAATCAAACGAGATTAACGCCAGAGGGGTTCACCCTCCCAAAGTTGGTAAAGAGGGGGAATGCATAATCTGCGGTCTCTGCATGGCTTTATGCCCCGACTTTGCAATATTCGTTGAAGAAAAACTTTGCAGGGAGAAGTGTTGAGGTGGAAGGGGCTGAAAAAATCTTGACAGGCGTTCACTTCATGAGCGGCGACATTGCCTGTGCAGAGGGGGCAATCGCTGCTGGTTGCCGATTTTTTGCAGGGTACCCCATAACGCCGGCGACGGAGATAGCTGAGCACCTAGCCTCTAGAATGCCAAAGGTCGGCGGAATATATGTTCAAATGGAGGATGAAATAGCCTCAATAGCAGCTGTAATAGGCGCTTCTTATGCAGGTTTGAAGGCTATGACGGCGACTTCTGGACCGGGGTTTAGCTTAATGCAGGAAAACATTGGGTTGGCAGCAATGACAGAGGCTCCATGCGTGGTTGTGGACGTTATGCGTGGAGGTCCAAGCACTGGACAACCTACCCTTTCAGGGCAGCAAGACGTAATGCAGGCTAAGTGGGGTTCCCATGGGGACTATGAAATCATAGCCTTAGCTCCAGCCTCTGTTCAAGAAATGTTTGACTTAACAATTGAGGCTTTTAATTTTGCTGAAACATATCGTGTCCCCACGTTTTTAATGGCAGATGAAGTTGTAGCTCACATGTGGGAAAAACTGGTTATACCTTCAGCTGAAAAAATAAAAACAGTTAACCGGAAAAGGCCGAATATGCCGCCTGAAAGATATCTGCCTTTCATGCCTGATGAGGATTTGGTTCCGCCTATGGCTTGCTTCGGTGAGGGTTACCGTTTTCACGCAACAGGTTTAACGCATGATGAACATGGATATCCGCGAACACAGGACTCAGAAACTCATGCAAGACTTGTTGGAAGACTCTGTGATAAGATAAGAAGAAACGCTGATAAAATAGTTCGGGTTGAGGAAGTAATGTTGGATGATGCGGACGTCGTGGTTGTTGCCTACGGGATAGTTGCAAGGGCTGCGCTTAGCGCTGTAAAAAAGGCTAGAGAAATGGGTGTCAAAGCAGGGCTTATTCGTTTAGTCACTCTCTGGCCCTTTCCAGAAAAATATGTTGCGAAAGCTGCTGAAAGAGCAAAGGCCATAATTGTTCCAGAAATGAACCTCGGCCAAATAGTGTGTGAAGTTGAAAGAACCGCAAAAGCGGCGCCTACGTTTCACCTTCCCAAACTTGGAGGAGATCCCCACACTCCAACGGAGATCCTTCAAGCTGTAAGGAGGTATAGTCAATGACGGAGATTGTTAACCATCCGCTTGCAAAATATTTGAGAACTTCCATGATGCCGCATATTTGGTGCTCCGGATGTGGTAATGGGATAATCTTAAACGCCTTCGTTCACGCTTTAAGCGAGACTCAAGTTGACTTAAACAAGCTTGTAGTGGTTTCAGGGATAGGTTGTGTTGGACGAATTGCAGGTTACACGAATTTAGACTCTTTTCACACTACGCACGGTCGCCCAATAGCCTTCGCAACAGGCGTCAAACTTGCAAAGCCAGAGTTGGAAGTTGTAGTCATCAGCGGCGACGGGGATCTATTTGCAATAGGTGGAAACCATTTTATCCACGCTGCGAGAAGAAACATTGGAATAAAGGTTGTTTGCGCTAACAATTTTAATTATGGAATGACAGGAGGTCAGTTCGGGCCGACTACGCCTTTAGGAGCCTACACAACTACCACTCCTTATGGAAACATTGAGAGTCCCTTCAACCTGGTTCATCTTGCATCAGCGTCAGGAGCTACCTACGTGGCCAGGTGGACGACGTTTCATGTACGCATGTTGACAAAGTCGATAAAGAAAATGTTGCAGCGGAAAGGGTTCTCCTTCATAGAGGTTGTTTCGCCATGTCCCGAAATATTTGGACGTCGTAATAACATGCGAACAGGACTTGAAATCATGGAGTGGTTCAGAAAGGTATCAGTAACACAGAATTTTTCTGATCCTGCAAAAGCAGAAATAACGCTTGAAAAAATAGTTGTGGGAGAGTTTGTAGACGTGGAAAAGCCTACATTTGAAAAACTGGTTTATGAAAAATGGGTCAAACCGTGAAGAACGGGAATCTTAATTGAGGGAGTAAAAATGCGGTTAGAAATCAGATTTGCAGGTTTCGGCGGGCAAGGCATAATAAAGTCTGGAATCATGACAGCTATGGCAGCATGCATTTATGAAGGAAAACACGCGGTGCAAACACAATCCTATGGACCTGAGTCGCGTGGAGGCGCATGTAGATCTGATGTGGTAATTTCAGATGCAGAGATAGATTTTCCAAAAGTAGCCGAACCTGACATTTTGGTGGCGATGTCTCAACATGCCTATAATGAATATGCGGAGCGTGTGAAGAAAGGCGGAATAATAATCCTAGATCCAGACATGATTCCCCACGAGAAAAGACTTGAGAATGTGAAAGTTTATCGGGTGCCTGCTACGAGAATGGCTGAAGAACTTGGGAGAAAAATTGTTGCAAACGTTATTATGTTAGGCGCCTTTTCAGCTATAACGCGCTTAACAAGTAAGGAAGCCGTTAAAGAGTCGGTTAAAGCCAATGTTCCTAAGGGAACTGAAGAATTGAACTTGAAAGCTTTTGAGAAGGGGTTCAAGTGCGGCCGAAAACTTGTTGAAGGTTAACTTTGCTGTTCCGCTTTTTGCATTGGCACTTGTAGCTGAGCAACTCGTGTGAGAAGCTTCGACTTTCTAATGCCAACATGCCTTAGTGGAACAATTTTTTTAGCTTCATTATAAATGTCTGAAGCGATTTTTCCAAGAATCATTTCTTGGACAAACTGATCCATTGCTAAAGCCATGCTTTTATCCTGAACGATTCTGGCCATAACCTTTCGTATCGCTATCTCCTGTGAAGTTTTAATTCTTGAAAGGCTGAAGGCGCATATTGCTATTCGAAGCCTATAGCCGTCCTTTGTTGAAATGTTGAATATTCCTTCAACCTTAGTTGTTCTTCGACGAACAAGACTTCGCAGATAGTCTCTTGAGTATTCATGTCCCTTAAACATGGTGCGCGCCCTTTTCCCATCAATGCTTGTTATTTGGAAAAATATTTTCAAATATTGATGGGCAAAATCTCCCGTGATATCGTAAAGTGTTGATTCAATCAGTCTGCCGATGAGTTTTTCCGGTTCGTCTGTTGGAATTGCTCCTAGCTCCACGTTTCCAAAGTATGGTGGAGCCACTACTGTGTACCATGCTTTGCTACGCCACTTATCCCGCACCTTTTTTGTAGACACATTTGCCCTCCATTTAAGCGGAGAAAGTCTCATTAAAAGGTATTAAGCTTTACCGTTTTGAAGATATTTTTTCGATGCCGCCCATGTATTTTCTTAAAATCTGCGGCACTATTACAGATCCGTCTTCTTGCTGATAGTTTTCCAGTATAGCTACAATTGTTCTTCCTGTCGCTAACGCTGTAGAGTTCAGCGTGTGTACGAAGCTTTTTGGCGGTTCACCTTCCTTTTCTCTGTATTTAATGTTAAGCCTCCTCGCCTGGTAGTCTGTGCAATTGCTGCATGAAATTATCTCTCTGTAAGCTTTTTGGGCAGGCATCCATACTTCTATATCGTATTTTTTGGCAGCGACCTTGCCAATGTCGCTTGTGCACACGTTTACAACGCGGTAGGGTAAGCCGAGTTTTTGTACAAGCTCCTCCGCGTTTCCTATAAGCTCTTCATGAATCTTCCAGGAATCCTCAGGCTTGCAATACACGAACTGTTCCACCTTGTTAAACTGGTGGGTGCGGAAAATTCCCCTAGTGTCTTTGCCGTGAGCTCCAGCTTCTTTCCTGAAGTTTGTGCTCACTCCCACAAGTTTTATCGGCAAATCCTCAGCTTTTAAAACTTCGTTCATATACATGGCAGCCATGGGATGTTCTGAAGTGGCAATCAAATACAGGTCTTCGCCTTCAATTTTGTATAAGTCGTTTTCGAAATCGCTTAAAGCTATGACGCCCTCATAGGGTTTACGCCTCATCAGAAGCGGAGGTTCTATAGGCGTGTAACCCTTTTTAACCATTTCCTCCAAGGCGAAGTTCATTATGGCCAAATCCAAAAGGACTCCTTCTTTTTTAAGGTAGAAGAATCTGGCGCCGGAAACTTTTCCAGCCCTTTCAATATCCATTATGTCTAGGCTTAACCCTAAATCTATATGGTCCTTAGGCTGAAAATTGAATTTGGGAATTTCACCCCAAGTTTTAACGGTGAGGTTGTCAAACTCGCTTCTACCCGTTGGAACAGATTCATGCAGCAGGTTTGGAAGCATCATGAGGCATCGACGTACTTTTTCCTCGCATTCGGCAACCTTTTCCTCCAACGCCGTTATTTTCTCATCAATTGTTTTAGCTTTTAAAATAATGTCTGCGACATCGGCACCCTTCTTTTTTGCCGCTGCAATTTCACCTGTTATTTGGTTTCTTTCACGCCGCAGGTTGTTAAGGTTTTTTAACTCTTGTCGCCAAAGCTTATCCCACTTAATCAATTCATCTAGGATTCTAATGTTCTCAGGATCGCCTCTAAGCGCTAGGTTGGCTCTCACAATTTCAGGGTTTTCTCTGATAAGTTTCATGTCCAACATCTTGATTCACTATGTGAATTTGTCAGTCTTATACAAAGTGCATATGTTCTTATTCAAGTTTCCGCGCAGCGTCAAGAGTTTTCTCCGCAGTTGAAATGGCTGAAAGCAAATCGTCAATGGTTGAGATTAATGTAGGCAGCCCCTTTCGGCATTTTATACATGTCCAAACACTATTGTTTTTTCTCTCTGTTTTAACGTGTAAGCCAGCGGGTGCTTTAAAATTGTCTGGAGAAATCGCCTCAGAAACAGCCTTTGCACTTCTTATATCATCATAGGAAATTGTAATTTCAGCTTCCAATCTCTTCGCCTGCCAACTGTTTCCTAACCAGCTCGTTAACAAGATTAATGAAAGTGTTTACGTTTTCTATTGGAACCTGTGCTCCAGCTGCAGCGTTGTGGCCGCCGCCTTTTCCCATACATTTTTCAGCTGCTATTTGCATGATTATTCCAAGATTGACACCCTTAGAGGTTACAGCATCCACAGTTCTAGCAGAAACCTTAACGAGGCCTTCATCTTTGACATCGGTATATGCAATTAGGGGTTTTTCAGAGTTCGGCAAAGAAGTTGACAGAATTGAAGATATTGCCCCCACTATTTTGTCGTTTATGACGTCTTCGCCGTATACCACATAAATGTTCTCAAGTTCCTTAATCCTTTCAGGCTTCTCCATAATCCATCCAAGGTGCTTGTTAATGGTTTTCCTGTAGTCTTCAAGGATTTTGTTTGCCTCTTCAAATGCTGCTTCTCTGTCGCCCATGCAAACTGCAACACCTACGCCAGGCCTGCCCATACGTCCAGTTGCGTTAAGCAGAACAGCGAATTCTCTGCCGTCCCTCAGCGGTGTCCAAGCCTCTTCGCGGTTAAACGTGTAAACGTGTCCTATAAGGTTTGATATTTCAAACCGAAGCCCTTTTGAGAGCAGGTAATCTGCAAGGGCTGAACACAGCTTTCTCTTCTCTTCTTCAGTTAGATCTCTTAAAGCCCGCCATTTATCGCCATGTTTCGGTTTTATGTTTAGGCTAACTAGAAACGCTAGGCTTTTGTCTTCTTCACCGCTTATCCCAGGGATGAACGGGTTCGTCGTAGACGCTAAGGTTTTGTGGATTGGGCGAGTTTCCCTGCCGAAGAATATCAGATCTTTTTCAACTGTCAGAAGCCCTTGATTTTTCGCGTCTTCAACGATTCTCATGTTTAAACCGCCTAACATCCGCTGATCGAACTTATCTTGCATGTCTCCAAGGGCGCCGGTCAAAGCTACAGGCGCCAAATCAGCGTTAGCCTCGTCAATAGCCTTAGCTACGAAATAAGCTACTCCTGAACTGCTTAATTCTCTTGCTCCATCAATACCGTAAAAGTGCGGGTTGACACATGGGAAATCTCCCACCGGTTCTCCTCCGACTTGGTGATGATCTAGAACCACAATTTTGAATTCCACAGCTTTTTGCTTCAACAAATTTGCGTATTCGCTTCCCAAATCTGCGAAAACAATCATTTCAGGCTTCTTTTCAACCACCTCATTTACAAGTTTATCGTCAACCCACTGGGTTATTCTAATGCAAAATCTAGCCTCAAGCCTATACAAGGCTTTACCAAGTATCCCAGCGGCAGCAATTCCATCAGCGTCTAAATGTGAAAAAACATGGATGAAACCGTCCTCCTTAACAGTTTCTAAAATTGCATCAGCAGCGTATGAAACGCTTTGAAAGAAGTCTGAGGTCTGTTTTTCATTTAACCCCATTACAATCACAAATATTTATGGAAGTTTAGCTTAAAACGGTTCATTTTCAAAATTTAAAATTTAACTGGAAGAGGTCTAAAACTACGTTATTGAAGCAGCCTTCGGCTCATATTTCCAGTTGTGAGGCAGAACCCCTTCACGCTTATAATACCTTGAGAGTTTATGGATTTTTGCTTCAACATGCTGCAGCGACTTCTTATTATGCAAGTCTTTCCCATGCTTTTCAACGTGGGCTGAAAGTCGCGCTGCTTTCTTAAGTAGATTTCCAAGATCTTCAGGCATTGACGGAGCAAGCCCAGCCTCTTTAAGAATCCTCGTTATAGTTTTGCCAGTTAACGGTTTAACAAGAGGAATTGCGTACTGGTCTCTGAGAATTGAGCCTATGCGACTTGATTGATGACCTTCCCTGGCCAACTTGATAACCAACGCCTCAACTTCTTCAGGCTGGTATTTACACCAGCTTGGAGGTCGTTTACTGACGGGCCTAATTGAATGAGACTTGCCCTTTTCCTGCTTCGGCATATCCTACCCCTTTCAAGATTGCGATTGCAAGGATAAACAGATATCTAAGATGTTCGATTTAAAGTTTCAGCTTTAACTATGGGTGTGAGTAACTTAAAAATTGTTTGCGACGTGGAAGAGGCGTCAACATAACGATAACTCTATCAATTCAAACAGAGGCCCTGATTCACAATTACGTCTTTATCTCGTCTTTGGTTACGGTTTGCGTAAGAATCCATGTGAACCTTTGAACATCAGTTAAGCGTTCGCCAACGATTATGCATCGGTGACCCTTAACATAGACTTGAACGGGTAGAACTGAAACCAAAAGTATAGAAAAGGGGGAAAATAACCAATTTGGGTTCTTTCGGTATCGCGAAGCCTAAAACCACTGTAACAATCCGAAATGCTGCGAGCCTATATTTCCTATCTTAACTTACTAAATAGTAATGCCTTTCCAGAACAGTGAAAACGTTCTTACAAAGAGATTTTACAACTTGCTCAGGAGTGTTTACTTCCGTTTCACTTGCAATAAACCTCGCTGACATTTAAGGTTCATGTTGAAGCTTTCAATGTTTTATACCACCTTGCAAACTTTCGGAAAGCATGCGCCCTATGCGAATACCTGTTCTTTTCATCAATGGTCATTTCAGCAAAGGTTTTTTCACTTTTCACAGGTTTAAAAATGGGATCAAAACCAAACCCAGAACAGCCTGTTCGCACTGTTTCAGTTATTTCTCCCTCAACTTCTCCCTCAAAACATTTTGGAGATTCAAAATCTTCAGAGAGAAAAGCAACTGCAGACCGGAACCGTGCTTTCCTGTTTTCAACACCTTTCAGAAGCTTCAAAAGACCATGGTTTCCTATTGTTTTGTAAACATATGACGCGTAGGGTCCAGGGAACCCGTTTAATGCTTCTGTGAATAAGCCAGCATCCTCAACTATGACGGGGAGGTTGCACTGTTTGAATGCGTGTATAACGCTGTTCTCTGCAATTTCTCTTAGGCTTTCGCTTTGAATCTCCAGGGTTTTAACTCTAAGCATTCCCACAGCTATTTTGTAGCGGCTTAGAACTTTGCGAGCTTCATTAAACTTGTTGACGTTATTCGTAGCGAAGAATATTACTTTACCCCTTAACTGGAACCTCATTTATTTCACTTTCTTTTCGCTGCTCCTATAGCAAACGCATTGAAGCTTTCTCTAATATGTTTCCACAATTTCTAAAACATTTCCATCAAGCATTATGAATGTTGCTTGTTTTCAACCCCAATTTCCAACGTAACTTTTAACAAGTTCGACACCCTCTTTTTCGATTCATTTTGAAACTTTTCTACGTCGTTGACAATAAGCCCTATGGAAGCTCGTTAGAAACGGATTCTCGTAGAATCCTTAACTGTTTCCTCTGAGGTTGTTGTGGAACACTCCTATTCAATAATTAACTCAGCCCTAACATGCGGCTTAGAAGCGATAGCTTTAGCATGTACACTGCGCCACTACAACCTTGACCGAATGCGGGAGAAGGTTAGGCTACGATATGGCTAAAAAATAACCTGGAAAGTTTGTATGCCATGAGGTCTAGATCATGTTTACCCATATCGCCTTTCAACCACGTAGCGTCCACGCCTTTCTATTTCACGTATTTTGTCTAAAACCTTTTTCACGGTTTCGCTGTTTAAAATGTTTGAGTATCCTTCAATCACTTTTTTAAAGCATTCTCCTGCGAATTGGAAGTGTGTGCTTTGTAGAGCTCTCTTAAGTAAATGTAAATCCACCCCCATGGCTTCAAGCTCGCTTGTTTTTTCGCCAAGTCCGAAGTCTACGAAGAAAATTTTCCCTTTAGGGTTTCGGATCATGTTCGAAGTTGTTAAGTCTCCGTGAACTATTCCATAATTGTGAAGTTTGCCTATTAGTTCGCCGACTTCGCGGCATAGACGCTGCCTCTCATTTTTAGAAACTTCGTTTATGATTTGTTTAAGTTGTTTGCCGTCGATGAACTCCATTATTATTGTTGAATCTTTAACATCAACCAAAAATATGGTTGGCGTTGGCACCCCGGCTTTTTTCGCTTCATGCATAAGCTTTGACTCATGGATTGTTCTGTAATTTCTAATCTGATGGTCTAAAACTGGAAGTCTATAACTTTTCGGCAAACGCTTTTTCAACACAACTTTTCTCCCATGCCAGTTCATAAGGAACAAAGATGCTTCTGCTCCTTTCTTAATCAGCAACGGCTCATCTATTCCATCCATGGAACATCAACCTCTTCAAGCCGCCACCTCAAACGTACAAAGCTTTCTCCAATTGGTGTTTCAACTCCATGCCTGAAGGCTAAAATGCCGGTCCATGCAATCATGGCTCCATTGTCAACGGCAAATTCGATTGGCACTTTGCAGAATTTGGCATTATGCTCCTCAGCTATAATGCGAACCATATCTTGAAGTCTTCTGTTAGCTGCCACTCCTCCAGTTAAGAGAACCTCCTTTTTCTCAGTGTGAGCTAAGGCTCTTTCAGTAACTTCAACAACCATAGAGAAGGCAGTTTCTTGAAGGCTATAACACACGTCCTCAATTGTATATTTTTCTTTTCGCAGCATATTTACAGCGGCGGTTAGCAAACCGCTGAAAGACATGTCCATACCTTTAACGATGTACGGCAACGAAATAAGCTGTCTTCCCTCTTTGGCAAGTTTTTCAACCACAGCACCGAAAGGTTCACCCTCTCTCTGCCTTAGCCCAGCCTCCCTTGCAAAAACATCTAGACAATTTCCAAGAGCAATATCTAAAGTTTCGCCTAAAACCCTGTAACGTCCAGAGTCAAAGGCTGACACTAAGGTGTTTCCGCCTGAAACATAAAGTGTAACAGGATCTTTCAAGCCGGCTTTCAATTTTCCAATTTCAATGTGTGCAACACAATGGTTGACCCCTACGATTGGGACCTTCAAATATGATGCTAGAGCTCTAGCCACTGTTGCTCCTGTTCGAAGGCATGGGCCAAGTCCAGGACCTTGAGAAAACGCGATTACTGAAAGGTCTTTTGGTTTAACTCCAGCTTTTTTGAAAGCTTCTTGGAGAACGCAGCTTGCAACCTCTGCGTGGTGTCGAGCAGCCTCTCTAGGATGGATTCCTCCCTCAGGTGCAACATAAGCGCTTATAATGTTGGCTAATATTTCTCCCTTGAATGTCGCTATTCCCACACTGAAATCATCAGCTGTGCTTTCAATGCCTAAACAGTAGCCTTCAACAGCTTTCTTCATCTTCATTTAAACCCCTTTTACACCTAAACATTTTATTTTCAGATAAACATATTTTGTTGGGTCACGCATATATTAACTGGAAGACTGGAAGGAGAAATGCCTAAACATAACGATTTAGAACAAAAAGCTTTGCAGGCGATAATGAAGGTTGGAAACGAAGGCTTGCTTCAGTCTGAGTTGTGGAGGAAGCTTGGTGCAAGTAGCAGAGAAGGCTCTAGAATAGCTTTAAAACTTGAAAGTAAAGGATTAATACGCAGGGAACGGGAGCTCTGCAATGGCAGATGGACGTATAGGCTTTACCCTAAAAGGCTTCCAGCATCCATAAACTCAATAGTAGATTGTCCATGTATGATGTGTCCTGACAGTTCAAGATGTGGCCCGACAGGCAGCGTTACACCGCAAAACTGTGAAAAACTCACCGAGTGGCTTCTGCACATCGCTAAGTCAGAATACCGCATATTAGGTGACAGCTAGTTTTGCCTAAAGCATGGATTCAACAACATAAGAGAGATTACTACTATAGAAAGGCTAAGGAGGAGAAATATCGTTCAAGAGCAGCTTACAAGCTGTTTCAGGCAGTAGAAAAATACCATTTCATTAAGGACGGAGATTTTGTGGTAGATTTAGGCTCTGCACCAGGCGGTTGGATCCAAGCTGCCAGGAAAATTGTTGGAGCTAAAGGTTTCGTTTTAGGAGTTGATTTAAAACCAATTAAGCCATTTCAGGAACGCAATGTTAAGACGATTATAGGTGATATAACGGAAAAGGAAACGGTGAATCAGATTTTAGAAATGCTTTCCCGTAGAGCTGACGTGGTAGTTTCAGATGCATCGCCAAACATTTCAGGAATATGGGAGTTAGATCACGCCCGTCAGATAGACCTCGCCCAAAAAGCCTTAAT
The DNA here is from genome assembly GCA_038826715.1 of Bathyarchaeia archaeon. Lineage (GTDB taxonomy): Archaea > Thermoproteota > Bathyarchaeia > Bathyarchaeales > Bathycorpusculaceae > JAWBOH01. Next base: position 20,585 of record JAWBOH010000015.1, on the reverse strand, counting down.
GATAGCTCTTAAAGTTCTGAAACCTTATGGAAACTTCTTTGTAAAAGTCTTTCAAGGAGACATGTTAAACGACTTCGTATACAAAATTGGACAGTGTTTCAAAGATGTGAAGATTATAAAACCTAAAGCCAGCAGGGCAAAAAGCTCAGAAATGTTTGTTTTAGGACTTCGTTTGAAACGGGATTCTCCTCCATTACTTGAATAACGGTAGAGCTAAATTCTTTTAAAACGTTATAAGGAGAGGTGAAAACTTTGAAAATAATTGCTGCAGATTCTTCAGCTGCCATTTTGAACAATAGTTTTGAACCGAAAGTTATTGTAGCTGCAGCTGCAGTTTTGGTTGAACCTCCGTATAGAAGACCAAGCGAATGCCTTGCAAAGCCTCTTTTTGCAGATGCAGGAGAAAGCCACGAAGTTATAGTTTATGAGGCTGAACTTTGCAAAACGCTGCTTGCAAGTGTGAAAGCCGACATCGTCCATCTAGACATGTCTCTGGGAGCTGCCCCAATTGAACAGCTTTCTCCTATACAGTTTTCAAACATGAAAATATCCGGCAAAACAAGAGGCAAACTTATAAAAATCTTTCCAAAACTTAGGAAGATCTCAAGTGAAATCTCGCAGAAATATGAAATAGAAGTGGTGGCGATTGGGAAAGAAAGTGTCCCCGTTAGAATTGCAGAGCTAACAGCTGGAGCTCACGCCGTAATATACGCTTCAGAAAAAGCATTTGAAACAAAACAGCCTATAATGCTTGGACTGCCTGCAAAATGCCAGTCAAAACTTCGAGAAAATAAAGTGCATATTCATTCTTTAATGGCTGCTGAGCATGATGTTGTAGGCTGCGCTGAAGATGCTTATGGGATTTTAAAAAAAGTTGACATCATTGAAACGTTGAACCCATGTGCAAGAGGCTTCAGAGCTTTAAAAATAACTCCTAAAGCGTAGTGAAAAGCTGGAATGGAGGTGAGTAAGCCATTGTCAAGTTTATGGAGGGGGTTTCCAGCGAAAATAAAGTATGTGCTCACGGTTCTAACGTTTCTGGGCATTTCGATTAGTGTAACCCTTGCCGGCGTATTAACGCCGCTAACCCGTGAAGATGCTCAAGAATTGAATAGGGAACTTGAAGAGATGCAAGAGTATGTTTCAACCGTTGACATTTTCAGCGGGACGAAATTAATCTTTGGTAACAATTTCATTTTGTGCCTATTCTTCTTTGTGCCTTTTGCAGGTCCCGTTTTTGGGCTTTATGTGCTGTACAGCACGGGAGTCGTTATCGCGGCGCAAAGCATCAGTTTAGGCGTGAACCCAACTTTGACTTTTCTTTTATTGTTCATCTTCCCATTCACATGGCTTGAGTTTTTAGCATATTCCGCAGCTTTCGCTCAAAGCGCTAGGCTAAGCTGGCGCATTATAAAGCGTAACTGCAGAAGAGAACTTGTGAACACTTCCGTAATGATTTCTATATGCGCAGTAACATTGCTTCTAGCAGCTGTCACAGAGATGGCAATAATTAAGGGTTTTACCTAACCCTTTCAACGTTTGTGACTTCCAAGCTTACGTTTAAAGCCTTAACACTGTGTGTTATTTCACCTAAACTTATTATGTCAACTTCCTTTGAAGCAAAATCAAGAATGTTTTCCGCTGTTATTCCGCCGCTGGCCTCAATTAAAACTTTACCATAAAACCCTGCTTTTTTCAAAAACCTAACGGCTTCATCCACTTGTTCAGGTGAAAAATTGTCAAGCATTACTATGTCTGCTCCAGCCTTAGCGGCTGTTAAGACATCATCAACTCTAGACACTTCAACTTCGACTTTTTTGCTAAAGGATGCCTTTTTTTTGGCAGTTTGTACCGCTTTTTCAACGCTTCCAATTATGGCAACATGGTTATCCTTAATCAGGATCATATCGTCCAAATGAAATCTATGAGGGTCTCCTCCACCTATAGAGACTGCCTTCTTATCGAAGTATAGCAGTCCAGGCGCAGTTTTCCTGGTGCAGGCAACTTTTGCTTTACATCCAGCCTTCCGTATTTTCTCGACAAGTTTCCTGGTGGCTGTGGCAATGCCGCTCATCCGAGATACAACGTTGAGAACTGTCCTCTCCGTTGACAACATTGTTCGAGCATCTCCTGAAACCCTGATTAAAACCTGCTTTGGCTTTACCTCATCTCCGTCGTTAACATAAACCTCAACTTTTAAGCCTAAACTTTCAAGAAGCAATTTTGCCTCCTCTATTCCAGCAGCCACCCCTTTTTCATTCGCTTTTATTTCGCCCACCGCAACACAGTCTTCTGGAACTAGCAGAGTGGACGTTATGTCGCCTTGCCCCAAGTCTTCGGCAAGCATTCGGTTAAGCTTATCTTCCAAAATTTTTCTAGGAATAAACATGAAACTACCGTTTCATCAATCATCAACTGCTTATTTAACAGTTTTGCGTGGGACAACCAAAATAAAGGTCAGCATCATTTCATTTCAATTATGCGATTAATGCTGAGCTGTGCAGAGCTTGGGTTGGGACATGTATCAAGGCTGATGCTTTTAGGAAAAAAACTTGAAGAGAAAGGAAACAAGCTGTTTTTTTTCTCCGGAGGCATTGCATACAAGCTTCTGAAAAAAGAATTTGCAAACGTTTACCGCTGCATGCCTGTAAGCTGGTATGAAAATGCCCATGGAATAATCGTTTCCGCATCCATTTTAAACATTCTGTTTCCATTACCGTACATAAAAAGAGATGGGGAAAAACTCAGAGTGAAGCTTCCAAGCGGGATTGAAACCATACGTCGTTACTATGATCTTAGGAGAAACATTTTGAAAATCAAGCCTGACCTTGCTATTTCAGACGGAGATCTACACACTCTACGTTTAGCCTACAGATGGCATGTTCCATCAATATATGTGACAAACGTTATCAGGCCAAGCTGTAATTTTTCACCCATACTTATTCCCGGTGAAAGGTTCGTTGAACGCTATGTGAAAAAATGTTCAAAAATATTAATCCCAGACAACCCGCCGCCGTACACCATTTGCGAGTACAACTTAGGCAATTTGGAAGACATCGGAGTTGCCGAAAAAGTTGAATTCGTGGGAAGCTTCATTGATACGACACCCATAAAAGGCGTTGAAAAACACATTTTCGCTTCAATAAGCGGACCTTCCGGAACGAGGGCTCGGCTAAAGCAAATAGTTATTCCTTTTCTAAGCAGCTATAAAGTCGAAAGCATAGTCACTTTAGGAGAACATGGAGAGAAAAAAACAACAAAAGTTGGAAACTGCACTGTACACACTTGGCTTTCGCCAAGTGAAAGACTGGAGTATATGGCGAATGCCAAGCTTATAATTTTCAGCGGAGGACACAACACATGTTTCGAAACCATAAAGCATGCAAAGCCGAGTATATGCATTCCAACTCAGCCGGAACAGCTTGCAAACGCCAAAAAACTGCAGGATCTAAACTGTTCAATAATTGCAAGAGACAAAAAACAGCTAGTTCAAGCCATTCTTGAAATGGAGAAAAAAATAGACTTCTATAAAAGGAACGTTCAAGAATTAAACAAGCACTCTGGGAGGTTTAGAGGACTGGAAAACGCTGTGAAAATAATTGAAAAACTGTGAAATCTTAAGGAAAAATTAAACGCGACACATGTTAAACGAGCCTATTTTCCATAGAGGTTTCTCCGCTTAACCTCGCCTTTCGGCTTTTCCTCTTCAAAGATTATGGCTTGAAATTTATAGATTTTCGTGGCTTTCATAAGCCAACAGTCTGGTGGAAGCCCAGCCTTTAAGCAGCATTGGCATAGAAATTCCTCTTCGTCCCATTTCCACTCCACAGGCACTTGGGGAAGAAGAAGCCCCCGATGAATGCCCTGTTCAACGATTAATCCGTCAACACCTACCTTAATCTTTGACAAGTATTCATTAGGCCTCTCAGCTTCAACTAACTGTGGAGGAGTGAGCACGCTTACCTCGAAAACAACCTTACCCAGCTCGCTTAGCGTAAGGGGATAAAACCTTGGGTCTTGAGTGGCCGAGCTTATGGCAGATTCTATAACTGCCTCTGCAAGAGGTGTTGTGGGATACGGTAATCCGATGCATCCTCTCAGTTCTTTCTCTCCTGCTTCACCTCTAAAAGTGTTTATTGTTACGAAAACTCCGCATGGTTGCATAAGTTTTTGGGGAATATCTTCGGGAACGTTGATGCGTTTTCCTTTTTCAAGATAGGCTTGTACTGCTTCCCGGGCAAGCCTAACGAGTATTTTTCCCTCTTCTAAGCTTAGATCAAAAGACAAGCGTCTTATCTCCGTTTTAACAAAGTTAAGTCTTCAGAATTTTATGGATTCTTCGCGTGCTCCATCTTTTGTTATGAATAGGAAGTCTATGCCGTCGCCGCTCATAATGTCTCTGCTTATAGCTGATTTGATTGCTCTTACCACGAGTGCTTTTCCTTCATCAATTCTTATGCCTTCACTATAGCTTTCTTCAAGAACCCCCATGGCAATTTCGGTTCCAGAACCAACAACAGCATATTTGTCAGGTATAACCGAGCCTAACACGTCCAAAACGTATAAGGATGAACCCTCATCGTCTATTCCTCCAACAATTGTTTGCGTTATAAGCGGCGCCAACCTATTAGCGAACAGCAAATTGGACATAAGCTTTGCCGCTGACCTCACAGACATGGGTCTGCCTACATCCACATTATACAAATTTGCGTAAGCTTCAACTTCCCGAACCAAAATTTGCATATCTGAAACCAATCCAGCGCATGCAGCACCGATGCGGTCTGTTATCTTAAAAACTTTTTTACCTCCTCTACTGACAACCAGATACCCGTAGGAAACTCTTTTTTCAGAAGCAAGGATAACTCCGTCGCTGCATACTATGCCAACCGTGGTGGCTCCTGGAATCCACATATACTGGGACGTTTGCCCTTCCTTGTCCATGCATATTTCACCTTCCTCGTGATATATAAGCGCAACCTATTAAACTTAATGATTTCCGTTTCAACGATATAAAGCTAAATAGTTGTTGACTTTATAATGGTCTTCCATGTGAGATTGAATGCTGACCCTTTATGCAAAAAATGTTAACGGCGTCTGGTTTGGAGCTGCATGTCAAAACGAAACAGTTTATGCTACAGCTTTCGCGTTCAACAAAAAAAATGTTTTGCTAAACTTGTTGAGGAACATCCCATTTAATGTTCCCTTTCAACATAAAGAAAAAACTACAAACTTCGCTGAGAAAATTGTATCCTCGCTGGCGGAAATTTACCAGGGATACGGCTGCTTTCAAAGTTTCAAACTTGACATGCAAGCGTTGTCTTGTTATGCTCGTAAAGTCATTCAGGCGGTAGCTTCGATTCCTGTGGGTTACGTATCCTCTTATGGTTCCGTCGCGAAGGTTTCAGGTGGAAGCGCAAGGGCAGTCGGACGGGTTATGGCTCTAAACCCATTCCCGCTTATTATCCCATGTCACAGAGTTGTAGCTTCAAATTTTTCTCTAACCGGATACATGGCAGGATCAAAAGTGAAAATGGAAATTCTTAGACGCGAAAAAAGAGGCTTTACCTCGGAGAAGATCATTTCGATAGATGACGGGGACTTACGTGTTTTTCCAGTTGAATTCGCTCTGAAAAGTGCCTGAATAAGCAGTTACTATGCATTCAGCGTAAATGTTAAAAGCAGGATGCCTAAATCTGAGAAAAGATGGTTAAACTTTAAAAAGAAGGCGATTTCATGGTTAAGCGTGGGCTTTTTGTCGGAAGATTTCAGCCGTTCCACATGGGACACCTTAACGTTGTAAAAGAGGTTTTAAGCGAGGTGGATGAACTTGTAATCGTCGTCGGCAGCGCCCAGTACAGCCACCGTCTAGACAACCCATTCACAACTGGCGAGAGGATTGTTATGATTCGCAGGGCCTTAGAGGAAGCTGGAATAGATTTAGGGCGAATATGGATTGTACCCGTGCCAGACGTGCACATCCATATGGTTTGGGTTTCAACTGTTGAGGGGTACACTCCGCCATTCGACATTGTCTACTCCAACGAACCGCTTACCCGAAGATTGTTCATAGAGGCTGGCTACGAGGTTAAGTTTATCCGCTTTCATAAACGTGAAGTATACTCTGCAACTGAGATAAGGGAGAGAATGCTTAAAGGCGGAAACTGGGAGGAACTTGTCCCAAGAGGTGTAGCAGAATTCATAAAAGAGATCGGTGGCTATGAAAGACTTAGAGAGCTTACTAGAAGCGATAAAGTTTAACAGGGTCTCCGGGTTTTATTTTGAAAGTTTCAGCGGCGCTTCCCATGTTCACTGACACCTCCAAAAAATCATGGCTTCCTATGATGGCTAAAGGTTTTTGAGCTTCAACCTCAGCATAAGCCTTGCAAAGCTTCAGTTTTAACTTTAAATCTTTAAGCTTTATGGGTATAACTCTCTCAAGACCTAAAGCTTCAAGATGCTTAGCTGTAAAGTTTGTAACAATGTTTCCAAAACCGTCAACATGAATTACTTCGCCTGCAAACATATTTCCTTTCAGGATAAGTTTCGCAAAGTTTGGAGCAAATAACCTGCGAGTTTCCTGTCCAAACATAGATGGTTTCACCCCTTTTGAAAGGAACGCTGCAGCTGGCGCAAAAACGTCTCTTCCATGGAAAGTGTGTGAAACCTTTGAAGACATAAACTTTCGGTTTGATATTTCATAAATATTATTTACACTTTGACTTTTCGCCGCTAAGGCCAGCACACCATTGTCAGGACCTATGAAAAAGGCTTTATCTGTTTCTATCAAGATGGGTTTACGTTTTGTTCCAACGCCAGGGTCTACCACGGCTACATGTATTGTGCCTTTAGGGAAATACGGTGCTGCAGCAGCAAGGACAAAAGCACCCATTCTAATGTTGAACTTTTCGATTTGATGACTTATGTCAATTATTTTTGCGTCAGGGTTTATATCTAAAATGACCGCTTTCATTTCCGCTACGTAAGGGTCGGTCAACCCGAAGTCTGTAATTAAGGTTATTACGGGTCCAGCCATTCCGTCCCATCGCTTCCTTTTAAGATCGCGTTTACATTAGGCTTCCCGTTCAGCCGAAGCTGCATTTTTGCAAGTAAATGTTTGCAGCTTGAATTTAATATCTCTTTTTCACTTTTTACAGTGAAGGCCTACGGCGAGCATTGTTAAGTAGTGTGTTGAAACATGGGAAAATGAGTCTGTAAGGTTGCTTTTTTAAATTGTGCAACCTCGAATAGTTAATTGCTAAACTGTACATTAAATCTTATGGCACTAGATAACTTGCCCATAAACAAAACTAAGAACCTGTTTGCTTAGCCTTAACCACCATGAGAAACTGTTAAGAAAACAATTTCAGCACCGTCTCTTAAAACTGTTTCCAAACCATTCAAAACGCCTATTTCTTTGCCGTTCACAATTATTAGAGCGTTAGGCCTTGGATCGCCGAGCTCTGAGTCTATTATGGCTTTTTTCAATTCTGGGAGTTCTTCAACCATTTTGTTTATGGCTTCACTTAGTGAAGCCATTTCTCTTTCAAGCTTTAATTGGATTTCACTTTGCCCCACTAGGCTGCGGAGACCTCCAACAAATTTCACTTTCACCCTCATCTTACAACTCCCATTTCTAAACGTTATAAAACCAAGACAACTGAAACATCATTCACGTTTGTGCCTGTTGGTCCGGTAAATATCAAGTCGCCAAGCTTGGAGAAAAGGTTGTAGGAGTTGTTTTCAGCTAAAAATTCTTCTGCTTTAAGCTGTGAAGCTTCGGCTCTCCCAATTGTTTTTCCATCGGCTATTGCACCGGCAGCATCTGTCGGTCCGTCAACACCGTCAGTGCCTATCGAAGCTACGGCAACGCCGCTTAAGCCTTTAATTTTCAAAGCTGCCGCCAAGGCTATTTCCTGGTTTCTTCCACCCTTACCTTTTCCAACAACTGTAACAGTTGTCTCCCCGCCTGCAACTATGGCTGCCGGCTTTCCAACAGGATGCCCAGACGCACCTATTTCAAGCGCCATAGACGCAAAAACTGTTCCCACATGCCTTGCTTCTCCCTCAATCAGAGAGGTTAAGAACAGAGTGTTTAAGCCTTCAGACTTTAAGATTTGGTAAGCCGCGTTGGCTGCATCTCTGTTGCTTCCAATCACAACGTTGAAAACTTTTTTGAACGCTTCATCATGGACTTTCGGAGTTTCCGGAATAAGCCCTCTCTCACCATCCAATAAGGCCTTTTTAATTGATTCAGAAGCACTTTCCCATAATCTGTATTTTTTCAGGACTTTTATGGCGTCAATGAAGGTTGTTGAGTCTGGAAATGTTGGTCCAGAGGCAATAACGTCTAAAAGGTCGCCTACAACATCTGAGATAACAAGGTTTAAAACGGTTGCAGGATACGCCTTCTTTGCAAGCCAACCACCTTTAATCCCTGAAATATGTTTTCTAACAGTGTTTATCTCGTTTATTGTTGCACCAGTTTTAAGAAGATCTTCAGTTATTTTATTCTTATCCGCCATTGTGACCCCGTTTCTAGGCAAAGGAATTAAACTTGAACCTCCACCTGAAATTAAACATATTATAAGGTCTTTTTCTCCAGCTTTCTCCGCTATTTCAAGCATCCGTTTCGCGCCTTCAAATCCAGACTCGTCTGGAGTCGGATGGCTTGCCTCATGAAGCCTAATTATGCTTGTTTTGTGTCTGCTGCCCCTTGGAACGTTGACATAGCTTTCTGCTATCTTCCAGCCTAAAATTGTTTCCAATGCTTCAGCCATTGAACCGCTCGCCTTACCTCCTCCAACAACGTATATGTTCCTAAATTTTTCAAGGTCAAAGGTGTAATCATTGACGTGAAGAAAAGAGCCTTTAACGAATATTTTTGAATTTATCAACTGTTTCGGGTCTGCTGCCTTCAAGGCTGCATCCAAACCCTTCAAGGCTAGTTCTCTTGCTTTCTTATCTGCCTGATTCTCGCCGTTCTGAACTAGATGCTTGATGTTCAGTATGGAGGCAGCCAACTATATCCCGCCGTCAACTCCGCATTTAATAGATTCGTAAATGTAATAAGTTAATAAATGGTTTTTAACCGTTTATCGGTGAGTTAGTTGGCTAAACCTAAAGTTTATGTAACCCGCAAGATTCCAGAAAGGGGATTGAGAATAATCAGGGAACATTTCGAGGCAGAAGTGTGGCCTAAATATGAGCCGCCTCCAAAAGTTGAAATATTAAGCAAGGTTCGAGACGTTGATGCTTTAGTTACGTTACTGACGGACAGGATAGATGCTGAAGTTTTTGACGCATCTCCGAAGTTGAAAATTGTCGCGCAGATGGCTGCCGGCTTCGACAACATAGATGTTGCTGAAGCTACAAAAAGAGGCATTTACGTGACAAACACTCCTGGAATTTTAACTGAAACCACTGCTGATTTCGCTTGGGCTTTGCTAATGGCTGTTGCAAGGCGTGTTGTTGAAGCAGATAAATATGTTCGCGCTGGACGTTGGAGGGTAAGCTGGCATCCAAGCATGTTTTTAGGCAGAGACGTTTATGGTGCAACATTGGGTATTGTGGGAGCAGGCAGAATTGGAATGGCGGTTGCTAGAAGAGCTAAAGGTTTTAACATGAGGATTTTGTATTATGATGTTGTTCCGATGCCAACTGAAATTGAAAAGCAGCTTGAAGCTAAACTTGTTGATTTGGACACGCTTTTCAAAGAATCAGACTTTGTAAGCATTCATGTTCCGCTAACAAAGGAAACGTATCATCTTGTAAACATGGAGAAACTTAGGCTGATGAAGAAGACAGCATACCTAATTAACAATTCCAGAGGACCGGTTATAGACGAAAAAGCTCTTTACAAGGCGTTGAGAATGGGATGGATTGCTGGCGCAGCCTTAGACGTTTTCGAGCAGGAGCCTACGCCCCCTGATAACCCGTTACTCAAGCTTGACAACGTCGTTGCCGCCCCTCATATTTCAAGCGCAAGCAATGAAACCCGCTCCAGAATGGCTGAGATTGCAGCTGAAAACCTTACCGACTTTTTCAATGGAAAACAGCCGTTAAACCTTGTAAACCCACAAGTCCTCAAAGTACGGCCGCTATCAAAACTTTTCTAAACCTTTGTCTATTCAAACCCGAAGTGTAAAAGTTAAATAGTCCGCGATGTTTCCTGTACAACTTAAAACCGCCATTGTGGTGGCTCTATGTCTCCCATATTCGCGGAAAGAATGGCTGCCCTCGGAACAGAAACAGCCTTTGAAGTTTTTGCAAGGGCAAAAGCCCTTGAAAAGCAAGGGAAGGAAATCGTGCATTTGGAATTAGGTGAACCTGACTTTGACACACCAGGCAACATCAAGGAAGCTGCAGTTAAGGCCCTTTATTCAGGATACACTCACTATGTACAGGCAGCAGGCATTCCTGAACTGCGGGAAGCGATAGCTGAATATATCTCTAAAACGCGGGAAATTCCAGTAAGCCCGGAAGAGGTTGTTGTCACGCCTGGTGCAAAGCCAATAATGTTTTTTGCAATACTTGCATGCGTAAACCGAGGTGATGAGGTTTTATATCCGAACCCAGGATTCCCAATTTACGAATCCATGATAAACTTTGTCCATGCAAAACCTGTGCCCATACCCCTCAAAGAGGAAAACAATTTCAGCATCGATCAAGAATATGTGAAGGAGAAGATAACGAAGAAAACTAAAATGATTATTTTGAACTCGCCTGAAAACCCTACAGGCGGAGTTTTAACCAAGGATGATTTGAAGGTTATAGCGGACTGTACAGCCAAACTTGACGATGTTTTAGTTCTTTCAGATGAAGTTTACAGCCGAATGCTATATGAAGAAAAACATGAAAGCATTGCGTCGCTTTCGGGAATGAAGGATAAAACCATAATTTTAGACGGTTTTTCGAAAACCTACGCCATGACAGGATGGAGGCTTGGTTACGGAGTAATGAGAGAAGACTTAGCTCAAAAAATTGCACAGTTGATGATAAACTCGAACTCTTGCACATGCGCTTTCATCCAGATAGCCGGCATAGAAGCGCTTAAAGGTCCTCAAGACTTTGTGGAAAAAATGGTTGCAGAATTTAAAAAACGCAGAGAAGTCATAGTTTCAGGCTTAAACAAAATTAAGGGATTTTCCTGCAAAAAGCCGAAGGGAGCCTTCTACGTTTTTCCAAATATAACCGGCACCGGGATGAGTTCAAAGAAACTTTCAGACTATTTGCTTGCCGAGGCAGGTGTGGCGGTTCTGCCAGGAACCTCCTTTGGAAAACATGGTGAAGGATATATACGGCTATCCTTTGCAAACTCAGTGGAAAACATTAACAAGGCTTTACAGAGAATAAGTGAAGTCCTTGAAAAACTTTAACAAGTCGCCTTTAACCTTCTAATTTTTCTCCTATAACGGCCTCCACGATTTCTGAAGCTATCTGAATCAGCGTGTCTGCTTGTTTCACGGCTTTTTCCTCGTTCATTTCTTCCACCTGTGTCAGCTGCTTCAACATTACCTCAATTTCTATGAGACATTTCAGAATAGGATCGTTTTCTATCTGAGACTTCTCCATAGCCTCTCTTACAACGTTTTCGATGAATGCCGGTTCACCAAGACTGTAGTATATCGCGTTTCTAGCTTTTCTCACAGCTTCTACTATTAGGCTTTGAGCCATGTAAGGCATTTTTCTAGCTGCCTCCAACTCTGCTTTTGCCTCACGCAGAAAACGCAAAGCCCATCCTCGTCTGTAATGGTCTATCATGATTAAGCCTTCTGTGCCCTTCATAAAAATAGGGAAGAATCTAATAAAGCTACTTACCCTTCTTCAGATTCATGACTTAAATGTGAGGACCCAACACCAGCGTAAAAATGCGTTATGTAACCGGCGATTTGATTGCGCACTTTAGTTGTTGCTCCAGGCACAAGCACAGCAACAGCACGTTTATTCTCTTCAAAATTATTTGAGAACTTTTTGGGAAAACGCTTGACGAGTTCTCTGGCTACACGTTTAACCTGTTCTGTTCGAACTTTCCCCAAACGTTCGATTCCTCCACGAAGACCCTGGCATGTGCAGCGGCCACAAGCGTAAGAATGAACATCTCATAAACTTCAAACCTATTTAACTTTACGCGTTACCAGTCTTTGAATCCAGCTTCAAATTGAAAAATTCCTCAAAATTCCTCAAAATCTGCTGTGCAACTTCCAGAACATCCATCCTTTTGATTTCAGCTATAGCGGCAACAACTAACGGGATGAAGGCAGGGGTAGTCATTTTACCTTCGAAAGGCTTTCTGAAATAACGCACCGGCCCATCAGTTTCTGTCAGAAGATTTGTTAACGGAACGCGTTTCACAACTTCTCGTATGCCGTTGGAGTAAACCGTCGGCGGCCCCTCGCTTACATAATATCCTCTTTCAACAGCCTTAGCTAACACGCTTACAGGGTGACTGAACCAGTGGAGGAGAACCCTCTTAAGGTTGTAAGATGGCAGCATATCTACAATTTGCGCTGTTGTTCCACGAGAATGAATTATAACAGGCAAGTTTAGTTTCTCACCTAACCGCAGCATTTCATCAAAAACCATTAACTGCTCACGCCACACCTTTTCGTATTTATAGTCTAAGCCTACTTCTCCAATTGCCACGAAAAAACTGTTATGCTGCTGTTTCATGATTAACTCAGAAACTCTGCTGAGCTCATCCTTCGACGACGTATTTACGTTCCACGGGTGAATTCCCAAAGCAGCGTAAACCATTCCGCTGTAACGTTCAGCAAGCTCAAGGCTTTCAACGCTGGTTTTAAAGTCCATGGAGTTGGAAACCAACCCTGCAACATTATACCTTCTCGCTTCAGAAACTACTTCTTCTATTTTTCCTCTGTATTCCTCGTCTGAAAGGTGAATGTGAGTGTCAACATATTGTAGAGTTTTCATTCCGTGTCACTTTAAACTTAAAACTTAGCTGGAGAAGCTTTTATAATTTCTCTAATGTAAAATATGCTGATAAGGCAAATTTTGCGAATAAAACATGTTGAAGGCTGAAGCAGGCTAGGGATCCAGTTTCAGCTTTGTTAGAAACGATTGAACATTTAAATATAAACGCAAATATGGGAAATACCGTTCATGTTAGAAAAATGGGTTAAGCTGTCAGCTCAGTTTAATTTCGCCAATAAGGGATAGGTCTTCTAAACTGTTCAGTTTTACTTTTCCCGAAGACACTGTGTAAAGAACGTTTTCAATGTACAGTATCCGTTTCACTTCGAGAATGCCGTCGCTCCAGGTTTGGTCGTTATGGGTAACGTTGCCTTTGAGAGTAAAACCCTTCAATGACACATTGAAAATATATGCGCCTTGCCAAAAGCCTTCCAAACGGGAGTATTTCTCGCCGAAAACATCGCGTTCCACTTTAACTGGCTGAAAAATCGAGATTGAAACCGGAAAGGCCAGTAGACTTTTTTTCTTGTCAAATAGGAATGCCTTGTGGTCTCCGAGGACAAGTGTATACGAAAAATTGCCTATTAAGTACTTGTCTATTTCTTTAGGGTTTTTGACATTTTCAACATCGTAGAGCGAAAGCTTCACGCTGCTTCCTTCCATTCCTACACCTATTATATGGTTTTCGTCGTATGGGTGAAGGTAACCTGAAAACCCTTCTATTTCTAAAGCGCCCAAAACCTTCGGTTTAAACGGGTTGCCAACATCTATCGCGAAGAACGGGTCTTTCTGGTAAAACGTTACTAAATAGCACCTGTCACCCATAAACCTTGCAGCATATATCTGTTTTCCAGGATCCAAACCTGTTAGGTTTCCAACAATTTTCAGGTTCGCATCCAATATGAACAGGTTGTTCACGGAATTCTCGCCCCATCCGATTGTTGTGGCTATTCTAAAATAACCGTTGTACTCGTCCATGCTAAACTGGTTAAGAACATAGCCTGGAACAGCGCCTTGAGCTTCCCACACTATTTTTTCATTGTTCAGGTTAACCCTGTAGATTAATGTTTCATATTTCGGTACGCTTTCATCAGCGGTTAGGATCCATAAGTTTGTGTTCGGGACAGCCAGGTACATGTTGCTTGTTGAAACGTACACGCAGGATGTTGCACCTTCCAAAATTGATTCATAAGTTGGCGGTTCAGCATCGTCGACAATGTTTACAGCAATTATTGTTGTGAAGAAGTAGGAGACGTCGGAAACATTGACATAATGTATATCTGTGGGCTTCACCTGCGTGAAAGAGTTGTTGACAACTATCTTTGGCAAAACCACTTCAAAACCTGTTTCCTTCTCGCTTGGAAGTGTAGCCGGCTGGGTTACTACTGCATAAACATAGTTGCCTATCATCCTTGAACCTAAAAGGGTGCCGTTTAGAATCACCCTTCTGGTTAGCTTAGGAGCAGCCCTGTCTGAAACATCATAGATGTTAATGAACGTGGTTTCAACATTGGGCCGGTAAGGCATACGTTCCAATAGGAGATTGTAGCTGTGGCCCAAAACGGTAAGCCTGTCATTATTCACATAAATCTCTGCACTGTAAGTTTCAAAAACGATTTTTGAAAGCACCTTGAGTTTCTCCGGCGGGTAAGCTTGAACCACATACAGCGCGTCGCCTGAAAAAACATACAAGAATCCTTCGTCGTCTACCTTCACAATATCAGCTTCATCAACACCTGCCACTTGAATATTTGTTGTAGAATGAGCTGGCGCCGCCTTAACATCCGGGCTTGAGGGGACAGCTTCCAACCCGCTGTCGCTGAAGAAAGCTAAACGTCCTTTAAGATTTTTCATTATCTCCATGTTCCTTTTCAGGAAACGCTCAATTTCTTCGTAGCTTGAGAAAGTTTTAAGCTCAGGAAAAAGCTGTGTTACAGGTTGAACGCCGAAATGGTAGCATACAGCTGTCAACAGAACTGCCAAGAGCACTGCAGCAAACCCATACGTCACTATTTTCTTCCTAAACTCTCTCTGCAATTTAAACCCCAACTGTAAAAAATAGCCCGCAGCTGTATTTTATGCTAATTCTTAGTACATTTTGTCCAGAAATTAGAACACGGCTAGAAAGGTTTTTGACGCCAAATTTTCACCGCTTCATACCAAAATATGACGGAAACTATTGCACCAAAAAATATTATGAACAAATTTTCCCTTGTAAAGCCCTGCATCAAGAATAACAGATAAGCAGCATAGAAGGTTGTGGAGAAAACTGCATAAAAAAGGTATCTTGGGAAAAGGATTCTGCCAAGCTTGATGAAGTGTCGAAGCACTCCAATTTTGACTTCACCAACCAAAGAGTAACATCCTACAACATCCTTCTGCACCAACCCCAAATCGCGTAACTGTTCAAGATGATGTTGAGCCACGCTTGGACTGCTGAAACGCAAGGCTCTTTGAACTTCGCGAACACTCATTGGACGGCCATTCTTTAAAAGAAGCCAGTAAACTTTCCAGTCCTTCCCTCTGAGGGCATAGTCAAACCATGTTTCATCAGCACCACTCAAGATAAGCCACGCAACTTTAACAAACTCCACAATTGTGAGACTTATAAATCTAATTTTTAGAAAAGAAGCCACAACGCATATAGAATAATTTTAATAAGGTTAAGTCAGGTATTTAAAAGATAGTTATGTTCGAGGATGAAAAGACCTACGTGTTCTGGATTGGCCTTATAATTCTAGGTTTAGCCATTACAGTTTTATTTGCAGTGATATGGTATAGCATTACATCTTTCCATCCAAATTGGTGGAAATCAGCGGTCCCATTTATTGTAGCAGCCATAGTTTTCATACTAATAGGGCTATATATGATGAAGTCTGGCGTAGGGAAGGAAAAGAAGAGCAAAATACAGCCTTTGAGAGAGGAATTCCTTTAAACATAGCGAAGTTAGGAATGGGTTTGCAGGCTTAACCGTTAAAGTAAAAACCGATTGATGCAACTTGACTCATTTCACCCTTTTCCATGTAAAGTTTAGTGAATTCTGAACGAATTCTAAAAGACTGCTGAATTAAACCTTCATTAGTTTTCCGGTTAAAACGGGTGGACATTGTAAAATCAGCCAGGAAATTTAACCTTTTTTAAATAGTAAATAATAAATATTGATTCAAATACAAAAACAAGCTACGGAGGAGTCCATATGGCTGATTTAGATTTAGCAATTGCTCCCATGCATAGGCTTTGCAAAAAGGCTGGAGCTGAACGGGTAAGCGAAGCAGCTGCAAAAGAACTTGCCAAAGCTTTGGAAGAAATTGGAATAAAAATAGCGAAGGAAGCTTTAGATTTTGCAATGCATACGGGAAGAAAAACGATAAAGGCTGAAGATATTGAAATCGCAGCGAGAAAAGTTATGGGCAGGTAAAACTGCACACCTCCTTTTCTTTCTCCAATCTGTTTTAGGCTCGCAATAAATATAAAGGGCGAGAAGCAAGAATACCCAAGTAAAAACTTCAGAGGGTTCCACTCTATGGGCGGGAAAAAGAAGCTAGGTTTAAAACAGATGGAACGCATGCAAACGCGGAAAGGCGATGAGGACCAAAAGAGAAAGGAAAAAGAGAAGGCTGCAGCTAAAGAGAAAAAACCAGCAGGGATACTTGTTCCAGACGTTAAAGGCGGGAAAACGTTGGAAGAGCTGAAGAAAATGCAGGTTTTAACACCTTATGCAGTGGCTTCCAGATTCAACATAAGGATAAGTGCAGCTAAAGATCTTCTGGAGCAGCTTGAATACAACGGGTTGGTTCAACTGGTTTCTGGAAACCATAACATAAAAATATACAAAGCTGCAGATTAGCCTCAAATTTGACGGCTCGCCATTCAACTTTTTGAGGTGAAGGCTAGTTGGCTTACCCGGAAAGGGTGTACACTAAAGAAGAGGTCAGGGAAGCTGAAGAGCTTGTTAGGAAGGGTTACCGGCACAAGCTAAGAATTAAGGGAAGCCTGGATTTTAAGCAAAAAGTGAAGACTGTCATAAAACTTGTAAAAGAAGCAGGTTACTACGATTTTCTAAGGACTTACATAAGGGACATAATTGAAATAGATGGTTTCACGCAGCTTCGCGAGTCAGAGGCAGCCATATGGGCGAATAAATATGCTGTAGCAAACCCTGTGGACGCTGCAAGCCTCTTCATACAAAAAGCAAACCATATGAAGGATTATCTTGAAGGAAAAATGTATTACGGTGGCGAGGCTGAAAGACGTTCCATAGAGAAACGTGTAGAATTTCTTAAAGCTTTGAAAAATAAAAGCAGAAAAAATGAAGTTAAAGAAGAATGTGATAGGCTTTTGAAAAGCTGGAGTGAAAGCGTATATTTATAACTTCTCCACTTTAATTATTGCGCCGCTTTTCACATTACTGAAAAGTTCAAGGTTTTTTGTCACTTTTCCCAAAACATTTACTGGACTGTAGGGTTGAGACTTGCCGTAAAATATGCAGAGGGCGCTTCCCATAGGCCAGAAGGCTATTGCCCCCCTCTCCACATTGCTCTTGGCTTTTTCCTCACCCATTCTGACAGGTATTTCAAAGTAGACTTCTTCCTTCCAAAGTGCTGCTCTCCCCTCGAAGGGAAGTTTCCGAACAACCATGTCCACTGTTCTTGGGGATAAATGGCGGATAAGTTCGCCTTCAGCTTCACCTAAACCCTCAACCGCAAATCGAATCTTTACCCTTGAAATTTCAGTATTCTCATCTTCCATTTTTATCAACCTTCCTAAGGAAATCTTCTAAAACGTGTTCTAACTGTATGGATCCCAAAACTTTAAGCTCATATTTTACTCTTACGGTAGGTCTTCCTATAGCAATAACCCTTCTTAAGTCAACAGGCGCCCCAATTACAACGACTTCGCATGGCGTACGGCTAATTGTTTCCTTAAGCTCAGCTATCTGTCTTTCACTATACCCTAAAGCTGGAATAACCGCTTCCAATTGAGGGTACTTTGCATATGCTTCTTTTAACGAGCCAACAGCGTAAGGCCTTGGGTCAACTAATTCCGCCGCGCCAAGCTGTCTAGCCAATATCGTTGCAGCGCCGTATGGCATATCGCCATGTGTCAATGTAGGACCATCTTCAATCACCAATACGCGTTTCCCTCTTACAATTTCCGGACGATCCGCCGTTATCGGCGAAGCAGCCTCAAGGATTAATGCTTCAGGATTTAATCTTCTAACATTTTCCTTAACGAACTTAACCTTTTCAACAGCCGCAGTATCCACCTTATTTATAATCACAACGTCAGCAATTCTTATGTTTGTCTCTCCAGGATGAAAAGCCACTTCATGTCCAGCCCTATGGGGATCAGCCACCACAATATGTAAATCCGGCTTGTAAAATGGCAAGTCATTGTTTCCGCCGTCCCAAACAATCACGTCAGCCTCTTTCTCCGCCATTTCCAAAACTTTCCCATAGTCTATTCCAGCATAGACAACAATGCCGTCTGCAATTAGAGGTTCATATTCCTCTCTCTCTTCAATTGTACAGTTATACCTTTCAAGATCCTCACATGTGGCAAATCGCTGACACACTTGCCTTCGCAAATCGCCATAAGGCATGGGATGCCTCACCACCACAACATTCAAGCCCTTATCCTTCAAAATCTTAGCAACCTGCCTCGAAGTTTGACTTTTCCCAGAACCCGTTCTAACAGCGCCTACAGAAATAACTGGAACCGCAGCTTTCAGCATAGTTGTTTTCGGCCCCATCAGCCTAAAATCGGCACCGCAAGCAAGCACCAAGGAAGCCTTATGCATCACATACTCATGTGAAACATCACTATATGCAAAAACCACCTGATCCACGTCACACTCAGTTACAAGCCTCGCCAAATCCTCCTCAAGGTAGATAGGGATGCCTCTCGGATATTTTATGCCGGCAAGCTCTGGCGGATAAACTCTACCCTCAATGCCTGGAATCTGTGCAGCTGTGAAAGCTACAACTTCGTAAGCATTATTATCCCTGAAATAAACATTGAAATTGTGAAAATCTCTACCTGCAGCGCCCATAATTATAACGCGAGTTCCACCCTGCCTGGAAGAAGATAAAAACCTCTTGAACACAAGTAAACTTCCCACTAAGCTTAAACTTCTTATTAAAGTCTCCAAATTCTATAAAACCGTTTTGGAAACCTAAAAATTCTACAATTCAAACTTTTTCCATCAGCCAAGCCAGACATAGGAAACCAACCTCAAAAATGAGAAATGCCCCATCTGAAAGGTAACGAAAAATATAAGACTAAAACAGTAACTCAAATGCGACATAAAAACAAGAGTTAGATCATTGGACGTTTATGCATGTATTTATATCCGCAACCGCACTCAAAACCCACGATTCTATTTCCACGACGTATAATGCACCATCTCCTAGCAACGCATTCTGCGTTTCGCTTATGAATTTTCCATAAAATTCTAGCTTCTTCCGACGTTAGTGGAGCACATCTCTTAGCTGACGCGAGAAACCACAAACCACAAACCGCAAAACAAATCCAAAACGAAGGCACCAAAATCGTTGAAAACTTTTCAAGAATATCCAAAACCGGCGTGAACAACTCCATCATGTTGCTTCACCCCACTTGGCTAAGGCTTTCCACTTTTCAATGTCTTTGGCCATACAGCCACCTCATAATAAATGTAAATCGCCGGGATTTAATACAACCTATTTGAACATAACGTTCAAAAAGTTGAACACCTAAAAAGCCTTTCATCCAAAATAACGCATCTTAATAAACGAACACCTTCAACACGTTTATTATACATGTCTCAACACGGAGAAATCTGATAATACGCCACTACAAAGACGCTCTGCACCTAACGCAGCCTCTAGAAGCTGTTTTTGAACACGTAACAGAAATAAACAACATCAAACTTTTTAGGAAACGTAAATACTCAGTACCCTCATCCACGAAATGGGGTAGTCGTCTAGCTTGGTCAAGGATACCAGCCTGGGGCGCTGGCGGTCCTGGGTTCAAATCCCAGCTACCCCACCATTGTCTAGATAAAAACTCCAGCGACTATATGTTCACTTCTTCTTCCTGAACAGTTTCACTCCCTCAACTTCGCGAACGTAGTCAAAAACCATCCCAGTGTGACTAGGTTTTCCGGTGACCCCTCAGCCCGCTTTTAAACGAGTTTTTCACCGTGGCTAATGCTTTTACTCCTTAATGGTGGATGGTGTTCCGCTCGTTGCCTCACAGCTTCCTTGACAGTTAGAAGTTAAGGCGTCACCGCAATTTAAAATCTGCCTATAAACTTTTGAGGCATGTTGAAACATGTTTGAACTGTTGAGATTTTTCTCGGTGAAGCGGTAACCACACGTTCTACACAACCAACGCCTGTCCTATTGTCGTGTTGTAGAAGACGTTGGTGTTTTTGGAACTGTTAAGGTGGGGGTTGTGATGTTTCGGTTTTTGTAATATGTCTGTTTTTGTAGTATGGTTTATATGGGAATTGTGTATTGAGTCGTAATAGATGCTAGTTTGGGGTGTAAGCGTATGGGTGAACGTGGTTTCACCACTAATTGGCATATTTATAGGGCGTATCTTCCGAAGGGTTCAAGGGGTTCGGAGGAAGAGTTTTTAGCTGCTGTTTTGAAGTTGGAGCAGCATGTGTG
>JAWBOH010000014.1:0-41349 GCA_038826715.1 Bathyarchaeia archaeon | reverse complement strand
GAAAGCCATGTTGGCAATTCCAAGATGGTTTGCAGTCACATAGTCTCCGCCTCCGCCCCAGCACACTGGCCTATTATTTCCTATAAGCCTCGCAGCCTGAATTATTTTATGTTCAGGTATCCATGTTATTTCTGAAGCCTTTTCAGGAGGCATCTCCTTAACTGCCTCCTTCAACCTTTCAAAGCCTAAAGTGTACTTCTCAACAAACTCTTTATCATACAACCCTTCATCAATAATTACGTTAAGAAAAGCCATGGCAAGCGCCGCATCAGAACCCGGCCTAACTTGAAGCCAAACATCGGAAATGGAAGCTTCACGCGTAGGCCTCGGGTCGATGCATACGATTTTCGTTCCGAAACTTCTGCACTGCAAAATCCTTTCAAACCATTGGCGGTTAGGCCATTCAGAAGGCGATGACCCCCAGAAAACTATGCATCCCGTTACTCCAGGTAAAGGTATTCCAACGAAGGTTATGTACCCGTACATGGCGATTTCTACAGGAAACCTTGCGCCTCCACACTGTTTGCCTTCAAACCAGGCGTTAGGCGTGCCTAACAAGCATTGGAAACGATGCTGGCCTATATCCATGTCGCCGTAGACGCTTCCTTGGGCAAGTGCTACAGCTTCAGGTCCATGAATTTCTGTTATTTCTTTAAGTTTATCAGATATTTCTTCCACGGCTTGACCCCAGGTTATACGTTGCCATTTGCCTTCGCCCCGTTTGCCGACGCGTTTCATCGGGTAGTTAAGACGGTTCGGATGGTTCAGTACTATTTCGTTCAAGTTTGGCCAGAGCTTAAGCCTTTCACACCGCGTAGGGTAATCTGTGTGTCCTAGAGGGTCAGCTTCAATCTTTAATATTCTGTTGTCTTCAACATGTGCAAGGATAGGGCATGCGAAGGCGAATATGCAGCCTCCGCATAGGGCTCTCTTGATTTCAACCATAACTTTTACCTACTGTGGATAGGTTCTCGCAGGTTTTATTTCTGATGGTCTGTAAACAATCTCGTATATTACTCCGATCAAGGGTTCTGTGTCAAAGTAGAAGTAGCGGGAGTCGTGAAACATGCCGCGCTGCAAAATTTTGACACCTTGCCTTTTAAAAGTCTCTATGTCTCTTTCAACCTCTTCTAAAGATTCGCATCTTCTGCCAATATGGTGTAATCCTTCCCCTTTGGTTTCAAGGAATTCTTTTTGAACGCTTGGGCCTTCTAAAGGCTCTATCAACTCGTAATACATATTACCCATTCTTGCAATGGCCACTTTTATTGTATAGTTGGCTGGCTTTTCTCTGACATATGTTTCCCTGTGGAATGGAGGCACAAAATAATGGATGATCCAGGGTTCAATTCCAAGGATTTCTCGGTGTTTTCTTAAAGCGTCGTCGAGGTTTCTTACAACAGCGGCAACATGATTGATTTCCTTAACTTTTACCATGTTTGGCGAAAACATGGCACAAAGTTATCAATAGGGCAAGCATATAAAACTTTTGTAATTAATGTTTAAAAACAAACTTGTAAGCCGCATCAGACTAGTTGAAACTGGTTTTTCATAGCGTATGCATTTGCAAATTTTATCTTTAGCCAGTCGATAAAAAATGGGGGGTTATGGCATTGGAAAGATGGGTGTTTCAGTTTTTATTCCTGTTTCTGGAAGGACATAAACTATTTTCATGTCCCATTTTCCCTGGTTGTTTATTATGAACTGTGCCAGTGTGTTTGTTGTTGGGCACATGTGGTCTTCTCTGAATTTGACATGGCCTGTGGGCATTTCTAAATCGACTTTAGCAAACGCGTTGTTTATTGCTGTTCTGTCCAGACTGCCTGCAATTTTTATGGCTTCAAGCGTTACGAAGAATCCTGTGTATGCGATTCCTTCCATGTGTGTCATGGACATGTCGCCCATGACTTTATCCCAGTTCTCCCTGAACCATTCATTCCCTTTGTATGGCAAGGTGTACCACCAGTGGGTTTCAGCGATTATTCCTTCAGCCAACTCTCTGCCTAACGCTTCTGCCTCTGGGATTTTCATACATCTGCCGACGCCGAACATTTTTGGCTTAAATCCTAACGTGGCACATTGACGCCTGAAAGCAATCCAATCATTTGTCAAAGTGTTGGCTATAACCATGTCAACGCCTTCTTCCTTGAATTTTGATATTATAGCTGTGAAATCAGTTGCGCCTGGAGGATGAAATCCTGGATCTACCACGGTGAATCCTGCCTCCTGTAGTTTTGGAAGTACTTTCATGCGGGCGTCGCGGCCGCTTACATCATCAGAGTAGACTACTCCTATCTTGTTGATTTGTCCTTTCCACTGGCTGAGCAGCCCTTTCCATAGCATTCCGTAAATGGTGTAGTTGAAGCTTGCATGCCAGGTCCATGTGAATTTGTTTCCAGGGATGCTGGGCAGACAGTTCAACGCAAGAGTGTCTATTGGGCTGGTGCACATTGTTGGGACGCCTCCCACTTTCTCGATGTTAATTACTGCTGGAACCGTGAATGGCGGAGGTGCGCCGACTGATATAATAACATGCACGTTCTTTTCAGTCACCATTTTCGTTGCCAGTTCGACGTACCTGGAATTTGTGCTTTCCCCATCGTAGAATATCAAGTCTATTTTGTGGTATTTGCCTGTTCCTGAGAGGTATAATCCGCCTGCTGTATTAATCTCTGTTGCCCAAACTGTCATCTCAATTCTGTGCCGTATGCCTTCAGGCGCATAGCCTCCAGACAAGTTTGTTAACACTCCAATCTTGATAGACTCACCTTCTTCTGCTGGAGGCGCTTGTTCTTGAGAGTAATAGTAGTAGACTGCGGCAGCAATAATGACGATGATGATGACAACGGCGATTGCTATGGCCTGCAACTTGCTAACAGCTTTGTTTTTCATACCTTATTCCCCTTTTCATTAACTATTTTCTGATTTAGGAAACCATACCCGTAATAACGAGTGTTATAAAAGATTTACTGTAAAAGAGAAAGCTTTACAACATTGTCACCACACATAACGTCTTACACAGCTATGCTTTCATGGAAGACGAAGAGGATGCTGAAGGACATTGGTAAAAACAAAAATTCGAAGGAAACTTTATATTAGAAATGTCCGTAAAGCCATACGGCGTCACCTTTGAATAAAAGCACGTTTGAGAAGAAAGAAATATCTGATTTGAGAAGCGCGCTTGCAATAGCCGAGGAACACGGAGAACTTGTTCGCATAAAAAAACCTGTGGATGTAAAACTTGAACTTGTAGGGGAATATCTTAAACATGCAGGCGGAACCCCTGTTCCCCAACCCACAAGAATTGGGCCAGCTGTGCTTTTCGAAAATGTTTTACGAACCGTTAATTCGGAAGCAATCCCCTATGAAATCCCTGTGGTGGCCGGTGTAGTTGGAAGCCGCAGGAGGGCTGCACTTTATTTTAACGTTCCTGAAAAGAAGCTTGCTTTGAAGATGTTGCAAGCCATGCGTAATCCGGTAGCTCCAAGGCTTGTTAGAAATGCGCCGTGCCAGGAAGTTGTAATTGACAGGAACATTAACTTAACTGCGCAGCTGCCTATACCAACAATGTCCTATGATTGTGCAGGCCCAACCATAACTATGGGTTTAATGCTTGGAGTTGACCCTGAAACAGGCCAGAGGGACGTGACCTTTCACCGAATTTTTGTTGTAGGTCCAGATACAATTACTGCATTAATGGGACCTATTAGGCATATAAAACAAATGCAGTTAAAAGCAGAGGCTAAAGGTGAACCCTTCCCTGTAACGATAAATATAGGCATAGATCCTTTCAGCGCAATCTCAGCAGGAATCTCTTCGCCTACAGGAACAGATTTAGACGAGCTTGCTGTTGCTGGAGCCTTAAAAGGCTCTCCCATAGAACTGGTGAAATGTAAGACCATTAACTGCGAAGCCATAGCTAACGCTGAAATAGTGCTTGAAGCTGAAATACAGCCTCATGAAACAATTATGGAGGATGCTGTTTCAAACAGGAAAGGCTGGTCTATGCCTGAAATGGCTGGATATGTAGGAGGAGCAGCTCCAGCCCAAGTTATTAAAGTGAAGGCAATAACTCATAGAATAAAGCCTATCTACCAGACTTTGGTGACTCCTGGTGAAGAACACAACGTTATTATGGGCGTTCCAGGGGAAGCTGAAATCTTAAACGCTGTTTGGAAAGCAGGTTATCAAGATTTACTTGCAGATGTGTACCTTTTGCCAGCTGGCGGTGGAAAACTTTTCGGTGCGCTCCAGGTTAGAAAGAAAAGCATGAACGATGACTTGGAAGTTAGGAACCTTGCTTTACTTGCTCTTGCAACAAGGCTTGAAATGCGGCATGTAATCATAGTGGATGAGGATGTGGATATACGTGATCCCATGGACTTATGGTGGGCTTTCACAACGAGGTTTAACCCGAAAGAAGACCTTGTAACTATTGATCAATCAAAAACTTGGCCTGGCTTGGCAGAACACATACGCATAACTAAGGCAATTTTCGACTGTACTGTGCCGTGGAATGAAAAAGAGAAAATGCGAAGACCTCGTTGGAAAAGAGATTAGGCAAGCGTTACCTCTACGGTTCAACTGCTTATAAGGCTATTCACAACGTTTTCTCTAATATGCTCAATATGCTCTTCAAATAGTAATGCAGGAAGGCTGTAGAAAAATAAAAGGGGGTTAAGCTCCGAACTCAGGGCTTCCGCCGAGAAGGTTGTCGTCGCTAAGTATTCTGATTATTCTCTCATATCCGTCCTTTGGAATTATTGGCAGCAATAAGTGTGATTGGTATTGTCTGTTGCGGTAAATTTTATGAACCGTGGTTTTGCTGCTGCACAGGTGCGGATGGTAATGTATCTGCATTTCGGGATCTCTGGGAGATTCCATGCTTTCAATTCTGAGTTTTATTCTGTGGCCTGGTCTAATTACGTGGGTAACAACGCTTAAGCCTATGTTGTACTCGTATATTTGCCCCGGAACAACTGGATCAGCGTGTGTGTGGGGATGGTATGGTTCCCCTGGAGATGACTTGTTTTTATCTACAGCTCTGTGGGTTGCTTTCAAATATCCTTTACCAAGTTTCATTTCTGCACCGTGAGGAGCCACATCATACAACGTTACAATCCAGTTTGTGTCGTCTTGATCGATGGCTGCGTAGAAGTTCAATGCGCACGGCCCCATAACTTCGATGTCCTCAGGGACTGGTGGGCTTAAGTATTGGACGTAATCCCTTTTGGTGGATAAATGTAAGGGTTGCTGCAGGAAGCAGTCAGGTTCAGGCTGATAAAGCTCCGGCGCGAACAATAGTCCTTCCCAACGGCGCAGATAACATTTTGTCCATTTAATTCCAGGCAAAGGCCACTCATTCAAGTAGCGGTACTGGTTGATTCCTGTGATGTACATTTTTATCGGCGGTTCGTCAAGCACTCCAGTGTTTATGCCTTTGAGCCAATAGTCAAACCATCTGAATATTTCTTCCAAATCCTCTCTCCAAGGACGTTCTTCAGGTCCTGAAGGCTTTACAAGCAGCTTTTTAACGCCTTTAACGCCTTTCCACAAGTACCAGTAGCCTTGAGCTCCGTGGGCGCATTTGCCCACTATGTACACAGGTACTTTTATTTTGTCAAAGTATGGGTAAACCGATTTTTCCGCGTAGAAAGGCCCGTCAAACGGGTTTAGCAGTATGTCAAAGAACATGGGGTTTTTGTATGGATAATGCAGCAGATGATACACGTTTGGATAGTTATTTATGTCCGGGTTGTCTAAAAGTTGCTGACGTCTACGTTCCAACTCCTCTTTAGGCAACGTTTTCACCATTTCCGACACTGCGTTTTTGGGTGCAAAACCGCTTGTCCCGTGACGTCCATCCCATAAGCCGTAAGGAAACAGGCTTAAAACTCCTCCATGATAGGCTAGTTCGCGGTAAACATCTACAATTACATGGGAAACGTAGATAGCCTTCAAATGAGGAGGCTGGTTTACAGCTGTTTTCAACTGTGTTTTAGCATAGTACGAGTAGCCAACCATGCCTACATTGCCGTCACACCAAGGCTGCCGAGCAATCCACTCTACAAGTTGATAACCGTCTTTTCCCTCCTGAGGAGACCATCCTATGTATTCACCTTCAGATTTGCCTGTTCCCCTCACATCCGCAACAACATGCACATAGCCTCTTGAAACGATTTCTCGGTAATCACCTGCCTCAATGTTGCCATCCCACACCGGGCTCCTGTGAAGTGGCTGCGGCGGAAATGTAGCGTTAAGCGTCTGAAGCTCTTTACCATAAGGACCCATAGCAAGCAATGCTGGAAATCTTCCCGGAGCATCAGGCCGATAAACATCAACGCAGAGACGTACACCATCAGGCATCTCCACATAGACATCCTTGTCGATCACCAAATTGTAGCTCTGTGGGTTACCAGTTTCTTTCCAATTCTTATTCGACTCAGACATTTCCAACATCTCACCCTTCAAATAATTAAGGTTGATATTATAAATTTTGCCAAACATGTTCTCCAAAATGACCATTGGAAGAGTTTTCGCCGTAAGGCGAACTATGAAATGGCTTAACGAATTTTATTTAAGAGCAGAGTCCGGACCAGCCATACTTGAAGTTCAACGGCGATGTAGTCTGGATGTTCTGCAAACTCCTCAATCTTGTTAACAACTGCGTCCCAGTAAGCATTAAGTACCTCAACTACAATTCTGTTAACTCCGAAATCACATAGTCTTGTATGCGACTCTCAGGGATGTGAAATCTTACCTTTTATACCTAAAAAAGGTTTGCATATTCCCACATCCAGTTCCAACCTGACCTGCCTCAAATCTCGAATCCTCAAACCCTTCAAGTATCCATTTAATAAGTTAACCTCTTCCTTCAATTCTTCATCCGAAAGCTCTTCTAAGCTTCTGATAGACAAAATAGATAAACTCTCACCAGAAATCTCTTTCAGAAACCCCACTGCGATCTCTTCTTTTTCGAACATTCTTGAAAATCCAACCACGACAGCAATAAAACAACAGGTTATTTTCAAAACGAAATTTGTACTTGTGTATATTGTTTAATTGAAACATAAGTACCTTCTATTTTAATAAGAAAAAAATAAATACCGGTGGGTTGTATCAAAATGACCCATGACCAAAAGCTTAGTTGATATAGTAGGGTCAGAAAATTTCTTTGATGATGTTGAAGTTTTGGACAGGTGGTCTAAGGACTATAGTTTTGTCACGCAGCGAAGACCTGTAGCGGTTGTAAAGGTTAAAGATTCTGATGCTGTGCAGAGAGTTGTGAAGTGGGCAAATGACACAAAGACCCCGCTGGTGCCTGTAAGTTCTGGCCAACCTCATTTTCGAGGCGACACTGTGCCTTCGGCTGGTGGAGCCGTTATTGTCGATTTAAGTGAAATGAAGAAGATTATTCGTGTTGATCGACGAAACAGGTATGCCTTGATTGAGCCGGGTGTAACTTATTCTGAACTTCAAAAGGAGTTGGCTGGTTTTGAAATGAAGGTTCCTATGCCGCTTCTTCCGAAGTCCAGCAAGTCTGTGCTTGCCAGCCTTTTGGAACGGGAGCCTGTTCTTATGCCTAACATTCAATGGGTTTTGCTTGATCCATTAGGCTGCGTCGACATTATTTGGGGGTGCGGCGAGGAGTATGTTTCTGGCGAGGCTGGGGCAAACGTTAATCCGGGCGCGTTGGCGGAGCAATGGGCACGGAATCTTGATCAGATATTTCCCTATGGTCCGGGAATGTGGGATGCATACCGCATAGTTTCCGGCGCCCAGGGAACTATGGGCATTGTCAGATGGGCATCTGTCAGATGTGAACTTATACCTAGAAAATACTGTCTTTATTTTATCACGTCAGAGAGGCTTGATGTTCTGTTGAAGTTTATGGCTAAGTATCTTAGATTTAGGTATGGTGACGAAACTCTTCTTTTGAACTGTTGGAACATGGCTTCAATTCTAGGCAGGGACGCAAAAGAAATAGCAGAGTTGGCTAAGAACATGCCTAAATGGACTCTTATACTGACTCTTGCTGGGTATGATATACTTCCAGAAGAAAGGGTTGAATATCAAAACGAGGACGTCAACAATCTTGCCCAACAATATGGCTTAAAGCTTCAGTCAAAGCTTTCAGATGTTGACGGCAGCCAGATGTATGGAATATTGAATAGGCCATCTGGGGATCCATATTGGAAAACAAAATATAAAGGGTCGTGTCAAGAAATCTTCTTCTTGACAACTGTTGACAAAATACCTGCGTTTGAAACCATAATGTGTTCTGTTGCAGAAGAGTCTGGTTATCCAACTGTAGAAATTGGAGGTTACATCCAGCCTCAGCAACATGGTGTTGCCTATCACGTTGAGTTTGATTTGCCATACGATCCTAACAACCTGGCGGAAGCTGAAAGGGTTAAAAATATTCTAGTTAAGGCAAGCGATAAGCTTCTCAGGCATGGCGCTTACTTTTCCAGACCATACGGCGTTTGGTCAAGTATGGTTTATGGAAGCGATTACATAAACACATATGTGCTGAAAGAGTTGAAGAAAATATTCGATCCGAACAATGTTATGAACCCTGGAAAATTATGCTTCTAGAAGGTGATGTATATGGTGTTAAAGGAACGTTACCAAGATTTGATAAGATGCAGCCGATGTTCCTACTGCAAATTTATTCCCCTTGGATTGATATGGGAGAAAGATTACTCCTATGGTTGCCCATCTATAAGCTACAAGAACTTTCACGCTTATTCTGCCAGCGGCAGAGTTATCACTGCACTTGCGCTATTAGAAAATAGATTGAAAATGTCAGACATGCTGATAGATGTTGCTTTTGAATGTCTTACCTGCGGTTCTTGCCATACGGCTTGTCAAATAAACAAGATACATGTTGAGCCGCGGGAAGCCATTATTGATCTCCGCGAATACCTTGTTGAAAAAGGTTTAGTAAGCGACGAACACAGCGTAATAATTGATGGTCTTCGTAAAGAAGACAACATGATGCAGAAGCCGAAAAAGGATAGGGGTAAATGGGCTGATGGGCTGGATGTTAAAGATTTAACAAAGGAACATGCTGAGGTTCTGTTTCACGCTGGATGCCGATACAGCTATGATGAAGAGTTGTGGCCTACGGTTAGGAACGCTGTGAAGCTCCTTCAAAAGGCAGGCGTCGACTTAGGCATAATGGGAATGGAGGAAACATGTTGCGGTGTCAGAGCATTAGAGCTGGGCTTCAGAGGAGAATTCAGCAAATACGCTGAAAACAACGTAGAACTATGGAAAGCGAAAGGTGTGAAAACAGTTGTTACTCCATGCGCAGAATGCTATCACGGCTTCGTTTACCGGTATCCTGAAAAATGGAACAAAAAGCTTGATGTGGAAATTTTACATATAACCCAATTCCTTGACAGATTAACCGGGGAAGGTAAGCTTAAACTTAAGCATGCGGTTCCATTGAAAGTAGCTTACCACGACCCTTGCCATCTGGGAAGATTAGGTGAACCGTACGAGCCTTGGACTGGCAAGAGAAAGAAGATAAGAAATCAGATTCCAATTTGGGATCCGCCGAAACCGAGAAGGATGGGAATGTATGGAGTATACGATGAACCTAGAAGAGTTTTGAAAAGAATTCCTGGTTTAGAGCTGGTTGAGATGAACCGTATAATGGAATATGCTTGGTGCTGTGGCGGAGGAGGCGGAGCCAAAGAATACGATTCTGAATTTGCGTTGTGGACAGCTAATAGACGTGTCGAAGAGGCAAAATCTGTTAAAGCTGAAGCCATAGTGACGGCATGTCCATGGTGTAAGAGAAACTTCATGGATGCTGTCGGAGACACGGGTGAAAAAATGGAAATTTACGATGTCATAGACCTTGTTGAAAAAGCTGTGGGGGAATGATGTAATGGTTTTAAGCGGAGAAGAATATGCAGCTTTAGAAAGCATTGTAGGATCTAAGAACATATCCAATGATCCTGTGATTTTAGACAGTTATAACTGGCTTGGAGGCGCCTTTAGGCCTGTAAGGCCTGAAGCAGTTTTGCTCCCTCAAAGTGCAGAGGAAGTCCAAGCAATAATAAAGACTTGTAATCGATACAGCATAAAAGTTAAGTGTCACTCAACCGGATGGTCAGGGCCAGCTATGGTTGCTGCGCCTAGAACAATACTTTTAGACCTGAGACGGATGAACAGAATTATAGAAATAAACAAAGATGCAATGTATGCGGTTGTGGAGCCATATGTTGTAGCCGCAGAATTGCAAGCAGAGGCTATGAAAAGAGGGTTAACCTGCCATCTGATTGGAGCAGGCGGTTCATGTTCAGTTATCGCAAGCACAGCATGTTACCATGGTGAAAGTCCAAGCGGAATATTCATGGGGCATGGAAGCGAGAACCTTCTTGCAGCGGAATGGGTTATGCCTAACGGAGAAATCGTGAGAACAGGCTCATTAGGCACTGGCTGCGGCTGGTTCTGCGGAGAAGGCCCAGGGCCCAGCGTAAGAGGCATAATCCGAGGGATGTGGGGGGCTCATGGAGCCTTCGGAGTCATCACTAAAATAGGGATTAAACTTCACCCGTGGCCTGGCCCTGAAAGGTTAGAGGTTAAAAGGACGCTTCCAATATATCGTGCAAAAATACCTGAAAACGTGGATGCCCACACAGTGGCTTTCCCATCTTTCAATGAGATGGCAGACGCAGCCTACAAGATTTGGGATGCTAAAATAGGGTATATCCTGCATAGACAATTCAATTTCTTTGGAGAAGATTTGCAAGCTGCGATCCTCAAAATTTTGCTAGACCAGAACAAAACAATATGCGACTTAGAAAACGTTTTGAAAGATCCTGAAGTGAAGAACCTGACGGAGAAAATGAGGAAATCCTTCCAAATAGTGCTAGTAGGCAATTCAAAGAAACATCTTGAATGGCAGGAAAAAGCGTTAAGAACGATTTTGAATGAAACTGGAGGAAGAATAGTTGAAGAATGTGAAGATCCAGCGGTGAAAGAACTTACATTCATGTGGCTGTTCAGACTCTGCTACAAGAATTGGAACTTCTACGCTGGAGGCTACTTGAATGGTTATGCAGCCTACGGTTCACCATACGGCGTGCTTCCCCTCTTCCACAGAAGCATTGAACATAAGAAAGAGCTTATAGAGCAAGGTTTAGTTGTCGACGATGGAGGAGACGCCCTCATGGGAACGCTTTCCCTACGCGGCGGCGGCGGAGTCATCTACTTTGAAAACTTCTGCCTGTTCGACCTGGCTGACCCTGAATCTAAAAAGGCGGGGACAATGTACCGAATTGTAAGCGGAGAAGTTTTAAGGAAGTTAAGGTATGTGGGAAACTTTGGAGGTCCATCTGAAGCCTACTTTTACGATGAAAAGGAAAAAAGAAATGCCATTATAAAGGAAAGCACACATCCGGACGCTTTCCGATGGCAAGCCAAATTCAAAAAGGTTTTCGACCCCAACAATGTCGCTGCAGACGAATACCTAACGTTGGAAGAATAGTCAAACAGGGTTAGAGATGGCGGAAATTCTCGCGCTAATTGAGGTGGACGACGAGTCTGGAGAAATAAACCCTGCATCCTTAGAACTGCTTGAAATCGGAAGAAGAATTTCCAGTGAAACAGGCGGCACTCTTTCAGCCGTAATGATTGGCTACAACCTGCAAGGGCTATCCACTGAAATTGCTAAATACGCCTCTAAAGCTTACATTGCAGATAATCCAACTTTAAAAGAGTTCAACCCAGACTTTTACGTTTACATTCTTGAAAAAATATGCCGCCAAATAGATCCAACCTATGTGCTTATAAGCCACACATATAAGGGCGCAGACGTAGCTCCTAGGCTTTCAGCAAGGTTAAAGACTTCATTAACCACAGACTGCATAGGATTAGAAGTTAACAAAGAAACAGGATTGCTTGAAAGGAAAAAACAAGTTTTCGGCGGCAGTGTTATTGCAACCCTTTTTTGCGAAGGCAAACCTCAATTGGTTACAGTAAGACCTAAAACATGTGAGAGAATAAAGGAAACCCGAGCCACTCCCGGAGAAATCATAAATTTAAATTTCGAAATTGACAGATCCCTTTCAAAGGTTGATTTCGTAAAAAGGATTAAGGAAGAAACTGTGAGGCTTGACGCTGCAGACGCAATAATTGCTGGCGGAAGAGGGCTTGGAGAAATTGAAGGCTTCAAAGAATTGGAAAAACTAAAGGCTACGCTTTCAAAAATACTCGAAAAAGTGGAGATAGGCGCCAGCAGACCGCCTGTAGATAAAGGATGGATTCCATCTTCCAGGCAAATCGGCATAACCGGAGAAAAGGTTTCGCCGAAATTATACATAGCTGTTGGAATATCAGGAGCAACACAGCACGTAGTTGGAATGGAAAACTCAAAAATTGTGGTGGCAATAAATAATAATCCTAAAGCTCCTATTTTCTCAGTTTCAGACATAGGCGTAATAGCTGACTACAGAGAACTCCTGCCATTATTCATTAAAGAATTAGAGGGAGCGTTACGCGAGACCTGAAAATAATTGTATGTGCAAAACAGGTTCCAGATCCGGAAGCTCCAGCTTCAGAAGTGGAAGTCGACCATGCAGAAATGAAAATTACAACTAGAGGTTTGCCTCCAGTGATAAATCCGCCTGACGAAACTGCTTTAGAGGCAGCGTTACAGCTTACAGAAAAACATGGAGGAAAAATAACAGTCATAAGCGTAGGAGACAACTTATCTGTTCCAGTTTTACGGAAAGCTTTAGCAGCAGGCGCCCATGAACTTGTCCTCGTCCAAGATGAAGGCTTTAAAGATTTAGATGAATATTCCACAGCATTAGTACTTTCCAAAGCTGTGCAAAGAACCGGCGAATACGACTTAATATTAACGGGAAGGGAAGGTGCAGACTGGAATTCAGGGCAAGTAGGCCTTATCCTCTCAGAAATTCTGGGAATACCTGCAGTCAACTTAGCGAAAAAAATAGAGCTTTCGGACAAAGAAATCTACGTTACTAAAGTCGCTTTAGGCAGCTCTGAAATCGTTAAAACCACAATCCCGGCTTTGATAACCGTTACCAACGAGTTTGGAGAACCAAGATATGTCTCACTTACGGCCTTAAAAAGCGCCCGCACTAAACCCATAACATTTTGGAACGCGAAAGACATCGAAGTTGACCCATCCACCCTCAAGAAAAGGAATATTGCAAGCCTCTTTAAGCCAGTGCGAGAGAGAAAATGCACGTTTATAGAAGGCAAAACTCTAGAAGAAATAAGCAAAAACCTAAAGCTAAAACTTTTCGAAATGTTAAAAAATAACAGCTAAACATCAAATCGTGTTGCTAATCTATGTCTTCAAAGCCATCCCCAAAATTGCAGACTGCACAGATTCTGTTTAAACTAACCAGCAAAAATATAATTTGGCAATCTCTTCCTCTAGGACTATAAATATTAAAAGTAATGCACGTAGTTTCCGATAAAAATTGGGGATTATGGAAGTGGAAATATCGCTGGCTCAGGTGTTATTCCGCTTCCTTCAGGAGCCCAAACTATGTTGACGTCCCACTTTCCTGTTTTCGTGTCATAAACGAATTGTCCCACGGTAATCAAGTGTTCACACATGTGAGTTTCAGGATCAAATTTGGCTCGCCCTACCGGCGTCATCACATCTAATTTAGCCATCGCATTGTTTATGGCGGTTCTATCCAGCACTCCTGCCTTTTTAACAGCTTCCAGCATTATTTGAAATCTAGCGTAAGTTGTTCCTTCCGCCCATGTCATAGGCATATCTCCTGCAATTCGATCCCATAGTTCTTTCAACTCTTTACTTTGTGGATATGGATACTTGTACCACCACCAGCATTCCACCATTATGCCTTCGGCAAGCTCTCTGCCTAAAGCTTCAGCCTCTGGGATTTTCATGCATCTGCCCACCCCTATAAGTTTTGGTTTGAAGCCAAACGAGGCTGTTTGACGTCTAAAAGGGATCCATTCAGTAGCCGAAACGTTGACGATAACGACTTCAACTCCTTCTTCCTTGAACTTGGTTATGACAGGTGTGAAGTCTGTGGTTCCTGGAGGCACCAAGCCTGGATGAACGATTGTGAACCCTATCTCCTTAAGCTTAGGAATAACATAAATTTCGCTTTGACGTCCGTTAGCATCGTCAGTGTATAGTACACCTAGTTTTCCATTAGTTTGAGGCTTGTATTTACTTAGACATGCCGCCCAATACTGGCCCATTTTTTCGCTATACCAGCTGAAATGCCAGGTCCAAGTAAACTTGTTTCCAGGAACACTTGGCAAGGCTTGATCTCGCATAGTGTCTAAAGCTAGGCCCATAACGAGGGGTATGCCTCCAATTTTTTCAGCTTGGATGCATGTTGGAACTGCAGCCGTAGGCGCTCCAATGGTGGTCATAATATGCACTTCTTTTTCAGTAATCATTTTAGTGGCGAGCTCGACGAACCTTTGGGTATTGCTCTCTCCATCGTAGAAGATAAGGTGTACTGAGTGATAAGCGCCGTCTCCCTCTAGAAATATTCCGCCTTCTGCATTAATTTGAGTTACAACAGCAGTCAGCAACATTCTTGCACGTATACATTCCGGCGCCATTGCACCTGTCAAGTTTAGAACTATTCCAACTTTGATAGGCTCACCTGCTACTATTTGCTGTTGCTGCTGGTTTGCGAAAAGGTACCATACTCCAACGCCTACAACTATCACAATGATTACAACAGCAGCGGCAACTTTCCACCAAGCAACACCTTTACAGTCCATAAAAACCCCATTTCCTCTTTTACCTTATTCAAATATGTTTCGCAATTCACAATTTATAAATATTTCGATAAATGAATAAGATATATAAATAACCCTACGTATTACCGCTAAGAGCATCAGGGGAGGTGTACATGTGAAGCCGCTTAAAACGGATTTATCTATACTTCAAAAGTTTGATTTCGTTTGGCAGCCTGTGGGCGTGAAGTTTCTTTTTGAAAAACCTGAAGGAATCCAACGTCTGGATAAACAGATGGCGCTCTGTGAAGCATTGAAAGAACTCCATCTGAGAACTGAACCGTTCTATATGGATAAGGAAAACGAGAACTGTGCTGGTAAGGCTTTGCTTGGAATGGCTGATTCCCCTATTCCTCCTGGACTGGCAGCGCAGATTGGAGTCGGCTTTGAAATCTTTCAAGAACCTCGTGTTAACAGGAGAATCCATGAACAGACCCCGACGCTTCCCAAGGGTCTTGTAAACTACGTTGTTTTCGCTAACTTGGATAAGATGACTTTTGAACCAGACCTATTGATTGTCGAAGCTACCCCTGACCAAGCAGAAATAATACTGAGGGCAATGAGTTATTCAACGGGAAAATTGTGGGAGGCGAAACAATCAATTGTGGGAGCATGTGCTTGGCTCTTCATCTACCCGTACAAAAGTGGACAAGTAAACTATTTGGTTACAGGAATGTCTTTCGGCATGAAGGCCAAACATGTATTCCCAGTGGGGCTCGTCCTAATTTCGATTCCTTACGATTGGATACCAACTATAACGCAAAATCTGAAAGAAATGAAATGGGATCTTCCAGCCTACACTAAGGGCAGAGAATGGGTTATTGAGCAAGCACGCAAATACCATATGTGATGAATAGGCAAAAACCATCTCCACCATTTTTTATTTAATTGTATAACCTGCTTCTGTAGTCGCGTAGAATCCTTATCATTGTTGAAAACAATTTTTGCTATTTCTGAATTATTCCCATTTATATATGCTTACAGGGCCTGAAGGCTCCTTAATCCATTCCTGCCATGCGCCGTCAAATATCTTCACGTTTTTGTATCCAAGCAATTCTCTAAGTATAAAAGCCCATACGGAGGCGAAACCTCCAACACCGCAGTACAGTATGATTTCCCTTGAAGAATCTTTGCCTACAACACCCTCTGCAATCGCCCTTAGCACCTCCAAGTTTCTGTAGGTTCCGTCTTCATTCCAAACCCATGGTGCCGGAAGATTCTTTGCCCCTGGAATATGCCCTATCTTAGGTGCATAAGGCTCAACTGCTATGCCGAAGTAAAACTCAGGGTTGCGAGCGTCAACTATGAGAATATTGTTCTTCAAAGCTATTTTTTTTAACACTTCATTCTTTGAAACGAAAAGTCCCTCTTCTGTTTTTCCTTTGTAGACAATGGGTTCTGAAGTAACTCGGTCAGAGGTTAGGGGTTTTCCCTCTTTCATCCATTTATCGTGTCCTCCATCAAGGATGGCCACGTTTTTAACTCCTGCGTAGATTAGGGTCATGGCCACCCTTGGCGCGTGGGCAAGAACATAAGGATTGCCAATTTTATCAACAATTACAACAGGCGAATCCTCTCTTATCCCGTTGGAACCAATAACTTGAAACAACTCTTTCGCATTAGGGAGTTCAAGGAAAATGTCGCCTCTCGTGATGGCCCAAGCTGAAACAGGAGTTAGAAAGGGAACATTCAACGCGTTTGGAATATGAGACTTACTGTATTCTTCACTGGCCCTAATGTCAATTATAACCGGGTTTAAGGATGCAATATTACGCATCAGCCAATCAGTTGAAACCAAGGGAGGGATTTTGCGAGTCGTAGTAGAATGTCGGTGTTTTTTAGAGGTTTCTTTCATTGTTTTAGCCTCCTCTAAAATGTTTGTTCAAAAACATATCTTGATAGAGCCTCAAGCAAATTAGGGGTTATAGCGTCAATTGCGTCAAAAACTGCTGGAAGAGTTATTGAATACAGTCTTCTGTTTCCATCCTTTCTCTGTTTTACTAGTCCGCAGCTTTTCAAGATGGCTAAATGCCTAGATATGGAAGGTTGAGAAATTCCTATATAAGGAACTATTTCGCAGACACATTTTTCTCCACTTCGCAAATACTCGAGAATTCTAAGCCTAACAGGGTCTGCAAGTGCGCTGAAAATTTTAGCCTTGAAATTGTTAACATCAGGTGTTCCTGAATACATGTAAAAGGCAAAATGACACATAATATTTAAATGTTCCCTCTAAGCATTTGGGCTTA
Organism: Bathyarchaeia archaeon; assembly: GCA_038826715.1. Taxonomy (GTDB): domain Archaea; phylum Thermoproteota; class Bathyarchaeia; order Bathyarchaeales; family Bathycorpusculaceae; genus JAWBOH01. The sequence continues at coordinate 24,316 of JAWBOH010000014.1, read as the reverse complement.
AAGATTTCCCAGGGATGTTCATAAAAATGCTTAAATATTTCTATATTCTCAACTATCTTTCACGTTGGGATGAGTATGGGAGAAGTGAAAGTTACAGTTATGGGTCCTGACCCTCCGTGTGTGCGGTGTCAAGCCGCCAAAAAAGTTGTTGAAAATGTTGCTGAAAAACTTAGACAGTCAGGAATAAATGTGCAGGTTGAAAGAGTTAACATAATGTCTAAAGAGGTCGTCAGAAAATACGGTGTGCTAGTTTCTCCAGCAGTCATAGTTAACGGAGCTGTAAAAATCATTGGAAGAATACCAAGCGAGGCCGAAGTGGAAAAGCTCATAAAAGAAGCAGCTCAATAGAAGAATTCTATTGTCCGCTAATTTGTGAAACGCATAAAACCTTTTTGCAATAATTTTTAAGGATTCATTTCTGCCTCTGCCAGTGGATTGTTACTGGTGACTTAGAAAGGTTTTATACCTGAATGCGTGTCAAGTGTGCTGACTGAAACGACTTTCACCATTCGAATGGGTAGTAGCCTAATGCTATGTCTAGTAGGGCGCGTTGTTGTCCTCCTTCCCATAGTTGTATGATTTTTACGTCGCGTAGGTATTTTTCTAGGCAGTGTTCGTAGGCGTATCCGTATGAGCCCATTAGCTCCATGGCTTTGTTTGTAACCCATACTGCTGCGTCGGCAGCGTAGGCTTTCGCTATTGAGCATCTTGCATGCATGGCAGGCGACCCTATTGGACCGTAGATTTCAGGGTGTTCAGCCATCCATGCAACCTGCATGTAACAGGCTCTGGCTGTTTCAATTTTCAAAGCCATCTCTCCAATAATGCTTGCAAAAAGCGAATAATTCCTAACAGGCTTACCGACGATTTTCCTCTCCCTTGTCCAGGCTAAAACAGTTTCAAGGCAAGCTTCAGCCACGCCTACAGCAGTGGCAGCACTTGGAAGCCGCGCCGCTGCAATGTTACTATGAAGGATTTCAGCGTCTTTTCCAGGACCGGCAAGCCTGTATTCTTTCGGAACTCTAACATTTTCGTAAAAAATCTCAGCGTTTACATCTGTATAGCACATTCCCATTTTCTGTATCGGCTTGCCGAAGGAAAGCCCAGAAGCGTCTGGAGGAACATAAATGTAGGCTATGCCTTCCTCTCCCCTAGCCGGGTCTGTTGTGCAGAGAGTAAGATAGACAGTGTCAGCTTCTCCTGCGCTTCCAGGCCATATTTTAGTCCCGTTAATCACGTATTCGTCGCCGTCAAGCACAGCTATCGTACGCAGCGCACGACCATGCTGGGTTGGATCTTCGATGTTGGCTCCTCCTTCAGGCTCCGTTACAGCCCAACATGCAGTATGCGGCCGGTCATCGCAGGCTTTCCTACCGAAAATTTCCAAAAGATCCATCCTGCCAGCCATAGCAGCCAAGCTCAAACATCCCCATAGGCATCCGAGGCGTGTAGCCAGCCCAGCGTCTCCACGCGCAAGCTCCTCCTGAACCATAAGCTGAGTTACGAAGGATTTAATGCCTAAACCTCCAATCTCCTCAGGGAAGAAAGCCCTCTGAACCCCTAAATCCACAAGCCCCTTATGAACCCTCTCTATAGTCCGCTTAGCCAACTCCTCGTCATGATGCCATCCACCCTCAAGGTCAAGGCGGCGAGGCATAACCTCCCTATCAACGAATTCCCTCACAGCAGCAACAATCTCAAAATCCTCCCTTTTCGCAACAGCAGCCACATACTTCCTGCGAACATCAAACAACTCATGCATCCAAATCACCCAACACGCTCAGTTTAGACGCTTTCCAATTATAAATTTTTATCAGAAACGTCTAGGGTTTCTGTAAGGTTTAAATATCTTGTGGAAAAACATAATTTTATTTTTGGCTGATTCTTCCTTTCTCCGGAAGCTTGATGGAAAGGAGCAACGCAACTATTGAGAATATTGTAAGTACATAAAAGGCGCTGTCTAATCCGTACATGTCTGCTAGGTATCCTGAGGTGAATTGGGATATAGAACCTAATCCGAATGAAGAGAAGAAGAAGATGCCGTAAATTGTTCCCCGTTGACCTTCAGGGGATAAGAAACCTACAAGCGCGTTTAAAGCCGGCTGATGCGCATAGAAGAAAAACCCGTAAAAAGCTATGAAAATTGCTATTCCAACGATATAAACTGGAAGGAGCAGCAAAGAAAGCAGAGCTATGCAGGTGCCAAGTGTGGCGACGATCACTGTTTTTTTACAGCCGAACTTGTCAGCTGACTTTCCTCCAATCCATTGTCCAAACACTCCGAAAGTTAAAATTGCAGTGTAAGCTATGGAAGCCCACATTGGGTGAATAAACCTATTTTCCTCAAAAAATGTTGGAAAGAATAGTTCCACTCCTTTTGTAAAAAGTCCGATGGTCATGTTGAAGACTAAAAGTATCCAAATTTCCGGGACTTTGAAAGCTTCAACAATGTTGCCTGAGGATTTATGTTTTCTTTTTACACTCTCCAATTTGAAGTTTCTTGCGAATAAAAGCCCAAATGCTACGCAGAGCACGCCGAAAATGATGAATGCAGAAGGCCACCCAAAAGCTGAACCTATGAACCATGCAATTGAAGGGGTTAAAACCACTCCTAAAGTTCCGCCAACCCCATGGATCCCCATAGCTTCCGAGACACGTCCTTTAAAAGTTTTCGAAATCAACGAGTTTGCCGTGGGATGGTACAGGCTGGCTCCGACAGCCATTAAAATTAGAGAGGTTGCGAAAACGTTTATGCTGCTAATCTCTTTTGCCACTAACATAAGGAAGGTGGAGAATCCTGAAAACAGAAGGAAGAATAGTGTTGTTTTAGCTTCCCCTATTTTATCTCCTAAAGGGCCGCCGACTAAAGCTCCAAAACCATATATGAAAGACGCTATTGTGGAAACTGTGCCCATCACATGTTTTGACACGTTTAGATCAGCCATTATTAACGTCAAAAGGGGAGGTGCAACTACAAAAAGCGAATGGTTTAAAGAGTGTGCTCCACCCAACAGGAGAAGGCGCAGGTCTTTCCCCAACAAAGCCACCTGTTAAAGCAAACTGTAAGATAGCCTAATAGAAAAAGTTTATCTCATCATTGAAGAATTAACTACGCTTTAACCTTACTTTCGCCTTCAAATTTATTCCACATATGCATTCTAAACTGGAATTATTTCAGGGAATTGCATCAGAATTAATCCATTTTCATTTCAACGTTCACGTGCACAGCTGTCTTCTATGGAATGTTTAATACCTTACAAGTTTTAAGTAAAATTTAAAAAGAACCTATGTAACTACATCTTCAAAAAGGTTGATGAAAATGACGATTTTAGAGGAGCCGATAAAACAGATTTTAAACCTCAAAAACTACATCGGTGGAGAATGGGTTGAAAGCAGAGGAGACATCGTGGACGTTGTGAATCCTGCAACACAGAAAGTCATCGCAAAAGTTCCAGTATCCACAAGGGATGAGATAGACGCAGCTGTTGAAGCAGCAAAGGAAGCCTTCCCATTGTGGAGGGAGACAACGCCTCTCACAAGGGTAAGATGCCTATTTAGAATGAAGGAGATTATGGAAGAGCGTTTTGAAGAATTAAGCAGAATTCAGACGATGGAACATGGAAAAACCATAGATGAATCTAGAGGTGAAACTAGGCGTGGAATCGAAAACGTTGAGGTTGCTACAGGCATTCCTTCGCTAATGCAGGGATACCTTTCTGAAGATATAGCTGTCGGTATGGACGAGTTTGCCTATAGGCAACCTCTAGGAGTGTTCGGCATAATAGGGCCATTTAACTTTCCTTTCATGGTTCCCTTGTGGTTTGCACCATACGCAGTAGCTACCGGCAACTGCATTATAATTAAGCCATCCAGTGAAGATCCCATAAGTCAAGTGAAAATTGCTGAAATTGCAGAGGAAGCAGGTTTTCCGCCAGGCGTGTGGAATGTTGTCCATGGAGGAAGAACAGTTGTGTCAGGTATGCTTGCACATCCAGATATAAATGGAATATGCTTTGTAGGTTCAACCCCTGTTGGAAGAGACGTTATTTACAAGGGATGCGGAGACACAGGTAAGAGATGTATAGCCCAGTGTGGAGCGAAAAACTTTCTATTAGTCATGCCTGACGCCGTTTTAGATAGAACAATAGCTGCCTGTATGACTTCCTTTTTCGGCAACACAGGTCAACGTTGTCTATCTGGAGCTAACTTAGTTATTGTCGGCGAAGGCCTTAGCGAGAGGGAGTTTAACGCCTTCTACGAAAAAGTTGTAAAAGCGTTTGTTGATTCAGCCTCAAAGATAAGGGTCGGCTATGGACTTGACGAAAGCGTTCAGATGGGTCCATTGCGTGACAAGGAAAAGAAACAGCGCATGCTAAGCTACATAGAGAAAGGCATCAAAGAGGGAGCTAAACTTGTGCTTGACGGTAGAAACGTAAAACTAGTAGGCGATTGGCCAAAAGATGCATTTCTAAACCCAACAGTCTTCACTGATGCAGCACCTGACATGTTTATCGCTAAAGAGGAACTCTTCGGACCAATAGCATCAATAATTCGTGCTAGAAACTTGGAAGAAGCCATCGAAATGATTCATAACAATCCTTTCGGCAATGCAGCATCCATATTTACTCAAAGCGGCAGATTGGCCAGAGAATTTATTCATAGAATAAAGGCAGGCAATGTAGGCATAAACGTTGGAATCAACGCGCCTATGGCGTTTTTCCCGTTCGGCGGCATGAAGCAGTCATTTTTTGGAGTGTTACACGGCCAAAGGGAGTGCATAGACTTCTTCACAGACAGGAAGGTAGTGATTCAAAGGTGGTTCTAGTGGAGCTAATAACCTGCTCAGCAATAGTCAGCTATTTCACAAAAGTGGAAAAAGACGTCGCAAACCTTTATGAAAAATTGGCAGAAACATTTCCTGAACATAAAGAAACTTTTCTAACAATGGAAAAAGAAAGCAAATCCAACATTGTATTGCTGGAAAGGTCTTATTACGGCGTCATAAGCGACAAGCTTGAAGCATGCTTCATTAAACAACTTAACACAGATAACTACAATATTGAAGTCTATGTGCCGTCTAGCTTTAGACTTTCAGAAGCGCTGGAAAAAGTTATAACAATGGAGGAGAACATTCAGAGATTTGTTTCAGACGCAGCTAAGTCAATAAGCGCCTTGGTTCCTGACGTTTCTTGGACACTTAGTAGGGTTAGCAAAAAAAGAACTGATAGGATAAACAAGCTAAAGGCACTGCGCCAAGAAATTAATAAGTAAAGAGGCAGCCTTTATGGCTAAGATAAAAAGAGTTCACTGCAACTTGAAGCATCTTGACGCCTACCTGATTGAACGTGAAGACGGCCAAACCACAATCAGATGTCCGCAACGTCCATACTGTAGTGAATGCCCCATCGAAAAGGAAATCTTGCATAAAAAGTAACGAGTAGCTAATATCGCCAATCTACAATTTCCCCTTTTTAATTTTCCCAAGAAATTAGTTGTTAAATTAAAATTGGATGATTAAAATAACGCCAAATCTTAACAGGCCAAAATGTTAAAGCGAATTACTTGTAGTAAATGTTTATGCATTAGTTTATGGCGGCGTCAAGTCTATTTCTATGCCATGGCCAGTCTTCAAAGCTTTCCTATATACCACTTCGGCCGTTGCTATGTCTTGAATGGCTACGCCTGTTGAGGCGAAAACGGTGACTTCGTCGTAACTGGTTCTGCCCGGCTTTCTGCCTAAGATGATTTCACCTATTTCGCCGTAAATGTCCTTTCTTGAAAGGATCCCTTGTGCTATGGGCATGTTTATCTCTCCGCTATGGATACAGTGTTCAAAATCGTCAACAACAACCTTAGCTTTTTTCAATATTGCCGGGTCAAGCTCTTGTTTTCCAGGAGCATCAGCACCCATCGCGTTTATATGTGCTCCATTTTCCACCCAGTCTCCCATTAGGATGGGCTGTCTTGACGGGGTTAAAGTTACAATAATGTCGCTGTCTTTGACAGCCTCCGCTATGGTCTCGGCCTTAACAAATTTCACTTCTGGACGTCGCATTGTCATTTGTTTAACGAAACCCGTAAGCGTCTCCTGTGTTCTGCTCCAGACCCTAACTTCCTTAATATTCCTGACACACGCCAATGCTTCAAGATGGGCGACTGCTTGAAGGCCTGCTCCTACTAAACTTAGAGTCTCCGAGTTTTCTCTGGCTAAATACCTAGTTGCTACGGCGCTTGCAGCTGCGGTTTTCACAGCTGTTATCCACGTAGCTTCCAAAATCGACAAAATGGCGCCAGTTTCAGGATCCGCTAAAACAATTATGCCAGCAACTGTTGGGAGACCATGTTTTTTTCTATTCTCTGGATGTGTATTAACTATTTTCACTCCAGCAATGTTTAGCGTTTCTAGGTAAGCTGGCATAAATCTGTGATCGCCATTATATTTATCATAAAAAAGGTAAGATTTTAGAGGCGTTTGCACTCTGTCCAAGTTTTTCTCTTTAAAGGCATTCTCCACGGCTTCTATGGCCTCATCCATGGTTAAAAGAGATTTAACATCCTTGTCATTTAACACTAGAATGTTCAAAAACCTTCACCTATGGTTCAATGTGACGTGAAGCCGCCGTCTACAGTGAGATTGGATCCAGTCATGTATGACGAGTCTTCGGAAGCCAAAAATAGCACTGCACGCGCTATCTCTTCAGGTTCACCTACTCTTCCCCACGGTATTGACTTTGCACGTTCTCCCCGTTTTTCCTCGCTTATTCTCATTTTTTCCCATGTACGTTTGCTTAGAGGCGTTTCAACCATTCCGGGGCATATGCAGTTTACTCGAATTTTGAATGGAGCTACTTCTAAAGCCATTGTCCTTGTTAAAGCCAGTATTCCTCCTTTTGAGGCTGAATACGCTCCGAAATAAGGAACTCCAACAAGGGCTGATGATGATCCCATATTTATTATGATTCCTGATCCCTGCCTCTTCATTATTGGAATGACGTTTTTGCTGCATAGGAAAACTCCTTTAAGGTTTGTGTTTATAATTTCGTCCCATGTTTCTTCTGGCAACTCAGTTATTGGAAGTGCCAAGTTTATGCCTGCATTATTAAAAAGTATGTCAATCGCACCATATTTGCCAACCACCGTTTCCACCATTTTCTGTACGTCTGAAGCTTTCGAGACGTCAGCATATATAAAAACAGCCTCACCGCCAGATTGCCTAATAATTTTCACAGTTTCCTCTCCAGAATCTTTGTTGCAGTCAACGACAGCGACTTTTGCCCCTTCCTTTGCAAATAAAACGGCTGTTGCACGACCTATTCCAGAACCAGCACCTGTAATTATAGCAACCTTACCTTTAAGTTTCGCCATTTTACATTACCTCCGATTCAGTTTCAAAGTAATCAAAATATATGTGTTTTGTGTTATTTGTTACTTTATAATGAATCAATGGCTTAAAATGTAGTTATTTTCAAGGAATTACTCTAGTGCAGAATTAAAAGGTTTTAAGCTCCTCTGTGCAAATAAATGGAAACTTCGTTAAAGGTGGTTTGAAGGCATAATAAATGGGTAGGATGAAAAACAATGTTGCCGACGGAGGAAACAAATACTCGGTTCTGTTTGTTACAACTGTAGCGCCGTTATTAACAGCTTTCATGGTTTCTTCTTTGAATGTTGCAATTCCTTCTATTGTTAACGAGTTTTCTATAAGCATTGTAGCTCAGAACTGGATTCCGATGGCTAATCTTTTACCGTCAACTGCGCTTCTCGTTCCACTTGGGAAACTGGCGGACATTTATGGTGGTAAAAGGATCTTCACGGCTGGTGTCGTTCTTTACACATTTTCCTGCCTTCTTCTAGCTTTTTCAACGTCATGGCTTCAGCTTGTTGGGTTTAGAGTTCTTCAAGGGGTAAGTGCCGCAATGATATTGGCCACTGTGCTAGCCATAATAACTGTCACATTCCCTCCAGAGGAAAGAGGAAAAGCGTTAGGAGTCAATGTGGCAGCAATATACGTTGGTTTCTCTCTGGGACCATTGCTGGGAGGCATTTTAACTCAGCAATTTGGATGGAGAACCGTTTTTTGGTTTAACGTTCCATTTGGCATAATCACCGGGATCCTTTCGTTTTCAAAATTGGAAAACAGCCAGTTTAAAGATGTAAGCGAAAAGTTTGACGCAAAAGGGTCGGTAGTTTACTGCGCAGCTTTAATTGCATTGACTTTTGGCTTTTCTAATGTCTATGAATTTTGTGGATTAATCACGTTTGTTCTCGGATTCATTTTTCTCTTGATTTTTGTATTATGGGAGAAGAGAATAGATAATCCCATTTTGGATATAAAACTGTTTAGAAGTAATGTTTTGTTTGCCCTTTCAAATTTAGCTGCACTAATAAATTATGGTGCTTTTTTTACAGTTTCTTATCTCATAAGCTTGTATTTGCAATATGTGGGGAGATTCACCCCACAGGACGCTGGATTTGTTCTAATAGCTCAGCCCATTGTTCAAGTTGCGTTTTCACCTTTAGCCGGCTGGCTTTCTGACAAATTTGAGCCTCGTTCGGTTACATCTTTAGGAATGGCGCTTACTACTGCTGGATTGTTCTTACTGGTTAATTTAAGCGAAGACGTATTTGTAGAATATATTCTTTTTTGCCTGGTTCTCTTAGGCTTAGGTTTTTCTCTGTTTGCGTCTCCGAATGCAAATGCCACAATGAGTTCGGTTGATAAGGAATTTTACGGTGTCGCATCAGCGACGCTTGCAACCATGAGAAGCGTAGGTTCAAATTTTAGCGTAGGAATCGTAAAACTAATTTTCGCCTTATTAATTGGAGATGTCCAAATTAAGCCGGGGGCAGTTCCAACCTCATTATTCATGAACAGTTTGAAAGTAGCCTTCACAGTATTTACGCTTTTATGCGCCGCTGGCGTTTTCGTTTCTGCTGCTAGGGGAAATGTACATGACAAAGATAAGGTGTATGAGAAGATCAGTCAGAGAAAATTCTGTTAAGAGTCTGCGCTTTTATTTAGCTGTAAATCCTCCGTCGATAGCTATGTTTGCACCTGTAACATAAGAAGCGTCTTCAGAAAGCAAAAATGCTATTACGGATGCTACTTCTTCTGGTGCGCCTAACCTGTTTAGAGGTATAGCCTTCGCTCTATCCTCTGGCTTGGTGGACATTTCTTTTTGAATCAGTCGAAGCATTGGGGTGTCGATAAATCCCGGCGTCACAGAATTCACTCTTATATTGTATTTTGCATAATTCACAGCTATATTTCGCGTGAGAGAATAAACTGCACCTTTACTGGCAGTGTACCCAATGTTTGAAAGCCCCACAACTGCCGCTACTGATGCAACGTTAACTATTGTTCCTTTGCCAGCTTCAATCATATACGGTAAGGCGTGTTTTGTGCATAGAAGAACCCCTATGAGATTTACTTGAAGAAGTCTCTCCCACACCTCTAAACTGCCTTCATGAAGCGGTTTGGTGTCGTTTTTAGGATCTGCGATTCCTGCGTTGTTAACTAAACCTGTTATCACGCCTAATTCTGAAACTATTCTTTTAAACGTCTTTTCAACTTCCCTTTCGCTAGTGACATCCATGTGATAATACTTTGCTGCAAAGCCTTCCTTCACAATGGTTTCCACGGTTTCTTTACCACCCGCGTCTTGAACATCGCAGACAGCTACCTTTGCTCCTTCCTGAGCGCATCTTATGGCTGTAGCTTTTCCAATACCGCTAGCTCCACCAGTAACCACTAAAACCATTTTATCTAGTCTTCCCATATTCATCCCTCAATTGGATTGGTTAGTTAATTTCTCTTTTTGTATTTAATGTTTTTTGATGAAGGCTCTGAACGTTTAGCCATTCCTAACGATAATGTCCTCTATGCATTTTTTGGTGAAGGCAAATTTTTTATACTGTCAGCTATTAAAAAAGGTCGGTGACATATTTGGCGCGGAAGTACGAGAGGTATGTGAAAGAACTTAATTATGTGAAGTATCCTGGAGTCAAAGGTGGTGTGAAGCCTTTTCGTGAAATGTTTCTGTTTGATGCCAATGAGATGCGTGTGTTTCCCTACCATTTTGAAGTATTCCTAATAAGGAAGGACGGCGTTAGAGACGGCGTTTCAGACGTTATAGAGCTTCCGACAGACGTGGCGGAGTTCCATTTGAAAAGGATATCCTCAGGGTTGCCTGAAGAACCGAAAGGCGAGTCTTTGGGATACATTTGGCGCAGTAAAGAGGGCAAACCTGTGTTTCGCGGTTGGCCTATGTACCATACTGCTGACGAGATTTTCCTGTTCTTCGGAACAGATCCTGACAACCCGACAGACCTTGGCGGCGAAGTTGAGTTCTGGCTAGGCCAAGGCGAAGACGCGGAAAAATACGTAATAACCAAGCCTTCATGCATCTATGTACCTGCAGGTTTGGTGCACGCTCCAATAGTCTGGAGAAATGTCCGCAGACCCTTCATAGAAATAATCTGCTATACAAAACCCCTCCTAGACGAGCATCAAGTTCCAGTGCTACCGCCAGACTACAAGCCACCTAAACAAAAATAATATTTTCCTAACCTCCTTCTTAAGCAGCCATAACCCCATTTTTATTTGAAGACGTTTCAAAAGAAACGGCTGCACAATGTTTTTAAATGCACCATTTCAATATTCTAGGCGTGTTAAGGTCGGTGAAATTATTGGATTTAGGAATTTACCGTATGTTAGCAACGTCGACTCCGTTCATACTTCCCAGGAAAATTGTCTTCGGCATTGGTGCGCTCAAAAACCTTGCAGAAGAATTGAAATTTTGCGGTGTTGCCCCTCACTCAAGAATTGTAATGGTTATCAGCGCCACTGCAAAAACACGCAGTCCTACGGTTGAATATATAGCTGCTTTGGAGAAAGAATACTCAGTGAGTTATTACACTGATGTTGAGTACGAGCCAACTGTTGAGTGTCTTGGAAGGTTGTCTGAATACTTAAGGAAAGAAAAAGACGTTAAGGCTGTGATAGCGATTGGCGGGGGTTCAGCCTTAGACTTGACAAAGGTTGCAGTGGCAGCTAAAGATAATCCGGATAAACCTGTTGAAAAACTATTAGGCAAGGAGAATATTCCGAAAAGGATAACGCCTTTTATAGCGGTTCCTTCAACATCTGGCTCAGGATCAGAGGCTACACGTTACGCTGTGTTGACTAAAGATCACTTTAAGACGGGTGCAGTGAGCAATTTCCTTGTGCCGGATGTAGCTGTCGTCGATCCTACAATTACTGTTACTGTATCCGCGAAACTAACTGCTGGAACTGGTCTAGATGCCTTAAGCCACGCCGTTGAAGGAATGATATGCATAGGCGCGAATCCGTTGACAGATGCCTTAGCGGTAGAGTCAGCTAAGTTGATATTCAAGTATTTGAGAAGAGCCTATTACAGGGGAGACGATATCGAAGCAAGATATTTTATGGCTATGGCTTCTACAGCGGCAGGCGTAACAATATGTAACGCTGGAGATGGAATAGCCCTGGGACATTTTATATCACATACAATCGGCCCTATGTACGGAATCCATCATGGTGTAGCATGTGGCATAGCTTTGCCCTACGTGATGAAGTTCTACCTTCCAGTTATGCGGGAGAAGTTTGCAGCGTTATACAGGGCTATCGAACCGTGCCCAGGAGATTTTGATGGCACAGCAGCTGAGAGATGTATAGAGGCTGTTTGGGATCTCCTATTGGACCTTGAAGTTTCTCCAAGTTTGAAGGATGTAGGTATCCCAAGGTCTGATTTGGAGATGATTGCTGAAAAGGTTGCTAAAGGAGCTTTTCCAAGCAGTCCTGTGCCTTGTACAAAAGAGAGAGTTCTGAAAACTCTTGAAAGCATGTATGAGGGAGAGCTGGAGCTTTAAAATATAACAGTAACATTTGTCTTTTTTCAATTACCATTTTTATTGTAGAAACTGGCATATTGGATGATGCCAATGAAGACTATTTTTAAATAAAAAAGGAAATTTTGCCGACTGGCAATTTACCGCATAGCCATTGCCTGTTTTCGTCTGCTTAGCTTCTCTTTTAACTCCTGTTCTAAAGCAGCTATTCTTGCTAATTCATAGTCTTTGACGTAGGCATATCTTGGGTTTCTGTGATACAGGTTTTTTCTCCATTTGTAAAGCCATTCGTTTAGGCTTTCAGGTTTTGTCTCCCACCAATATGGCTCCATATTTTTTAAACTGCCCATACTTGTTCCTCCTGTTTATCTGAGCATAGGTGGGAACAGGCTGCCCGGATTCATGATGTTGTTAGGATCGAGGATTTCATGGAACCTTGTTATTAATTCTAAGTATGTTGGCCAAATGCCATAGTCTCTTCTTCCAGGAACCGTGGATCCCCCATGCATTTCCGAGTGGATGCCTGTTTCCACGCGGAATTTAAGTATTGCCGGAATCAAAGATCTATGAGCTTTTGACAGATCCGGCTGGTCTATTCCTGGTCCCATGCATTCAATTAACACGTAATGTCCTCCTTCACCAGGATACACTATCAAACCTGGCGCACAAGTGTCACCGTAAAATCCTTTGTTTGGATCACCCTGCCATTCCTGTTCAACGTTGATTCTTTTTACAAATTTATACACTGTTTCTATGTCTTCTAGTGCACCTACTGAAAGGGCGGTTCCAGGTCCGGAGGATCCTATCGTAGTAAAATATTTCACAGTATACTCAGAATATATGCTTGCTGCCATGCTGAGTTGGCTGTCAAAAGCCACTTGGAAAGGCGGGAATTTGTCTGTTATGATTCTTCCATTGTATTTTTCAGCTATTTCTCTAACTCTTTTCTCTTCCCATGCAACGCGTCTTGGGGTTCCTTGAAGTGTTAATATCATATGTATTTCCGGAAACATTCTTGTTATTCTATATGCTGATTCAGTGGTGTCTGCAGCGTATCCTGCAGTTTTGAAGTTTGAATATAAACAAGAACCGGTGCAGATTTCTGCGTGTGCAAACTCGATGTAAGCCTTTTGCGCGTCTTCTATATCGTTGAAGGAAACCCATATGCTTTTTATAACTTCGTCTAATGTGTGGCATCTTATGGTTACTTCTGTAACCACTCCAAACTGGCCCATGGCATATCTAGGTAGAAGCCAGAGGTCTGGTCCTGGACCGTGCGCCCAAAAAGCTTCAGTTTCATAAGCGTTTGCTCTTGACCCGTTTCTCAAGATTGTTCCGTCTGGAAGAACCATTTCCCAACCTACAAGGCTTCTGTATTCCCAGCCGATTCTCCCAGTTGATTTGTTAACGTTTCCAAAAGTGTATCGCGAGGCTACAAGGCATGATGACGGGGCTCCTCCCTGGTTGAGAAACAGCCTTTTCTTTAACAATTCAGCGGTGAACCTTTGGAGGGAGCAGCCTGCTTGAGACGTTGCCAGACAGTTTTCCTCGTCAATGTTTAAGATTTTATTCATCCTTTTCATGTCGATGATTATTCCACCATGTTTAGATATTGACCAGTATGTGAAAACGGCGCTGCTGAAAATCACAACGGGTATTTTGTTTCTTTGAGCGAAGGTTATAATGTTTTGAACTTCAGCTGTTGTTGAAGGTAGAGCAATAACTTCTGATAATCTCTCTTTTCCAAGAAATATGTTTGAGTGTGCCTGTGAAGCATATGCGACAAGCGCTGAAGGCGTTGTAGAAACATACTTTGGACCAAGTATATCTTCAAGTCTTTCCCGCATGAAATTCTGACTGGAAACTACCTCATCCATTTGTTTCACCTCTTAATTTAACGCCTCTAAAACTATCTCGGTCAAATCTTTTACTTCAACCATGAATTCTGACGCAACATTTTGAAGGTTATATTTGCAGAGAGGGCAATTTGTCACTATTGTTTTCACTCCAGCGCCATCAACACAGTCTGTAGCTTCTTCCAGTCTTCTCATTGCTGTTTTCGCGGCAAGTTCAGGATACGTATGTATTACCCCGCCTCCAGCTCCGCAGCAGAAGGATAGCCGTCTGCTTCTCGGCATTTCAACAAGTTCAATGCCTGGTATGGCCTTCAAAATGTTTCTCGGCGGTTCGTATATGCCGAGGGCTCTTCCAAGTTGACATGGATCATGGTAGGTCAGTTTCTTCTCTAACCTTTTGAACGAGAGTTTCGGCAAGGAAGACTCGATGAGTTCTGAGATGGAAATGCATTCAAAATCTATGTTTAGGTCATACTTTTCAGCTTCGCGGAAGGCTCTATAGCAGTGGGGATCTGAGAATATTACAGTTTCAACTTTTAATTCGTTTAACTGTTGAATGCTTCTTTCCAGTAGTTTTCTCCCAAATTCCACATTGCCTGTTCTGAGGAATACGTCGCCGCAGCAGTGTTCTTTTTCGCCTAGTATGCCAAAGTCTAAGCCTAGTTTTCTCAATATCTTTATTGTTGCAATTGCTATTTCTGGCCTCCTGTAGCACGTTGTGTCTCCCACAAAGTATATGTTTCTCGCTTTTTGAGGAACGTTTAGGTCCTTTGGAAACCATACAAATCTGGCTTCATGCGGCTCATTGTATATGTTGTTGTTTGCTATGCAGTTTTCCATAAGCTTTACATGTTCAGGCAGTATCCCGCCCTTTTCCACTGTTTTAACCTTCAATTCTTCGATTATGCGTAGCGGTGTTAAAGTACACGTCATCTCAGCCGTGGCCTCACATGACCCGCATGATGTGCAGGTGAATAAGGCGTGTTTAAAATCGCTGGCTCTTACATCTATTTTCTCTTCCACCACAGCTATCGCCATCTCCATTCGTCCAGTTGCGTAGTAATGTTCAAACAGGAATTCTTCACCTGAAGGACATTGATATCCAAATTTCCAACTGTATGTGTTTGCTGGCCATAGGTTCTTGCAAAGGCCGCACTTGTTGCATCTTTGCAGCATATCATAATAGTCTTCTAGACATGTGCGGGTTCTAGGCCAAATAAATTCTTTCGGCATTTTCTCCACCTCAAAATAGAAGTTTACCGGGATTCATAATATTGTTGGGGTCTATAAGCTGCTTAAACTTTTTAACTGTTGAGTGGTAGGTTCCAGCCCTTGCATACACTAGTTCCGCTAATCGCCCGTACGGTCTGCTGAAGAAGGCTCCAAGATTTATCAATTGTTCGCATGTTTCAAAGTACAATTCTTTGACTTTTCCAGTTTCTTCAGGATTGTTTGGGTCGCGGCTGAAACTGTATTGGCAATGCACTACTCCAGGCTCTGGGTAAACAGGCAGTACTAAGCATCCTATATCTTCAATGGGGTATCCATATTTTTGGGCTAGTTTAAAAACTGTTTCATTGAATGCCGGAATACGCTTTTGAGGCGTTATGAATGGAAGCGTGTTGCGTGCGCCTCTATATTTTGCTGTTTTTTTCCAGCCTCGAGGACATTCGACTTCCTTCAATATTTTTTCATTTGCGTCGCTTAAGTTGGAAATTTCAGCTAGCATTTTTACTCCCATTTTTGATGAAAGCTCTTTCAAGTCTTCTTCTTGATATTCAACTTCATCCAATCTTCCTCGCAGTATTAAAATAACCGTCCATGGAGGCAACACTTCTCTAAAATCTTTAACCTCTTCAGGCATTTTTTCGGCAAGCATCAAAGCTAACTCCATATTGTTGATTGTGAACATTTCATATCCATATCTAAGCCATTTGATTTCTCTTATAAGTTCGAAAGTATCCTCAATTTTGTTAAAAGGCCAATACAGGACTTTATTAACTTCATGACATGAAATGAGTTTAACCCAGCCTTCCAACACTACGCCAAAGGTTCCTTGTGCTCCGTAAAAAATCTTGTTTATGAATGACGCTGGAACGCTAGCGGCGTCAGTGTAGGGTTTTTTGACGTATGGTACCGCTGCTAACCCTGTCTTCATAACTTCTCCTGAAGGCGTTATGATGTTTGTAAGGGATAGTATGTCGTTGTCATCTCCGCCGTATCTATGCCAGGTCCATGTTGGATTGTATTCAAGTAAGCTGATGAGAACTGAGGCGCATGCTGGTAATTCCACAGGTGCTGCCGGCCTTAAGCCATAAGGCGCAAGTTCTGTTTTGACTTTTTTAGCTTCGTTTAGAAGCTGTTCAAATGTAACACCAACCTCTACATGCGCGTTTCTACTTATGTGGTCAATCTTTAAAATTCTGCTCATCCTGCCTACGTCAATCACTACTCCACCAAGCGCGGGAATTGCGGCTCCATGATTATTGCATCCAGTTGTGTAAGGTGTGACTGGAACTTTGTAGGCGTTGCATAACTTAACCAGCGCCTGGACTTGCTTACTGTCGTTCGGCCGCACCACACAAAGAGGCGTTACTGCGTCTGTAAAACTCTGATCTGAAGCGTACTGTTCTAACTTCTCACGATCGGTCACAATGTTTTCGGCGCCTACAATGTTGGCAAACTCTTGGAATAAAATTGTCTTTTCAAGCATTCTGCACCACGTTCCCTTCAACGTTTTCTATTAAATCCCACATTGCAGGGTTTCTTTCAACCAGTTCTTGGCCGATTACAAGTATCTCCAGCACAGTTACCCAGTCAGACCAACCTATTTCAGGCCACATGCATTCCACAGTGTTTCGGCGATCAGCTAAAGCCCATATAACACGTTGCTTTGTTAAAATCATGTCTCTGAACACTTGAGGCGGCATTTGAACGCGTAAAACTGGACGGGCGGATGCTTGGCCTTCTCTAATGGTGAACTTGCCATTTTCAAGTTCGATAGTGCACGTAAAAAGTCTAGGTACGCTTAGCTCTATTAGCTCTCTACCGTCTAAAGCAGGCTTTGAATAGCCTTTTGCCTTTGTCCATCCTGTCGGATCATGAGTCGGTATTGGACGCGGGTATGGTCCTGGACCTATATATGGTAATGGGCCGCCCATGAACGTTCTGAAAGGCTTAATTCTATATTTGAGCTCTTCGTCTTTGTTAAGCAGGTCTTCCCATGCCTTCAGAAAATCTTTTAATGACCTCTCCAATCGATCACCCTCTAACGTTGGAAAATAGTTGTTGTTCAGCGGTTTATAAATCTTTAATTTCCATGATTTTGAGAATAAAGTGCAAATTGATTTTAACTGATTGGTTTAATAAAAAGAGAATTATGGAAGAGCGTTCAGGGGATATTCTTTTAAATCGTGTTTACTCAGTGTTTATCCATTGATCTTTTGGGCTTTCATGAATTATTGGCAACAGTATGTGGGATTGATGTTTGACGTCGCGGTAGATTTGGAAGCATGTTAGCCTGAAGCTTGGAAGATTCAACATCATTAGCAACTTGTGATGATGCACTTGGGGAAGAGGCCGCCAAGATGCGATTTCCAGTTGTATTCGATGCTCTGGGAAGAACGTGTATGATGTTGCTTCCATCTCGATTGGGTATTCGCAGATTTCTCCAGGTTTTACCGGTTGAGGAGTTGAATGTAGATAGTGAGGCTGCCAGGGCTTAGATCTTTCTCTATCGGTAAATCTGTGAGATGCTTTTAGATAACCTTTCGAGATAGATACCTTTTCTTCTGAGGGTGAAACGTCATATAGCGTAACTTGAAATGTTGCGTCTGGTTGGTCGATTGCTGCATATAGGTAAGCTGTGATTTGACCTGTAACTTCTAAATGGTTGGCAAGAGGTCTTGTTGAGTAAGTTATTGATTGTATTTCGGTTGACACTGTCGGCGGTCTATGGACAAACACGTCCGGCGGGAGGTCTTCTTCCTCTTCAGGTGCTGATTCCAACTTGTTAAAAGTCTTTAAGTAAAGTTTAGTCCATCTTGTTCTAGCGACAGGCCACTCATGTTCATATCGCCATCTGTTGGCGCGTCTGATGAAGACTTTTATTGGAGGTTCATCCATGATTCCGGTGTCTACTCCTTTAAGCCAGTGGTCATACCATCTTAGAATTTCCTCTTTCAACTCTGGAATCTTCGGCAGCTTAAAATCAGGCTGGAAAAACATCAGTTTTTTTGCTGCACTTTTGCATTCGTTAAAGCATTTAATTATTCCAACAGTGTATGCAGTTAGATACCATGGGCTGCCAAAGTACACTGGAATCTTTACCTTGTCTATTACAGGGCTTATTGATCTTTCCTGCCAAAAGGGGCCATCCGTAGGGTTGACAAGCATGTCGAAGAAACAGGGATGCGCTTGTGGAAATCCTCCTCTTTCCCAGGACTTAACCATAGGGTAAATGTAAGGGTTATTTTTAATGTCTGGATCTTCAAGCCTTTCCCTGATTCTTCTCTTTAACTCATCCTCTGTATACAACTTTAATGATTGAGGCTTTGCGTCGTGGAATGGTACTTCATCCTCCCAGAACCATAGAAATATTGTAGGAACACCGCCTGGATAATTTCTGTCGTAGAAGTTGTAGTGTACCTCTAGGGGGAATATTGCTTTCAAATGTGGAGGTTGAAGAGCGGCGACTCGCAGCTGGATTGTCCCAAACCATGATAGTCCTATCATTCCGATATTTCCGTCGCACCAAGGTTGCTGGGCAGTCCATTCTATAACGTCATAACAGTCCAGTGCTTCTTGCCCAGTAAACGGCATCATCCATTCGCCTTCTGATTTGCCTATGCCTCGAGGGTCTGGAACAATAACCGAGTAGCCTCTTTTAACAAAAAATTCTATGTGCGGAACTTCCACGTTATGGTTGAATATGTAGGATTCCCAAGGTTGTGGCGGTATACTGATGGATTGAAGTTCTTTACCGTACCCTCCCCAAGCCATCAATGCTGGAAAGCTGCCTTCAGTGTCAGGGCGGAAGATGTCTAAGCATAGTTTCGTTCCGTCACGCAGTTTCACGTATACATCTCTTTCTTCTCTGATCCCGTAGATAGGCTTAGACAAATTGCCAGCATTTTTTATGTATCGAATGTCCCAGTAAGGCGGCAATTTCAAGTCAAGTTCTTTAAGCTTTTCCAGAATTGATTTCGGAATTTCCATTCAAATCACAGGAAGCTATCTGCCACCATTGAATATAAACCTTTTACTAAAGATTCATACGCAACATTCCCCTATGAACCTGAATGCATTTATATGCCAGCATTCAAGTTTAGCCTGAATAAGTTATATTTGTGCACATTATTTGGTTCCAGTCAGAGTTCTTATTTTTCTTGCAAAATTCTTCACTGTGAAGCGTTTCTCAGAATTTTGAATACGCGTATGCTCAACACATAAGATTAAACGGTTTAGAATATTATAAAAAAGGATGGATATGCATTAGCGGAGTTTACCGCCTATCTTATTGTCTATGGATAATCAAATATCATTGCGCCATAGTCAAATGTTTTCGTTAAAAGTTCTGGGCCGGTTTCTCTCACCACAACCATGTTTTTGAGTCTCCCACCGCCTATCCGTGGCATGAAGAAGTTAGGATGAAACCTGAAAGCCATGTTCTTTTCAATTCTTATCGGCCTATTCAATGAAAGCCCAGAAATGTTTGGAGGTTCATGTGGTAAGGTGCCTATTCCATCTGCGCCCCATCCTAGAGACGGCGGAACCGGACTGATGCAGGATATGAAGGGCACGTCTGGCACTTCTTGTATATGTTTTTTGTAGCCGTATTCCTCTAGGATTTTATCACCGACCATGAAAACATCGGCGGTTGTAACGCCGGGTCTTATCATTCTAAGCACTGCCTGCGTTGAGTCGTAAAGCGCTTTGTAAGCCTCCCTTTGCTGTTCCGTAGGTTTGCCAAGGGTTCCGAATAGGGATATGGTTGAACAATAGCCGAGGAATTGTGCACCTATGTCAAAATACCATGGGTCGCCGCGCTCAAGCTTTCTATCCGTCGTAAGTCTGAAGTATGGCGCAACATTAGGTCCGAAGAGAAATTGAGGGCTCCAAGTTACACAATCCACATTCTCTTTATAGTAGTAGTGACCCACTGCGGCTGCTACGTCACATTCTCTGACTCCCTCTTTTAGCATGCTTATTGCTGTTGCAGCTGCGGTGTTCGTTATGGCTGTTGACATTTTAATCAGCTTAATTTCTTCCTCGCATCTTGAGGCTCTCCTTAAAACGAGGGGTTCATGTCCTACAATCTCAAAGTTAGGCAACCTGCTTTTCAACTCTGCTGCAAGAGTGTAGGACATCGTATCTACTGCCAATTTACCGCCGCGAACTCCTTCTTTCTCGAGAACTTCAGATAAATGTTTGAAGAAATGGATGAGTGCGTCTGGCGATGTATGAATTCCACCTATAGGAGCTCTCAGCGGATGTATGTGGTCTTTAGGTATCCAGTTGATTCTCTCAATAATCCATGCATAGTCGCCTGAAAGCGGGAACAAATAGGGATCGCCGTTCTGGAACAGGATAGACGCGAAAGCTGTTTCAAGTCCAACTTCGGGAAGCATATGATAATCTGTCATGTAACGTACATTTCCAGGTGTGCAAACGAAGTATACGTCGATGTCATAGTCCCTCATAGCTTTTTGAAGAGTTGTCACGCGGTGTTTCCTTAACGCGTCGAAGTCAACTGTCGCTATTTGATGAATATACGACACTGTTTTATCCTCCAATCAATTACCTAACAGCCTTCAAACCTACTTCAGTAGTCTTCCATTTTCCTTCCCAGCGAAGGCCGCCTGACCTCTCCAGTTCCCAAATAAAATATGCTGGCCAAACCTTTACTTTATCGTATGTAGCCTTAAGAGTTTCAAGTACGAAACGTTCCACGTCGTCCTTAGTCTTTGGTTCGGCGCAGAACTTCATGATCTCCCTGTAAACGCTTCCATGTTCAGGATCACATAAAAGGTCATTTAAAGTTTTGACTGGTGAAGCCTCTACTCCACTCATATTCATTCACCGTTTCAGTGTTTATTAACCACGCATATAAAAATATTGCTTGAAACTTCCACGTATCCATATATTGTTAACTGTTCCCAGCGAAATCCATAAATCCTCCTTACCACAAACCCACGTGAAAGTCTCTAAGAGGCTTCAAAATGGTGGAAAAACTTGTTAAGATCCAAGCTGAACCTGAAACTGTAGAAGTGGATTTAAGCAGAACCGCAGTTATCGTAGTAGACATGCAAAACGCCTTTGTCAGCAAGGGTGGAATGTGGGATGTTCGCGGTGTGGATGTGACTAAGATTTGGCGTGTAATAAAACCTATTAAACAGGTTCTAGAAGCGGCACGCAACTCAGCTGTAAAGGTGATTTACATTAGACATGCCTATCGTCCTGACTTAACCGACGCTGGAAACATGGAGTCTCCCAACTATTGGAAAAACCCTGGGTTAGTTATGCTGCGGAAAAATCCTTCCTACAGAGAAAAAATAATAATTGACGGCGTGTGGGGTTCAAACATAATAGATGAGCTTAAACCATTAGAAACCGATATAGTTGTCACTAAACCAAGATACAGTGGCTTCGCGAATACCGATTTGGACGCTTTGTTAAGGAAGTTAAACATCAAATTTTTGTTTTTCACAGGAATCGCCACGAACATTTGTGTTGAATCTACAATTCGTGATGCATTTCATAAAGAGTATTGGCCTATCTTAATAGCTGATTGTTGTATGCACCTGGGACCTGAATACTTGCAGAGGGCAACCTTTTGGAACATTAAACGCGTCTTCGGGTGGATAACCAATTCAAAAGAGTTCATTCAAGCAGTAGGCGGGACGAAGAAGAGTTAAATCTTCAAATAACGTAAACACGATATTCTGTCTAATCAATTTTGTTGGTAACTTGACGAAACATTAATATTCTGTCTTCAAAACAGAATTAAAAGCGAAGGGACAGAAATGAAGCTGAAAGATCAAGTTGCCATTATAACCGGTTCCTCTCGGGGAATGGGTAGAGCTGCTGCATTGCTTTTCGCACAAGAAGGCGCAGACATAGTTGTCAACTATGTTAGAGATGCAGATGCCGCGCAGAAAGTTGTCAGCAAAATAAATGAAATGGGGAGAAAAGCCATTGCTGTTCAAGCAGATGTCGGAAACTTGAAGGATCATGAGAAATTAGTGAATGCTGCATTAAACGAGTTTGGAAAAATAGACATATTGTACCACAACGCTGCTGTTCATTACATTTGCAAGACAATTGACGATGTAACAGAAGAAGTTTGGGACCTAACACACAACATCATTCTTAAGGGTCCATTCTTTCTCACAAAACGTGTAATCCCTCATATGCTAAAACAAGGCAAAGGTAACATTCTTTTCACTTTAACTGGCGGAATATACAATGTCCGGCCGTCAGATTGGCATTACCTCACGGCTAAGGCAGCTGTAGCAATGCTTGTTAGAGTCCTTGCAGGCACCCTTGCTCCGCAAATTAGGGTGAACGCGGTGATACCGGGCACCGTAATGACAGACATGTTCCGGCATCATCCGCCGGAGACTTGGGAAGCTTTAGCAAAAGCAACACCTATGGCAAGAATGGCAACACCTATGGATGTTGCAAGAGCAGCATTATGGCTTGTGTCGCCCGACGCAGAATACATCACAGGTTGCAGCATTCCAGTTGACGGCGGAAGCATTGCCTGCGCATCAAAAGAAGGCATGAAACAGATACTTGACAGGCTGCTACCAGGACTAGCATTATACGACTCTAAACAATACGAACGCTGGCTTAGAGAGATAACTGCAGGGTTAGAGAATTTCTAATCAGAGGAACAATTCCTCTTTTTCTTTTAAGTCTCTATCACATCAATGTCTAACCGTTCACAGAAGGTTTTCACTTTTTCCCTAAGGTCTCCTAACGCCATAGTGTAATGATTGCCCATAGCATGTTGGATGAAATCTTCAGGGTTGCCCTGAATTTTTAGGCTTACCTTAACTTGTTCTTCCACGTCGCAGTTCTCTATCTCTCCAAAGGCTAAGTGCAATCTATCAGCCTGTTTACCTAAAAGCCTCACCAAAGTAGCAGGTCCATTAGGGATTTTAGGCCTGCATTCGGCAAGAGTAGACGGTCTATCCCCCACTTCCTTTTGGGTTTTTCCAGAAATTACAACTTCGCCACCTTTAGCCAATGAGCTTGCTGCTGCACAGTGAGCCAATGTAAGTCTATTGCCTTCCAACGAGTAGATATCTGTTATCCAAGCTGAAACTCCGCCCAAATACTTTAGGAACAATGCAGAAATAAGTGATAAGACGTCACATTCACAACCAATCGCATATGAATCTTCAACAAAGCCTAGGCAAGGATTAATCTGAAGTTCCGCTTCAAGATCCGGGTGGCATCCCAATGCAACCGCGTCAAGCTTATACTTGCCTAAAATCTCCTTTATTGCAGCGTGAATAGCTATTCCCTTGCTTAAAGAATATTCATCTGTCTGAACACTTACATTTCCATGCAAGATCTGTTTTACGTCACCTTTTCCTTCACGCTGAAAAGACTTCAAAGCTTTCATAAACTCAAAATGTGAAAGTTGCCTAAGCTTAACGCCGAACCTCTTCTCAAGAATTTCAGCGTCATAAAGAGATGCCAACATGTAGTGTGGCAGGCTTCCCAAAATGCCGATACGTGTTCTTGAAAGTTTACGGATGGCAAAGGCTACTCTCGCCAATTTAGCAACATTCTCCGCCAGTTTTTTGTTGTCAGGTTTCCCCTGCAAAAGAGTTACCCAAAATCCCCGCTCTTTCAAAGCGCCATAAGCGCTGGCAGAGGTAGGGAAGGAAAAACGCTTGGGTAGTGACCAAATAACGATGGGCAGCTTTAAGCTTTCAGCCGTTGCCACTTGTAAGTGAGCTGTACCCCCATGAAGGCATAGCAAAAGCGCAAGGTCATAATCCCCTCTATCCGGTAAATCCCTTAACTGAAGTGCTTGCAGCTCGTTTGAAACAGCGCCAAGCCTCTTCAATTCAACGTCAAATTCTTCAAAAAGCTTTTCAGCATCGTCGACATCACGTTCAAAAACATCGTTAGCTATTTTACCTATTGGCACCAAATAAACATGCGGTTTATCATTCAAGCACTATTCATCTCCAAATACCAGAATACTCTGTTGTAAATGTCAGGGAAGTATAAAAATCTTAAATTTTAAAGGAAAAAGGGGCGGGGTTGCCTATTTTGTTGTGAAGTATTTTGGGATTTCTTCTGGTTTTGCTTTGTAGACTTTGCATAGTAGGGCTCTGTTGTACCATGATCCTGTTTTTTCGTCTAGGGTTTGTGGGTCGTCTTCTGTTAGTATGTTGGCGTTTGATATTGTGGCTCCTGCTAGCCATGGTTCTTCTGTTGGCAGTTCTGGGTACCACCAGCTTGCTTGGGCGTTAACTACTTTGGGGTGTATGTGGGCTCCTACTCTGGCTTTCTGCATTATTCTTCCTCTTCTGGTTTCTATCCATACCCAGTCTCCGTTTGCTATG
>JAWBOH010000013.1:0-47262 GCA_038826715.1 Bathyarchaeia archaeon | reverse complement strand
TTCAATTGAGTTTTTTAGGAATTTTTCTATTTCTTTTTCTGCGTTGTCTGCTTTTATGAATATAGGCACGTTTTCTATCCCTGTTGCTATGTAGCTGGATAACAGCCATTCGCCAGGCGCGAATTCCAGGGTTTTTTCCAGTATGCCCTTGTCAATCATGAATGTGTCGCTTATTAACGCCCTGTCATATGGTCTAGGCAATGTGCCTACAAAGTATGTGTGAAGCTGCTGCAAAGCATTGGTGTTCAGGTACGCTATACGTTGGGTAGCTATGCAGACGCCTAAACCGTACTTGCGTCCCTGCCTAAGCAAGGTTTCCACCTGTCTGCTGCACTTTTTCTCTATTCCTGCAACGCTTGAAAGTTCAGGAATGAATTCTTGAGCTTCGTCGAACACTAGGAGGATGTAGGGCTTCACTTGGAACATACGTTTTCTGCGGATAAGAAGATCCTGCGTTAAGGCGATAACCAGCTCCTTTATTATGGTTGGGTCTGAAATGGAAATACATATAAGCCTTGTCTCACCTTCTAAAAGTGCTCTTATTTTTTCAGCTGTAAGTCCGCCTGTCTCCCTCTTTTCCTCTTCTTGTCGTCTCCGTATTCTGTCAATTATGGTGTTTCGCGTTGTTGCCCAAGCGTATAATGCGCTTTTTTCATGGACTTTGAATTCTTCTATGGCGTCTAAACATGTTTTATCGATGTATTTGACGAAATGTTCGTTTACTTCTTGGTTTTCGCTCAGCCCATGTTTTTCCATATAGTCTAATATGGCGTCATGTATCTTGTCTATGGTGTTCATGTAGTGTGGTTTGTCTGTGCTGTTTTTCCTCTGTTCGTTTAATTCGTCTAGGAACTGTGTGTATGTGGGGATTTTCTGTTTCGGCCTCGTGTAGAAGGCAACTTTGCCTTGCTCTATTATGCGGTTTAGTCCAAACCTTATTCTTTCATCTGTCTCATACTCCCTCGGCTTGACAACCGAGTTGAAGAAATGTTCTGTAGAATCTATTTTATGTTCAAGAATAACTTTTGCCGGAATCGCCTCGTTTGCAAGTAAATCAAGCAGAAGGAAAACGTATTCGCAGCTGATGTCAAAAACCACAATTTTAACATCGCTTGTATGGAGTAGAATCCGTCTTAGGATGTTGGACATAAGGTTGCTTTTGCCGCCGCCTGTGAAAGCGAAAACGCCGAAATGGTAGCGTACAAGCTTCTCGAAGTCCACGTATATGGGGATGAC
This sequence comes from Bathyarchaeia archaeon, assembly GCA_038826715.1. GTDB lineage: Archaea > Thermoproteota > Bathyarchaeia > Bathyarchaeales > Bathycorpusculaceae > JAWBOH01. Next base: position 46,026 of record JAWBOH010000013.1, on the reverse strand, counting down.
AGTGCTGGTTGCCTGGAACATTTTGACGATTCCAAGCCTTGGGTCGGTTCTTGCGTCATCCACAGTTTTGGAAGGATCTATTCTTATCTTATCGGTTATTTTCTGATTGTACATACGGTTTATCATTTCGCTGTTTAGGATGTAAACTGAACTTCCTACAACTGGGTATGAAAAGCCTTTGACAAATTTAAATTCGAAGTTTTCGCCTATAACTAAGTCATAGTTTATCGGTATGGCGTCTATCTGAATCATCATTGTTGAACGGTCGTCAGTCAACCAGTCTGCTTCAGACTGCTCAATTATTTCAAACTGCATTGGGTAATAGCCCTGGTCAGATAAGCCTCTTAAGCCGAAGTGTTCAGGCCAAATTCGGCTTATCTCCATAAGCGTGTAACGCTCCTCGCCTAGAAGTGTCTGTTTAAAGTTTTTCACGGCTAGAAGCATGCCTTCCTCCAACAGGCCCATCAAGTCTTTCTGGTATTCCACTTTTATGCGGCACTGGTATCGGGTGCCGGTTCCAGCTATTTTTGACTCTTCAGCGCCTGCGAAAAGCCTGGGGATCACTGCGGCTAGTCTTGCTTGGAATTTCCCATTGAAATTCGTGAAACATAAAGAGTTAAATTTGTTCTCTTCTTGCTTCTTCAAATGCTGTTCGCCTCTCTCTAAAAGTGCTCATATAGAATATGAACCTTCTCAATTTATGGTTATTAAGAATCCACTCGGCTGTTGTGTCTACAACACGTTTGAACTGGCGATAGTTCCATTTAGCAATTTTATCTGCGATGAAAAGCGAAGTGTTGTGTCCGAAGGCTTCTGGAATGCTTGCTGGCGCCATAGCTGAAAGGATGCTTAATGTTAAATTTTGAAGTTTGTTAGGCACATCTCTGTCTACGTAAAGTATTACTTCAACAGGTTCTTTTGTGCCGTCGCTTAGCTCATTCCAAAACTCAACGATGGTTTCCGGCCTATAATCGTATTCTGAATATACAAGTCGGTCTATTAGGAGGACATTGCTCCGCAGCATAGGATCCTTTTTGGCTTGGCTTAACTGCACATAAGTCTTTAGAAAAGTCTTCTCCAGTCCTATTTTGTTTTTTATGGCTCCTGAAATGTAGCCCTTGCGTTTCTGCTTGTCAGTTACTATGGTTCTGAAAGCAGAGTCATATTCTATAAGGCTCCATGGAGGAACAATTTTATCCGCGTTTAAGATGCTTGCCGACTGCAGAATCATCCGGTCTGTGTTAGGCAGTTTTTCAAGTTCTTCTTCTGAAATGTTTGTTTTCAGCATGTCGTTATTGTGCATTATTGGAATAAGCTGGCGTTTAAAGTCTCTTGCAGCTGTGTCTTTGGTTACGCCTACAAGCAGTATACGCCTACTCCAACATTCATCTATTAGCATTTGTAACGTGAAGAGAGTGAGGAAAGCCATGTCAAGAGTTGTCAGCCAATGTTCCTTTCCGTTCTTCACAATTTTCATAAGGTTTTGTGTTTCTAGATTTTCTGCAAAGAAAAATCTGTCGCCTATGTTTGTAACCAGCTTTTTAATACGCTCCCATGTTCTTCCATACTTCGGGTTTAAAGCGTAAAATTCGCCTTTCCGGTTTAGAATGCCTTTTTCCACGAGGCTTGTTAAGACACGTTTAACCCTTTTCGTTCTATTCTCGTCGGCAACGTCGAACTGTAACAGAACTTGCCTCTCAGTTAATGCGCCTTTACATCTGAGGAGTTCTACTATGGCGTAACGCAAATAATCAGCCCTTGGAGGAGGCAAACCTAAACGCTTATTGCAGACATGCTGTCTCGCTATCATCAATTCCTTGCTGTCGATTGGTTCTCCGTCAACTTCGTAACCCAGTATGTTACATTTTGCCTCCCACAGAACCTGCTTCGAAGTGTCGTAGAGGAGACTTGCCCGTTCAACAGATAGGCTCCTGTCTAAAAGGATTATTCGAATTTTTTCTTCGACATCAACAGCAAGTTTATACGCCAAATAATATTCGGCGAAAGTCATTATCCAATTAGCCACAGTTGCATTGTTAATTATCGACTCTTCTGTCAGCAGCTTTCCAGGGTTAACCTCGCTTGGCTGCGCAACTTCAAAGAAGGTTTGGTCGACGTCTGGAATTTCGTTAACGTATATGGGCACCACACTTGAAATCCCAGCGCCTTGTCTAGATGTCCGCTCATCATACTTGACGTTCGGCGAAATATCCTCGCAAAAAGTGATTGTTCCAGTCGAGGCGTATGCGCCGCCGAAGAAAACTACAAGGTCGAAAAGCGGCCGCGAATACATGGTTCCATCTATACCCGCGAAACGTACAGAAGACGCTCCGAAGAATTCTCTGGCGGTTTCAAAAGCCTCTTTCGGGTTGAAGCCCATTCTAATTAGGCTTGAAAGTTGATTTTGATAAAAATTCTTTAAAGAGGAAAAACGCTGCTCGTAATCCTTAACCTGCATGGAAGCTCCGATTTTAAGCATATTGCATGTCCGTATGACAGCCTCGCTTAAAGGCGAAAGCTTCACATGTTCCACCGACCAAAATTAAACGTTTCGATGGTAAAAACGTTTTTAGACCCCAAATAGCCAATGAGGGTAACAATCTCTAAAGTTTAAACTCTTAAATGTTTTATATCAGCTTACTTTCAAATAGAATTGAAGGTTTCGATTTGTCTGGAAACGCTAAAAAACGCTTAAAGAAAAGGAAAAGTGAAATTGAAATAAGGCAGATGACCTTGGAAGACTTGCCTGAAGTTTGGCACTTGAGTGAGAAAATCTTTACACCTCAAAGATTGCAGTTTACGTATAGAACATGGAACATTGACGAACTTCTCTCTCTGTTCCGGGAAGATCCTGAACTGTGCTTAGTCGCCGAAGACTTGAATTTAAAAAAGGTTGTTGGATTCGCTCTTGGCACCATCTTGAAACGGCCTTTCAGCCCATGGACCTATGGGTATTTCGTCTGGGCTGGAGTTAAAAGGGTGAGGAGACGGCAAGGTGTTGGAAAAAGGCTGTACATGGAGCTTGAAAAGCGGTTTAGAGATAAGGGCGCCCGAATAGCCATGGTGGATGTGGAAGGCACAAACCAAGCTGGAATGCGTTTTATGGAAAAACTTGGATTTAAGCAAAGCCAGACTTACATCTGGTACAGCAAACTACTAAGCTAGCGGCTCAGCGAAGTTTTGCCTGCAAAAGGCAACTTTAGACTGTTTCAAACAGTCTAGCAAGTATGTTCAGCTAACACCTTTACAATTTCATGGTTAACCCCTAAAGAGGCTCTTAAACATACAACACCACGTAAGCATCTTCGTCTTTTAAGAAACAGGCTAATAGTTGGAATAATCCCTAAACCATACACCTGCATGCATCTAATCGTCGAGAAAACCTGTTAAGTTTACTTCAAAAACTGGAATTCTAACCTTAACAGTTTCTTTTCTGGCTTACACCAATTACTGTGAAGATAAGAGGAAAATATGCCTAAAATCAGTAAACTGGCATTTAAAATTTTGAATGGATAATGCTAAAATTAAACTGTGTCGTTGAAGGTTTTCTTGTTGTAAAGAATGGAAAATTATTTATCTATCATCATAGAAAAACCATGGTTATTGGGGATGTTGGAGGAAGATAAATGGCAAAATGCCCTAAATGTGGAACAGATGTTGCAACGGCTAAGAAGAAATGGACTATGGCTGGGCGCCCAGACAAATCTGGAAAGAGAATGCAATTAGAGATTGGACTTTTCGATTGCCCTAAATGCAAGAAGCCTTTCCGTGAAGTTTTAAGCAAGAAGAAGGTTTGAAAGCCAAACTTTGCTGTCTCAGCTGGCGACCATCATGCCGAAAACGAAGCAGAACACCTGTCCTGAATGTGGAATAGAGGTTAAAGACCCGTACAAGACATGGGAGCTTATAGCGCCTTTCCCGGATAAAAAAATGAGAATCACAATGACGGTCTTCGGCATGTATGAATGTCCCAAATGTGGCAAGAAGTTTAGGGGAATCGTGAGCAAGGTTAAACTCGGCGCCGAGGGCGTAGAAATATAGTGGCAGGTTTGAAATTCTCATAACCCCTCATTTTTCTCTTTTTAAAACTTGCGAAGCGTTAAGTTTTAAAACCTGAAAAATAATTCAACAAAGAGCGAAACAATTTACGAAGGTCTAAAATTGGACGCAGAAACTTTTAGGAGGATTTGGGGAAACGAGTACGTTAAAACTGTGATAACATTGGCCCTAATGTTCCTTCTGCTTTTATGCTTATTGTTTGGCGCCCAGCTAGCTTTGGGCACGGAATACCCAGCCTTGGCTGTAGCCTCTGGAAGCATGCTTCCAACCCTGAACATTGGAGACTTAATAATTGTTCAAAAAGTAGAACCGTTTGAAATAAACGCTGACCCAAAAGGGTTGACTGGTGACATCCTCGTGTACAAGAGGGGTAACGAGCTAATCGTTCACAGAGCAGTCAAAATAGAACTTAGAGACAGCGTTTACTACATTACAACGCGTGGAGATAACAGCGGTGCAGACGACCCTGCGTGGCCTTCATCGTTGCTTGTTGGTAAAGTAATTGCGAGAGTTCCTTACCTGGGTAATCTGCCTCTTTTCCTACATTCCGAGAGAAACACGTATATGATTTTCCTCATATTTATTGCAATCCTTCTTATTGTGTTGATGTTGCCTTCCAGTTCCCACAACGGCGGGAAGAGTTCTTTAGAAGGAGAATTCATTATCAATCGAAGTAGAACGTTTCCAAAAATAAATTCAAACCTGTTTGCGTACATAATCTTAAACATTGTTATCTTTGGATTGATAATTTTCAGTTTATGGGGTTCCTTCACTTTTTGGCAGCCTGGCGCCACTCCAACCTACTCGACTATCCGCGGCATGTACGCAGACATAGAGTTTCACAAGAATTTCCCACGCGTTAGCGAGGCTATTCTCTATCAAAGTTTACTACTTTACAAAATTGACTGCGATGTGGACGGCGGCGGAACTCGCCTAGGGGTTCCCGCCTTCTCATGGTACCAGCTTTTCATCCTTATCTTCATAGCATTTAACGCTTTGAAGATTTTACGCCATGTTAAACGATGGAAAGCCGTAAATGCTGACAAGGCAAAGGTTTAGGAAAAGCTTTATGGGCTAAGGCTTTATAAAGGGTATTAAAATACTTCATATGTAGTGGTGTTTAATGTCTAAAGTTAAAGCAGTTATAAGCATCGAAAATGTCGTTGCATCTGCAACTTTAAACCAGAAAGTGGATTTGAACGCTGTTGTTAAGGGCTATCCAGGGGTAGAATATCGGCCAGAGCAGTTTCCAGGGCTTGTTTTTAGGCTCAAAAGGCCTAAAACGGCTACATTAATCTTTAACTCTGGGAAAATGGTTTGCACAGGGGCAAAGTCAGAGAAGGAAGCCAGAAGCGCAGTTATGAAAGTCATAAAGGAGCTGAAGAGGGGTGGAATAATAATTATTAGCAAGCCTGAGTTGAAAATCCAGAACATTGTGGCTTCTGCAAGTCTAGGCGGAATGATAGATCTGGAGAAAGCAGCCTACACACTTGGAAAAACCATGTATGAGCCTGAGCAGTTTCCAGGTTTAATCTATAGAATGGATAATCCTAAAGTTGTTATACTGCTTTTTGCAAGCGGAAAACTCGTATGCACGGGGGCGAAGAGGGAACAGGATGTTTACGATGCAGTGCATAGGCTTCATGAAATTTTGGAGGAGAAAGAGCTAATATTCTACGGGTAGACAAACTAAAACCTTTCTATGCTTTTTATCATCCCTTTTTAACCTGTTTCAAAATTGTTTTCAACTGTTCCTCGGTTATTGCTTCCATACTGTGAAGAATATGAACGGCTTCACTTATTTTCAAAAGGGCGTGAAGTCTAATTCCGTTTTTCTTAAGCTTTTCCTCGCCGCCTTCCTCTCTGTCTAAAAGAACCACAGCATCTTTCACAAGGCCTCCTTCAGCGATTATAGCTTTCGCAGCTCTTCTAAGCGATAAGCCAGTTGTGATAAGGTCATCAACAAGTAATACTTGATCTCCAGACGTGAGGACGCCTTCAACCTTTCTCTGTCTTCCATGAAGACGCATACCCTTACGTATGTAAAGAAACGGTTTCTTAAAGTTGTAGGCTATCAGAGCCGCGAATGGAATTCCAGCAACGGGTATGCCTGCCACTCTGTTGAAACTCTCCACACCTATTTTTTCTTTAACGAAGCTTGTGTAGAAACTGCATACTTTTTGGAAAGCGTCTGGAAAGCTTGGAACCACGCGGAGGTCTATATAATATGGGCTTATTTTCCCACTGGTAAGTTTGAAAGTTCCAAATTGCAAAGCACCAATCCTGTGAAGGATTCTGCAAACCTCATCTTTAACAGACTCAGTGTCCCTTTGATGCACCATCCTATCCCACCTTCTTAAAAACTTGGTAAACTTTACCGATTTCAGGAACCAAACATGCAACTTTCGGCATATCCCTCTTCAAAAGTTCGCTAAACCGCTTTAAGTCGGCTGGTGAACCAGTATGATATGGAATAGCCATCTTTGGCTTAGTCAACCTTGCTATTTCAAAGCCTGTTTCAGGAGAAGCTCCAGGGGCTATTCCCACAGTGCAAAAGACAGCGTCAAATTTCTCCCTCTCGCCTATTGTTGCCATCTCTGGAAAGGGAAGACTATCCGCCGTGTGGAAAATTTTAACACCGTCCTCGCTTGTTATTATAAACGACACCGGCGTAGCTGCCGGCGGATGATTACACTTTTCAACTTTCACGGAAACACTGCCTATTTTAACTTCTGAACCAGGCTGAACCTCTTGAAGCTTTTCCAACGGAACTACGTTGCGCAGTCTTTTCGCAGATGTGGAGTCAGCTACAACCATGCACTGATACATTTTATGGATTTCTGAAACGAGCAACTGGTCTAGGTGATCGTAATGCTCATGGGTTATAAGCACTGCGTCAACCTTCGGGATGTTTCTGGCCTTAACGTCTACAGGGTCTACGATGAGGGTTTTTGAAGGAGTTTTTACTGTTACTCCAGCATAGCGGTTAAACCAAACAAACAACACCTCATTCCTTCCAGGTGTTTTATCAATCGCCATAATGGTTCCCCGCAAGTATATCCTATTGCGTTATTGATTTAAAGAGCTTGTGCTAGTGAATGATTAGGAAAAGCATGGTTTCTGCTAGAATAAAGATTTTGAAAAGGGAATGGCTGAATTTATATTGCCAAGCTGTTGCAGGTTTATGCGATTTTGCAAAGCTTTTAATATAACCCATTAAGCGTTTCATAATACGCTTTCAAAGGCTGCTAGGCCATCGGAACATTCAAAACACTTTAGTCTATATATTCAATAGAAAACGCTTTATTCCAAAACGTTAATGATGAGTTTTACGTGAAAACAGCTGAAACCGTTGAAGAAGCCTGCCGCCCTTAGTCGAGGTAGGCTTTGAATACGTGACCGGAATAGACGGAATCAAAATATTCCGGAAACGCAAATGAAACTAATGGTTGACGGTGAAAACAGCTTGGTTGACGTTTGGCTTCCATACGGGAAAACAGAGGTTTGCCTCAGAGTTCCCACTCGAAATTTTCTTGGCTGTATAGAGCCTAAAGAAAAGTCGGGAGTGCAAGACGCAAAAGCTGAAGTTGAAAGAGCTCTAAGAGAGCCTATTGGTTCTAAAAGGCTGAGGGAAATTGTTAGACCCGAGGACAAAGTGGCGATAGTTGTTGATGACTTCTCACGACCTGCACCCAGCCACATTATGGTTCCTCCGCTTCTCGACGAGTTGAACAGTGCAGGCCTTAAGGATGAAAACGTAACTGTTATTTTTGGCTGCGGCACCCATAGAGCTGCTACCAGCGAGGAAGCTGCCAGGCTTCTAGGCGAAAGTGTCATAAAAAAGGTGAAGTTCATAAGCCACGACTGCAAAGCCTCAGATTTGGTTTACATTGGAACAACATCTAAGTATGGAACAAAAGTTTATTTGAACCGAGTTTTCGCTGAGGCTGATGTCAAAATACTTACCGGCGATGTTTGCTTCCACTATTACGCTGGGTATGGAGGCGGCAGAAAAAGTGTTCTGCCAGGGGTTGCTGGAGAGGAAACGATAAAGGCTAACCACGCGATGCTCTTGCATCCAAACGCAAAGACAGGCGTTCTTGAAGGAAACCCAGTTCACGAGGACATGGTGGAAGCAGCAAAGATGGCTAAGGTGGATTTCATTTTAAACGTCGTAATCAACAGTAAAGGCGAAATTGTTAAGGCTTTTGCAGGCGACATGGAACAGGCCTTCCACGAAGGAGTAAAAATTGTGAATGAAATGTACCGCATACCTGTAGATCGTAAAGCAGATATAGTTGTTGTAAGTTCAGGCGGATATCCAACAGACTTGAACCTTTACCAAGCGCATAAAGGCCTTAACAGCGCTTTGGAAGTGGTCAAGCGTGGAGGTGTAGTTGTTCTGGTTGCCGAATGCGTTGAGGGCCATGGGAACCAGGTTTTTTACGATTGGATGGTTAAGTTTAAGGATTTAAAATCTGTTGAAAGGGAGATTAAGCGCAGCTTTGTTTTAGGAGGTCACAAAGCTTACTATTGGATGAAAGCTTTGCAGAAGGCCCAAATAATCCTTGTCTCAGTCATGCCGGAGTATTATGCTGTAAACATTTTTAGGTTGAAAACAGCGAGGACGGTTAACGAAGCCTTAAATGAAGCTTTCAAAATTGTAGGAGAAAACGCGAAAGTATTTGTTATGATGCATGGAAACTACGTCTTCCCAGAGATTAAGGCAAGCGAATGAAAACCAGGGGAAAACTTTAAAGTGGGGGATTGAAATTAACCCTAATTCCAATGATGCATGGTGAATGGAAGCTTGCAGCAGACATATAAACTGCGAAAGTTTACTCCGAAAGACTTGGAGCGCGTTATGCACATAAACCGCGTTTGCCTTCCGGAAAACTATGGAGACTACTTCTTCATGGACTTGTACAGCCGTTTTCCAGAAACATTTATTGTGGCTGAAGAAGAAAAGGACGGGATTGTCGGCTACATAATGTGTAGGGTTGAGTTGGGCTTATCCAACTTCGGCTTCAGCGGCTTCATTAAGAAGGGGCATGTCGTTTCCATCGCGGTTATGCCTGAACATAGGCGTAAAGGCATAGGAAACGCTTTGGTTGTTAGGGCGATGGAAAGCATGCGTCTGTACAACGCTAAACAGTGCTTTTTAGAAGTTAGGGTTTCTAACATGCCTGCAATAAACCTATACAATAAATTAGGCTTCAAAGTTACAAAAACAATCCACGGTTATTATTCAGACGGCGAAGACGCTTATGTAATGAGCAGAGAACTTTAAAGCTTGTACGGTTTAAGGTTAAGCTTCCCTGTTCTTTCACATAACTGGTTTTTTGAGGCATGAGCTTTTTGCCGATTGTCTGAGAAATCTGTAAGATGTATAGAAAAATGGGGGGAGTTTAAATTTGCAAGCCGAGTTTCTGGTAGATTTCCTTTTTGCTTTCTTCAACGTTTTTAGCTACGTCCATGTATAAATTGTTGCCATGTGAATCTATTGCAACCGTTAATGGACCGAAATTTTCAACTTCGAAAATCCACAGGGCTTCTGGTGTTCCAAGATCCAGCCACTCGACGCTTTTAACATTTTTTATGGCCTTTGCAGCCAATATCGCAGCTCCGCCAGTGAAGGCGCCGTAGACGGCTCCATACTTCGCCATGGCTTCAGTTGTTCTTTTTCCCATGCCTCCCTTCCCTATTACAACTCTAACTTTGAAGTTTTTGATGAACTCGTCTTCAAAAATGTCCATCCGCGTACTTGTTGTTGGACCAGCAGCTACGGCGATCCATTTATCGCCTTCCTTGCTGACAACTGGACCGCAGTGGAAGACAGCTAAGCCTTCAAGGTTTATTGGCAATGTTTTTCCTTCCTTGAAATATTCTAAGGCGCGTTTGTGGGCCTGGTCTCTCGCCGTCACTATTGTTCCAGTTATGTAGAGTACATCGGTTACTTTCAGTTTGCGGACATCTTTCTCTGATATGGGTGTCTTATAATGGTATACAGCCATTTTATTTCACCTCAAACTTTTCCTTTATGGGTTAAATATTCAATTGTCCCGTCTGAGCTGATCTTGGCAGAGGCCCTTCTAGCAGCCCAGCAGTTGAAGGCTACAGCAGCTGGGAAAGATGCTGGATGCCTGAAAGCATATTCAACATTCACTCCTAAAACAGTTGTCTTGCCGCCTAAGCCCATGGGGCCGATACCCGTCATGTTTGCTGCTTCGTAAAGTTCTTTCTCAAGTTTAGCTATTTCAGGATTCGGATTAGGCTGGCTCAGCGGCCTTAGAAGTGCCTTCTTTGCCAGTTTCATGGCTATGTCAGCTCCGCCGCCCATGCCGACGCCTACTATAGTCGGGGGACAAGGCTGAGCGCCTGCAGTTGTGATTGTTTCCATGACGAACTTTTTAAGCCCGTTTATTCCCTCTCCAGGTACCAGCATTCGGGTTGTGCAAACGTTTTCTGAACCGCCTCCCTTAGTCATAACAGTTAATTCAAGGGTGTCGCCGGGCACTATTTCCCAATGTATGTAGGGAATGAACCTTCCGGTGTTGTCTCCGCTGTTTTTCTGGGTGAAAGGGTCAACAGCGTTAGGCCTCAAAGGGATTTCTTTTGTAGCTTTTCGCGCCGCGTTGATCAGCGGGGCTTCAATTTTGTCAAGGTTCTTCACTTCCGCGCCAGCGTTAACATAGAATATTATTGTACCAGTGTCTTGACATATTGGAGCTTTGTATTTTTCCGCAAGTTCTATATTTTCAAGAATAGCCTTCAGCTGGGTTTTTCCAGCATCGCTTGTTTCCTGTTCGTAAGCTTTCTTCAACGCTTGTTTCACATCTTCAGGAAGATATATAACAGCTTGTTTTATGAGGTTGAACGCTACATTTTCAACAGTTTCAGCAATTTTCAAGTTTTTCTCCCTCAACATGTTTGATGAATCATGATTGATGCTGAGTTTAAAAAAGTTTCCAATCACTTTAATACGTCTCTCCATGTGTTGAACGAGAATATTCCTAGTTTGCCTTAAATACTGCTTGGATTAAACTGTTTGTGGGGGATCAATGTCGGAAAAAGGTAAAGAGGCAAACTCAACAATGCAGCGATATGAGTCGCTTGAAGACCTTCCTGGAATCGGGCCTTCAACAGCTCAAAAACTTAGGGAGTTAGGGTTCCACACTGTTGAGTCTTTAGCCATGGCAACTGTCCGAGAGTTGGAGCCAGCTGGCATAAGTGAAAAAAAGGCTTTAGCCATAATCAGCGCTGCACGTTCTTCGATAGGCATATCCTTCATACGCGCTGATGAACTTCATAAAATGCGGCAGAGCGTTTTACGTTTAACAACGGGAAGCAAATCTCTGGACAAACTTTTAGACGGCGGATTGGAAACTCAGACAATAACCGAGTTTTACGGCGAGTATGGAAGTGGAAAAAGCCAAATCTGCCACCAGCTATGTGTGAATGTTCAACTTCCACCGGAGAGAGGTGGACTTAACGGAGCAGCACTTTACATAGACACTGAAAACACCTTCAGAACTGAACGCATAGTGCAGATGGCAAGACATCTCGGGTTTGATTATGAAAAAGTTGTTAAAAACATTGTTTACGCTGAGGCTTACACGTCAGATCATCAAATGTTCCTTTTGGAAAATGCTGACGAAGTTATAAAGGAGAACAACATCAAATTAATAATAATTGACTCTTTAACAGCTCATTTTAGAAGCGAATATCTTGGACGCGAGATGCTTGCAACTCGACAGCAAAGACTTAACAAGCATATGCATAAGCTAATACGTTTGGCAAGAGCCTTCAACGCTGTGGCTGTTGTTACAAACCAGGTGATGGCGAAGCCAGATGTGTTTTTCGGAGATGCAATACATCCTATCGGAGGCCACGTAGTGGGACATACAAGCCACACACGTATCTATCTTAGAAGAGCAACTCATGGTCCAGTGCGGATCGCCCGGTTGGTTTCAAGCCCATACTTGCCTGAAGGGGAGGAAATCTTTAAAATAACCGAGAACGGTATAGAAGATATTTCCGAAGAGGATAAAGCAAAGTCTGGCGGACGCTAAATGCCTGTTCCATCCGCCTTGGTTACAAGGTTCTTTCAGCTGATTCTTCACAGGCAATTTACAGAAGCAGAACGCGAACTGGAAAAGCTTAAACAAAAAATGCACAAAACAGAATGGAACAGGGGATATTTCAGAGCCTTATACGGAATGTTGCTTGTGAGAAGATCCGCTGACAACGATTCTTACGCTTTTTTCAAAAAACTAGATTTAAACAATAAGGAAGCTTTGCAGGCATGTAGACGGGAGTTTCTAAACCACGTGAAAAACAAGCTTCACGGCGAATTCGACCGAGGATTTTTTTCAGCATGGGCTGACTTTACACGCGTGATAAACAAAATGAACATTAACGAGACCCTATTTGCAAATGATCCGGCTGAAAAAGAAGAAAAACAAAAAGTGTCCGAAAACCAGAGCCAGGCGAAGATTAAAGATTTTCTAGGCTAAGCTATAAACCTGAAATTATAGTGTATAAAAGAATCCAAAAAACAAGCCATGCAAGAAGGTAAATGCCTATTCCCGTTGTAATGATTTTCCGAGGCTTATCTACTTTCAACATGAAACGTGGCTTAATAATATAGTAAGATAGCGTGTAAACAATGAACGCGAAGGCTATGCCGTTCATCAAGACACTTGTGTTAAAATCTTTCCTAATGGTGTTAGTTGCTAACCCGTAGCTTATACATATGAGAGCTGCCGCCACGCCGAGGGCAAACCTTAACCAGTATAAAGCTTCCAAAGGCTTCATAACCTTCCACTTCTGCACTTATACACATGTATCAAATTTAAATTTGACTATCCCGCCGAGTATTTATAGCATAAAACCAACTATAATCTTCACAGCGTTAGAGTGGTGGATTTGCAGAGAGAAGACTTCAGAAGCTTTGACGTAGCAGCTGTCGTTCGAGAATTAAAAGACACAATAGCAAACTCTAGAGTAAAAAACATTTACCAGTTAGACGATAAGACTCTGCTTTTTAAATTGCATGGAAAAGGCGAGACAACATTTAGACTTATATTAGAAGCGGGTAGACGCATAAACTTAACCTCTTACACTTTAGAAAAACCCCTTGTCCCCCCAGCCTTCTGCATGGCCTTAAGAAAATATCTTCGAAACAGTTGGCACACAGATATAACGCAATACAGGTTTGAACGTGTTGCCGTTTTATCGTTCAAAACCGTAAATGGCAACCTTAGGCTTGTAATTGAACTTTTCGGAGATGGAAACATAATCTTGCTCAACGACGAAAACAGAATTATACAGGCTTTACGGTACAAACGCATGCGGGACCGTAACATACTTCGAGGACAGCAATTTCTTTATCCGCCTTCAATAGGCTGGAACCCTTTAGAAATAAGCTTACAAGCCTTTCAAGACTGCTTGAAGAGTTTCGGCGACGCTGAAATTGTCAGGGCGCTTGCACGATTCCTCGGAATAGGCGGCCTTTACGCAGAGGAAATCCTTCTCAGAGCAGGCCTAGACAAAACCACACCTTGCAACGCTCTAAGCACGTCTCAAACTGAAGAGATCTACAACTGTTTACGGGATTTAATCAGTCAAGTTTTAGAGGGAAAACTTGAACCATGCATAATCCTCAACGAGACAGGAGAGTTTTTGGACGTTGCCCCCTTAAAGCTTAAGCGTTATGAAGGTCTGCAACACCTTTTCTACGACAGCTTTAACGAAGCCCTTGACGAGTTCTACACTAAAACTGAAGCCTTAGAAACGGCTTGGAAAGAAAGAACAGATGAAGTGTTAAAACGGGAACTGGAACGGCTTAAAAGAATTTTAGCAGCTCAGGAAAATGCTTTAAAAGAGGAGGAAGAGAAAGCAGACAAATACAGGAAGATAGGAGACCTTATTTATTCCCATTCAGGTGAACTTCAAACTTTGCTTAACAAGTTTCAAGAGGACAAAAAGGCTGGAAAAGAACCTAACGAAACAATATTAGAATTTTCAGCTAGCAAACAAGTCGGCTTAAAACCCCACATATTTTTTGAATCCTTCGACCGCAAGCAGCTTATTCTCAACGTATGCGTTGAAAACGTCCGTTTCAGCTTAAACCTGCAAAAGGATATATTTGCAAACGCAGCAGAATTCTACGAAAAGGCTAAAGCTGCAAAACGCAAACTTGAAAGCGTCAAAAAAGCTTTAGAAGAAACTAAAAAGGGGCTTTTGGACGTTGAAGCCAAACTTAAAAGAGCTGAAGTTAAAGAACGTCTTACTCCAGCCGTCGTTGTGGAAGAACTCGCTAAACGCAAGATTAAACAGAGAAAATGGTATGAAAAATTTAAATGGTTCACGTCATCTGATGGCTTTCTTATAGTTGCGGGAAAAGATGCTGCAAGCAATGAAAGCCTTATCAAAAAGTACACGGCGCCTGAAGATTTGGTTTTTCATGCAGACATCACAGGCGCACCTTTTGTAGTTGTAAAAGCGGATGGAAGAAGCCCAAGCCAACAGTGCCTACGCGAAGCAGCAGAATTCGCCGCAGTCCATTCTAGAGGATGGCGTGAAGGTTTCGCGTCGCTGGATGTTTACTGGGTGAAGCCGCATCAGCTGGGCAAAACTGGAAGTTCAGGGGAGTATGTTCCCCGCGGAGCCTTCGTTGTTAGCGGAAGCCGAAATTGGATGCGCGGAGTTCCATTACGAACGGCTGTAGGTGTTTTATTCAACGGGGAAAAGGCAGATCCAATGTTTATTGGAGGCGCCTTAGACGCTGTCAAGGCCAAAACAAACGTTTACGCCGTTATAGTGCCTGGAGACACCAGCGGAAAAGAACTTTTAAAGCAGGTTTTGAAAGTTCTTGCAGATAAAACCCCAAAGGAGAAAAGAGAAAAGGTTTTGAAGACTTCTATTGAACTGATTAGAGATTTTATTCCCTTCGTTAAGGGCAGAATTCTTCAAGAATAGCCTCAATGCAGGCGTAAAGTTGTCTAAGGGCTTGGCCATGTGGTCGCCATCGCCTTTCTCCTCCAGTCAGCTTCAGGCCATGCTTACTTAGGAGGTGATCCGGCCGCAGGTTCCCCTACGGCCACCTTGTTACGACTTTTCCCCCCTCACGAAACCTGGATTCGACGCAGCCACAGAAGACCACGCCTCACCCAGGCATCGCTCGGGTGGAGCGACGGGCGGTGTGTGCAAGGAGCAGGGACGTATTCACCGCGCGATAGTGACGCGCGATTACTAGGGATTCCATGTTCACGAGGGCGGGTTTCAGCCCTCGATCCCAACTACGGCAGGCTTTAAGGATTGCCTCCCCCTTTCGAGGTCGGAACCCACTGTACCTGCCATTGCAGCTCGCGTGTGGCCCGGGGGATTCGGGGCATACTGACCTGCCGTGGCCCGCTCCTTCCTCCGCCTTATCGGCGGCAGTCCCCCCAGTGTGCCCGGCTCAAGGCCGGTAGCAACAGAGGGCGCGGGTCTCGATCGTTGCCTGACTTAACAGGACACCTCACGGCACGAACTGGCGACGGCCATGCACCTCCTCTCAGCTTGTCCGGCAAGACCTTCAATCTGGCCTTCATCCTGCTGTCGCCCCCGGTAAGGTTTCCGGCGTTGACTCCAATTAAACCGCAAGCTTCACCCCTTGTGGTGCTCCCCCGCCAATTCCTTTAAGTTTCAGCCTTGCGGCCGTACTCCCCAGGCGGCGGGCTTAACGGCTTCCCTGCGGCACCAACGCGGCCCGTAGCCGCGTTAACACCTAGCCTGCATCGTTTACAGCTGGGACTACCCGGGTATCTAATCCGGTTCGCTCCCCCAGCTTTCATCCCTCACCGTCGGGCGCGTTCTAGCCGGCAGCCTTCGCCACTGGTGGTCCTCCCGGGATTATAAGATTTCACCCCTACCCCGGGAATACCGCCGGCCTCTCCCGCCCCCTAGCTGGACAGTATCCCCCGCAGTCCAGCGATTGAATCGCTGGATTTAACAGGGGACTTATCCAGCCGGCTACGGATGCTTTAGGCCCAATAAGCGTCCCCACCACTCGGGGAGCGGGTATTACCGCGGCGGCTGACACCCGACTTGCCCTCCCCTTATTCCCCCAGCTGTCTACACTGGGGAAAAGCCGTCCTCAGCGGACGGCACTCGGGGTGGCCCCGTCACGCTTTCGCGTATTGCGGAGGTTTCGCGACTGCTGCGCCCCGTAGGGCCTGGACCCTTGTCTCAGTGTCCATCTCCGGGCTCCCGCTCTCACGGCCCGTACCGGTCTTAGGCTTGGTGAGCCGTTACCTCACCAACTACCTGATCGGCCGCGGCCCCATCCTTGGGCAGCGTCTAGAAGCATGGTCTAGACGCCTTTCGGCGAAGACCCATTCCAGGAGTCCTCACCCATCGGGGATTAGCTCCAGTTTCCCGGAGTTGTCCCCGTCCCAAGGGCAGGTTAGCCACGTGTTACTGAGCTGTGCGCCGCGCCCCCACCGTGGCTTGGGGGCGCACGACTAGCATGTCTTAGTCTCATCCCGATAGCAGTGGGGTCCGGCAGGATCAACCGGAGTTAAGTGAACTCCCGACTCGCTGCCGGGACGCTTATCGGCATACGACCGCAAAGCCGACTGGATTTGGAGGGAGATCCACATAGCCAAAGCCCATTTCAGACCTAACGTCGCAACCATCAGGTCTACATCTCTGTGCCCGCAAGTGGAGGCCAACCTTCTTCATCCCTTTAGGCGTTTAACACCTTTACAGTTGGGGTTGGGCCGCCGCTTAAAATGCGGGCTCACATCTTTGTCAAGATAGAATGAGTTTTCTCAGCGGATATAAATGTTTCTACCAGCCTTGCTTTCAACTGCTTCAACCTTACCTTTAATTTTCATATATTTTTAACTTCAATGATATTCCATGTTTAAATCCTACTTTTCAAAACGCGATATAAAAAGTGGATGAGGCGGTGGCAGCGGTTCCGGCGTAAGAAGCGCAAACTAAAGTCCTGCGCAGTTTTACTTTGCATTTTCAGTAAACTTTTGTAATGTTGATCCAGGTTTTGTTCCAAACTGAAGCCTTATTGAATTTGCTGATGATGTCTAATGCTTTCGGGAAAATGTTTGGAAACTTGTGGAAAGTGTTAGAGAAGGGTCTAGTCACAGATCATGAGAAAGGATTTTGAATTTTTATGATTTAATCTGAGGAATGTTGGTTTCCATCAGATTTAGGTCTAGAGAGATTGCAGGCATGTTATGTATTGCCTCTGTGGTTAGTTTAAATTTTAGCGGCCAAAACGTTTGCTTATCAACATATAACGTCATGATCGTGCCCATTTTTTGAGATTCAAATTCGTATATTATACATACTTTTACTCCAAAGTTTTCAATGTAAGTTTCCTGCTCATAGGTCTTCTTAAGGGTGAAACCCTCCATTTCATAAGATTTTCTAGATAGATCTGACCAGGTTAAGTTTTGATATTCTTGTATTTCCCAAGGCGTTTCCACTTTCATGTAAAAGAGTATTTTCGCATGGGTTTTGTTGAAGTTTAAAACTTCGATTCGCAAATTCATCTGTACGCGTACAAGAGCGTCTCCGCGAGGCACGGTTGTTTCACCATAATACTTCGAATATGCACCGCGGAACAGCCAAGAATAGCCAGGTGACCTACTTAAGAACCAATAGCCCACCACAGCTACTACAATTACCAATGTGACAATTAAAATTGTGGCTAAAGCTTTTCTACTAGTCTTATCTTTAGAAACATGGATAGAGGTTTCAGAAACCACCCCTCACCTCCATATTAACTACCGGTTTCCGGTTAAAAATTTTAGTTTAAATTAGGCTTACTGCAACTGCTATGTTTCCATGTCTCATTTAATAATATGCAGGTGTACAGCTGGAAATTATTTTTCCATTTCAATGCCCATAGTAATCTTAAGTCAACAATCTTCAATTATTGTTAATAGTTCGTCCAAGCTTTTGATGGTTTTATCTGGCTTAATGTTTTTGCTAATTCTTGCCAAATGGTCACCCGTAAAGTGTTCCCTTATGAGCCATATGGCTTTAACTCCAGCTTTTTTAGCGCCATCAACGTCGATGTCAAGTGTATCACCTACAAAAACAGCTTTTGACGGGTCTACCTCTATGCTGGATAAAGCTTGCCTGAAGATTTCCGGACTTGGCTTACGCTTGTTGACTTCTGCCGAAACTGTAATAATGTCAAAATACTCTTTCAGTTGAAACTTCTCAAGGAGGCTCTTAGCGCATTCTGGAATTGCAAAGTTAGATACTATTCCAAGTTTGTACTTTCCATGCAGCTTCTTCAAAGTAGCCGAAGCTTTTTCGTCCAGCCTAACATAGCGAGTGAATTCTTCGGCAAATGCCTCCACAGCCCCAGCGATTATGGAATCTGAAAGTTCATAGTTGAAACCGAGTTTCTTTAATGTCTGCCAAACGCGAACTTTAAAATGGGGTTCTTCAAAATTTCTACTTGTATCTGCGTATATGCTGTCTCTAACTTCAAAATAGACCCGTTGAAATTCTTCAAAGCTTACGTTAACTCCATTTTTCTTCAAAAAAGCATGAAGCTTTTTCAGACATTCTGAGTAAAAATCCTCGCCGCCGTCTATCAAGAGTAAAGTGTCGAACAAGTCAAAGAGCACAGCTTCCAATTTCAATTGCTGACCCCTTAAACTATTTTAAAAGCAAATCTAATATTGTTTAGCTTAGTTCTGGCCTTTCGCTGTTAACAACCATTCTCAGGTAAGCCTTAAACAAGGCTGTGGAGATCGATGGGGCTTAGTCCCTTTTTCTCCGTCATGCACATAAACTCTCTAAGTATGTGTGTTTTCCAATCTATTTGAGCGTCAACTACAGCTATCAGGGTTCCTGAAGCCTTTTTTCCACCTGTTTTGGCAGCTTCTTTTATGCCAAGCTTCGCTGTATGCCTCACAACTTTCCCGTGGACATTAGGCCATGTTCTTTTACATCGATTTATAGTTGCCCACGCAATTTCATACGTGTAGTCGCTGCTTCCATCGTCTACAACTATGATTTCGCATGAACCTGGGTATTGGGCTGCACTCGTGAAGAGGCTTTTTAGAATTTTTGAGATGGTTCTTTCAGAGTTGTAAGCTGGAACAATTATGGATATTGAAGGATGGAAGACTTTTTCGAGGTTTTCCTGCAACTCTCCCTTCCCCTATTATATGCGTGGTTTCTACGTATAAATCAAGTATTCCAAACGCGAAATATTTCGGAAGAACTCATAACTGCGATGCGTATGTCCAATTTATATTAAAGGTTTGGAAGATTTAAATAACTGCCTATGCAGCTTCTAAATCTGAAGTAAGTTTGGGAAGAACTTGTATGGAAGACCTTTCACGGTACTATGCCCTTCTCAAAGACCCTGCAAGGCGGAAAATAATTGAGATTTTAGGTTCTCAAGGTAAAGTTGGTTTCAAAGAACTTCGCGGAACACTAGGCCTTGGTGTAGGAACCGTCTACTATCATTTAGACATGCTTTCAGACTTTGTTGAACAGGATAAACAGCGCAAATACAGACTTAACTCGAAGGGACAGATGCTTTACAAAGTCTTAAAGGAAGGAAGTGTTCCAGCCAGCCTTGCAATAAGCGAAACCTTCCATCATCAAGCAGCAAAGTGGCTTTTCCTTTCACCGCTATTCGCATCGACAACAAAGCTGTTTAGGCTTCTGCCAATCTCAGCAACAGTCCTAATCTTGGGCGGTTTAGGCGCGTCCATAGCAAGGCTTGAGCCTGCGCTTTTCTTCTACTTTGAGCACTCAACCCGCAGTCCAGCCGTCACGTCGGCGCTGTTCATTTTCAACTGGATAGGTCTATTCCTGTTTACAGAGGTCTTAGCCTACACGTTTTTCAAACGTTTTGGAAACGACATCCAACTTTTAACGTGTATAGGGCTTTCAGCATTGCCCATGGCGGTTTTTCCATACATTTACATTGCTGTTCCAGCAGCCCTAAAAGGCTTAGGTCTACTTTATGCAGAGCTGGAAATAGTAAGACAAGTTGCACTTATAATTCTACAGATTTGGAGCATGCTTCTGTTTTCAGCAGCTGTATGCTATGGAAAAGGGTTAAGACTTGACAAAGGCGTAATCATAAGCCTAACAGCCATATACCTAAACATGGCAATACTTTTCATACTTGGAAAATTCGATTAATTAATTATTCGGCTTGTTCTCCATTAATAGCAGATTACATGGGTGTTTCCTCTTCGTCAAATCCTAAAGTTCTAGGTTTCTAGAACTTTTAATTGGAAATATTCGAGCTTTATGGAAGCGGTTTTCTTAATAAGCCGTTTTACAAAGGTTTTTCCGGTGAAAAACCATGAAAATAGGGAAAAATTCAATATTGGCGCTAAGTTTGGCCTTTCTGTTAGCATTGCCCATCATGACGGCTTTAAGCCCTGCTGCAAGTGCAGAAAACTCCATAGATGACGTAGAAAGTTTGCCTGTCGAAGCTGGACCATGGGACACTAAATGGTACAAGTTTGAAACTCCATTGATAACGTTGATCTTTCCTGCAGGCGGTAAAAAGCCAATGTTTCTCTGGTGGTACACCGAAGACAACAGCACAATTTACGTGGTGAAGTTTCAAGGATTAATTGAATACTTAGTCCTTGACAAGCCGTATTACAGGCATCGTTTCCATGCTGACAACGTCAATATAAACGCTACTTTATGGAGAAACCATATTGAACCGGCACTGCGTAAAAGGTTTTACGAAGGCATGTACCGTTGGAGATATCAACAGGCAGTGAACGAGTTCTTAGGGCTTCTGCTCGGCTTGCATTCAAGTTACCTGCCGTTCAGTGCATGCGGCTGGAATCTTGAGGGGCCAGTGTCTGTAACAAAAGGCGATGTTAGTTACTGGTCTTTCAACTTCACACTCAACGAAGTGTATGGTCACCCAAGACTAGAGTTTGCAGAAGACAACATTCAAATCAGATGCAGATTCTACAATACAACCGCTACAGAAGTGCCAGATGAAACCCACTCCGACTATAATTACACTGTGGCTGCTGGACAACTAAAATTCGACTTCGTTGTAAAACATTGGGAATGGAACATTGACAAGATTAACCAGTTCCTTAAGAGATATGAGCTTCAAATACCGGAGAGCCGATCAGGACTAGCGTTATGGATTAACATGGCATCCATAAACATTGAGGATTTGCCATGCGCCGAAAACGAGGTTCAATATCAAGCGGAAAACCAGGTTGAAACCAGATCCCGAATGCAGCAAGCAATAATAAACGGTGAACCCTACGCAGTAGACAGGAACGAAACAGATAAGGATGAAAATCCAGTGCAGGCTACGCTGCAAATTAGAGAAAGATTTAGGGAGCATGTAAAACTGCAGTTTGTCCGCGGCGTAAAGGAGGTTCCAGTTGGTTTCCTTGCGTTTGTTCCATGGGCAAGGCAGTTATATTCAAATGGCACAACCTTCGAATACGTTGATGTCACTGCGTCATATGTTGCTGCTGGCGGTTATTTGAGGCTGTTTGTCTGCTATCCATACTTTGCTGATTACATTTTAGAGCATGATCCAACAATCGGTTTAACAGCAGCATCAACATTTCCTAGGCTGTTCGCTCCGCAATTGCTTTGGATTCTTGTCGGCGTTACAGCGGTAATTGGCTTGGTTGTTGCAGCTGCAAGGTTGCTTAAGAAGCCTGTAAACGTGTTAACCCTTAAATAGCTCCCCCTTTTCTTTTGGCATATTTATGAGAAAATTCTGTGCATCTTTAAGCATTATTGCGCTTTAGATCTGCATTAGCACAGAACTAAATATGATGAAATTGGCAATTTAAGGACTTAATGTAGCACGCATTTTGTGGAAAATGGATTAAGCGTAAGAAACGGAAAGTTTACTTAATGAAATAAAAATTCCGTCAGTTTGCATTGCATGCGTTGGCAGACGAACGGTTAACGAAACAATAAAAATCATCGAAACCGATCCTGGGTTACGCTTAATATTTGAAGCTTTAAAATCTACTGGTTATTCCCTTAAAGAGACTGCGTGACGCTTTGGCTTTGGGATTGTTGAGATAACCACTGTTGGCACCGGAACCCCGGGGCATCTAGGCAAATTTAGCTATGATCCTCGTTGATAGAGGCTTAAGCATAACGCAGGTGATTGTTGACTACGCGGCATTAAATGCTTGGATTTTCGAAGGCTGTTATTACCCACTTATCTCCGCGTTTTTCAATCTGTATTGCAATGTTGTCTCCTGCTTTTGTTGCCATCAACTCGTTCCATTGAAGGGTTGCAATGTCCTTCGGGGTTGCTTCCACCCACTGATAAGTTGCGTTGTCAAGATGTAGCACTATATGCGTTGTTCCATCTTCCACATATTCATATTTCCCTAAAACTGTTGCACTGACTTTCAGGTATGTTATTACTCCGAAAAGTTTAAGAAAGTCTAACCTTGTTTTACGCACAAGTTGTTCGCTTGTTAAGCCTTCTACATTCATTGTTATGGCTATTCTGCTAGTTTCTTCTGCGTCAATTATTGCGAAGCCAGCCAAGTATATGGTTTCATCTTTCTCACCTGTACCCTCCCGCCAATAAATGGGCACATACCATGCGAGCCTATATTTGCCTGGAGAAATTTCCACGGGATATAGGAGAGGCATTTCTGCGTCGTAGATCCCTGCTGCAGGCTTAGGCAGTCTTCCCTCAACAAAGTCTTCTGCGGTCATTCCTGAAATGTAGTTGGCTTGCCTGAAATCGTAGAAGAATATGCCGTCTCGTGTTGCTTTGAAAACTCCAGATAGGGTCCGCCTGTTTCCGACAGGGTTTACGCATACTAGGGCTACGACATCGCCTGTTTCTGGGTCTACAATGTAGCGGGTATCCTCCGTCATTTCGAAGCGCTCACGGCTTGGCGGGATAACCCATAATAGGCCTCCAGCCCAGTAATCGAAGCCTTCGCCTCTTCTGAAGCCTCCCATTTCGTTTATCATCTCTTCAAGCCAGCCTTCATCGTAAACCTGTGTGATCCACTTTGGAATTTCAGAAAGGGATTCTGCTTGGAGGTACATTTTGCCCCGCTGGCTGTAAACCATTGGGGTTTCATATCTCCTTATTAAGTCGAAGCCTACGTTGTATCGGGTGATAATGTAGGCGACTTCTTTTGTTGTGAAGTCCCATGTTATGTAGGCTATGCCGTAGCTTGATGAGATGTCATTCATGTAGGATCGGAAATGTATGTTATGGTCAAACCACAGGCCTTCTCCAAGGGCGAACTCTTCCTTCAGTATTTTTGGCGGGTTAACAGGGTCTGTCGCGTCAATTACGACGAATCCTTTAACGTAGTTTTCCGCAATAACATTTGTTGAGCTTATGACGGCTACCCAGACAAGTTCCCCTTCAGGAGTTTTCGTTATGTGACAGCCTAAAACTTGGGTGTTGCTTCCAAACTCTGACATGTGCCTCCTAGCTATGGAAATGGCAAGCTCCTCTGTTACAAGACGCACCATATTATCAGGGATTCCGGTGTTGAAGGGCAATCTGGAACCAGTGCGAGTGAAAGTGTTAAAGTAGGAAGTGTTTGCAACCCTCTGAACTTGCCCAAAAACTACAACCGTGGAGGCAGCGATCAGGTAGAGAATGAATAGGACACCTATTATTTTCGCTTTTATTTTTGCTGACACCTTGAAGGGAAAACGCTTGCTGTAGTAATAGTATGGTCTATCCTGCCCCTCAAGGGTTGTGCGTCTTATGGAAAATGCTGACTCAGCAAAAGCCGCAAAAAGTCTAAGAAATACGAGCAAATATATTAAAAGGCTTAGAGGGGGTCTTGAAAACTGAATTATGAAGAAGAGAACTAATCCTAGGAAAAGTGAAATTATACGCAGAGTTTTTTTACACGCGCTCTTCCTAGGCGGTACTGGGATAAACCAAACAAAAGCCCATATAAATAGGAATATGAAAAAGTTCACGCCTTTCCTCTCCTTTTATGCTATTAATGAGCACTCGTTATTGAAAGTTTTGTATTTATACACGCTTTAAAAGGCACGTTCTAACCGAAACTGAAGAGCAAAAACTTATTGTTAAAGCTGTTTAGGAATTATGTGAAAATCTAACGGCGGCATGCATTAGGCATATGAATGATGAAAGACATCGTTGAAGACCCCAACCAGACTCGACGTCTTTATTGGAACAATGCTTAAGAACAAGGAGGACTTAGCTTGGAATGGAGGGCTTAAGTGCTCCCGGCAAGACCGTTGGATATTATGTTCTTCGGTTTCGGCGCTGTTGCGAACGCAGTTTCGCTTTAAATATGGTTTCTTTTAAGCAGGTTTAACGGTGTAATCTTAACGTTGTTTTTGCCATTTTCATTTTCTGATTTGAGAAGTTTGTTTATTTCGCTGTAACGTTGAAGGAATTCTAGGCCTTTCAGTGTTGCCTTATAAACTTCTTTCTCGCTTTCAGCTATTCTGTCAAGCAGGTTCATCCTTAACATGAGTTCCAAATAGTCGTTGAGTTGTGTGAAGCTTAGGTTTGCTCTGTACATGATCTGAGTCTTAAGCGCTCCATCTTTGGCTATTTCCAAAATTTGGGCAATTATGTACAGTTTGTCTCTCCTCTTCTGTTGGGGGTTAAGACCTATATTATTTATTTCCAAGAAATCCCTCTCGCCAACATTTTTGTCAATGGGAATGATGTGTATGGCACGTTTTAAGCGGTGTTTCCATAATCCAACTATTACCGTTCTCGTAGTATTCTTCTATAGAAAACTTCTATAATCTGCAGCAAGTTTCAAGAATAGCTTATTTACTGTGAAGCAAAATATACCATTAGAGGCGAGCATAAATGCTTGTAGGTTTGATATCTGACACCCATGATCATCTGTTAAACGTTGAAAAGGCAATTAAAAAGTTTAACGAGAAGGACGTTGAGCTTGTGCTCCATGCAGGAGACTACGTCGCGCCCTTTGTAATTCCAAGGTTTAAAATGCTTAAAGCAAAAATGATAGGTGTTTTCGGGAATAATGACGGAGATCGTGAACTTTTGAAGAAAAAGTTTAGCGAACATGCAGGATGGGAAATTCGCGGAAGCTTCGCGGAGATAAAGGTGGGCAACGTTAAAATTGCAATGCTGCATGGAAACGAGGAAGAACTTTTAAATGCTTTAATCGAAAATGGAAGTTTCGACATAGTGGTTTACGGACATACTCATAAGGCGGAAATTTATAGGAAAGGCGAGACTTTGGTGGTAAACCCTGGCGAAGCTTGCGGCTATTTAACTGGAAAATCAACGATTGCATTGCTAGACATTGAAAAACTTGAAGCCAGAATCATTGAATTAACCTAGAGCGTGCTGAACGCCATGTAAAGGTCAATGTTATGGCTTAACCTGCACGTTTGTTGTATGGTTGCCTTCGCTGGTTTGCAAGCTTAAAAAGGTGAATTAGTTCCTCATCTTTTGCTCCATTTCGCATTGGTGTTAAAATGTCCACTGTGTTGTCATTCCTCATTAAACATGGTTTAAGCTTTCCGTCGCTTGTAACACGCATTCTGGTGCAGTGGGCGCAGAACTCCGTGTTTTCGATGGGGCGGACAACTTCAACTTTAACGTTGGGCAAATGGTATACGTAGCGGTTCTGCATGCTTTTTCTAGCTTCAATTTTGACGGCTTTCTGCTTTAACATTTCTTCGTATTCGTCTAACGGCTTGTGGTATGCGGCATAATACTCGCTGCTTATGTTTACAGGTTCAAGTTCAATAAGCTGCAATATTGCTCCAGTTTCTGTTGCAAAGTTAAGCATTTCTGCCACTTGAAAATCGTTTACGCCTTTCAGGACCAACATGTTAAGTTTTACAGGGGTTAACCCAGCTTCTACGGCTGCTTTGACGCCTTTTAAAACGTTTTCAAGTTTGCCGCCTGTTAGTTTGCAGTATGTTTCTTCGTTTAATGTAGGCATATTTATGTTTACGCGTTCTAAACCGTTCTCACGAAGAGTTTTAGCTAACGGTTCAAGCAGGGTTCCGTTAGTAGTCATGGAAAGCTCTTTCAAACCTGGTAAAGCTGCTATGCCTTTCACTATTTGTGTTACGTCATTGCGCATTAACGGTTCTCCTCCTGTAAGCTTAATCCTTGAAACGTCTAGGCTTACAGCAATTTTGGCAATGCGTACGATTTCTTTAACTGTCATTTCAGAAGTGTTTTCTACAGATTTATCTTCCCCCTCAGAGTGGCAATATGTACATTGCAGGTTGCAAGGTTTTGTGAGGGCTATTCTAAGATTTAGCAGCGGACGCCCATAACAGTCTACTAGCACCATCGTTATTCCCGCGCGTGCTTAACGATGTGTGCTGCTTCCGGTAATATAAGCTTTTCAAAACAAACCCTAACAGCGTTTGTTGAGCCTGGAATGCAAAAGAAAGCTTTGCCCTTAGCCACGCCTGCAAACGCGCGGGATAAAAACGCGGCGGAGCCGATTTTCTCATAGCTTAGAAGCCTGAAAAGTTCTCCAAAACCAGGCAAAGATTTCTCCATGAAAGGCGAAACTGTTTCAATCGTGACGTCTGAAGGCGCTATGCCGGTTCCGCCGCAAAAAACGATGACATCCGCTTTGTCAGCTTTTAAAGCAGTTTTAACTCCCTCTTCAATAAGAGTCTTATCGTCTGGAATAAGCTTACGAAAAACAACGCTGTATCCGGAAGCTTTAGTCAACTGTTCCATCAAGTCGCCGGACTCGTCGAAGACTATCTCGCCTTTCTTTAATTTGTTATAGCGGGATGTGCTGCAGACAAATAATCCGAAGCCGATGCTTCCCGGAGCTTCGGCTTTATGCTTTTCTGTGCTTTCACTCATCTAAAGTCTTTCCTTAAACTTCTTGACCACATGGACGTCGTCTATAACTGTGAATGGGTATTGCCCTCCCTCATCTTTTTCATACTGTTTAACCATGTCCCAGATTGTTAAGAGGCTTATAGTTGCAGCTACTAAGGCTTCCATTTCTACGCCTGTTTGCGCTTCAGTTTTAACAGTGGACGAAACCTGAATAGTGGTGTCGTTTAGTATTTCAACGTTTATTTTCACGTTTGTCAGAGGCAACGGGTGGCAGAATGGAATCAAAATGCTCGTCTGCTTTGCAGCTAAGGTTCCAGCGACCTTTGCCGTGTAAACAGGGTCTCCTTTTTCAACTTTTCCATTTCGTATTAGGTTTATGGTTTCAGGTTTAAGCCTAATCCTGCCAGCTGCTGTTGCCTCACGTAAAACTTTTGGTTTTTCAGTAACGTCCACCATAGCCATACAAAATCACTGCTCCATGTAAGGTTAGGATGTGGAATGGTTATTTAATAGTTCTGCAAACAGCCGAGGCCATTTAAGGTTTTTCCCAAGCTTTTAGTAGCGTTTGCAAAGCCTTAGCTTTTGCAGAGTTTTCATTAATCCTGTAAAGATGGATTCTTCCAAACTTTTTGTGCTGAAGAAATCCTGCTTCTTCTAAGATTTTTAAGTGTTTTATTACGGTTTTGTAGTCTGAGCCGATTCTTCTGGCGATTTCAGTTACATTCAGCTCTGTTATTTGGTATAGTAGCTTCAAAATTTTTACGCGCAGTTTGCTTCCAAGAGCTTCCTCTATCTGCATGTCTACGAGAATTTGCTGCTTTAAATATTTAAGTTTGGCATTGATGTGTGTTGTCTAGAACTTTAATCCATCTTGTTGCGAGAATCTGGTCGAAGTCCTCGCTTTTCGGGTCAAGGTCTGAAGCCACTAGATGCCAATGATCCTTTATTGAAGCGAAGGTGCCGTCTAAAATCACGAATTTCGGAGCGTATTTGAAGACTTCACGTCCTATGTCGGAAACAATCTTTAAGGCGCGTTCATACTCTTCGTAAGATATGGTATTTTGATGCTGCTTGTAAACTATCATGATTCTTTCTCTATGTCCCTTAAGTTTTGCTGTTCTTAAAACAATAAATAAGTCATCTTGGTAGAAGATTTTCTCTTTCTGCATGTCCAAACTGCACAGCGGACAGTTTGCCATGCCTTTTTCCCCTTCATAAACATTTGTATAAAGTTGAAGAGGCAAGCATATTTGTCTTATTTCTGCCAAATTTAGCGGTTTCCTAAAAGTATGGTTAACTCTTTTTCCAACTCTTGGGCTGAAATTCTTGGAAGATAGATAAGTGTTGTTCTTCCACGTTGACCAGCGGCTGAAACGTCTTTTTTAACTATATCTAGGCTTGAAAGTGTTTGAAGATATTTCCATAACTGTGTGTGGGTGTGAGGTTGAACTTCGAACTCTTCGCACACGACAGCGTAGGCGTTTTCTGCTTCACGTAAAGATGCGTAGGCTTTATCTGCGTTTTGTTTAAAGAACCTTGCCACTCCGAGAAGGAAAAGCTTCTCATGAAGGCTTAAAGCGGCTAAATCGCTTTTCCTTGCGATTGCATATATGCTTGAAACAGCTTTTCTAACGCATTCAGGTGTAACTATGCACAAATCTTCAGCATCCGCGTATTTTCCAGCTCTCCATAGGAGTTCCACGACGAGACGTGCGTTTCCACCTTCTAAATATGCCAGTTCAGCGATTAGGTTTATTGTTTCTTCTGGCACAGTAAGCGGTTTAAAAGCTAATTGAACTCTGTCACCGGCTATGTCTATAAGCTGTGTTTTCGAGTATTTTTCTAATCTTATGATGTTGGATTGTAACGTGCTTTTTGTGCTTAAGTCTAAACTTTCAATGGCTTTCAAACTTTTCAGTATGCATATGAATGAAACTCGCTGCGGCTTGTTTAACCTAGTTTCTTGTAGGCGAGTAAGCTTATAAACGGATTCTGAGCCTTCCCTTTCAACAAGGCTTTCAAACTCGTCTAGAGTTAAAATTATGTAAGCATTATTTTCATCTAAAATTTGTAATAGAATGTTTAAAAGCTCTTCAGCCGAGAATCCTCGTTTAGGAAAATTCGGGTGGAAAACCGAAACTGCTTGGTGTAGTACCAGAAAGAGGCTTCCACGATATTGACGGCAGTTCACATGAATATACTGAATGTTCATCCCTCGCTGTTTAGCTAGCTGAACCATGTCTGCTCCGAACCTTTGAGAAAGCGCTGTCTTCCCAGTGCCAACATCACCTACTATTAGAACCCTCTGAGTCATTTTTTCAGGAGTTGTCAAAAGGAAATTGAAGAACTCTGAAAGAAGCCGCATTTCTGCCTCTCGGTGGAGAAGCTTCCTTGGAACATAGCTTATGTCAAGCTTGGCCTCGTCTTTGAATACGCTGCGATATGCTGGCACTGCCGAACCTCAATAAAAATATGTGTTAACCTTTGTTATGCTTTTCTCTCGAATTCTATAACCGCTGAAACTTTTAGCTTTTTGGTTTTGCTCCGTGCAAATAAACTGGAACAATGATGCTTTGCAACCATGGTTTAGGGTATTAACGTTTCCGCATAGGCACCAAGAAGAGAACCGATAAAACTGAGGTGGCGCCTGCAAAAAGGAACGACGATCTAAGAGTTCCTGTTGTGTCAGCTATCCATCCGGCTAATGGCGGCGATAGCATGCATCCTACGCCGAGAAATATGGTCATTATGCCTAACGCCATGCCTGCATGTTCCATGGAAAACACGTCTGACACAAAAGTTGTGTAGAGTGGCCAAACAGCGCCGTAGCCTACTCCGTAAACAACCGTTGAAATAGCAAGTACAATGAATTCTAAGCCTGGAAAATTTTGAGCTAAGGCTATTCCTAAAATTCCGATTAAGGAGCTTAATCCGCATAAAACCATTGTCTTTAGCCTCCCAATCTGTTCAGAAATTGACGCCAAAATGAGCATTCCAGGTATTGCCCCAACAGCAATCACGCTTACAAGCATGGAAGCGTAATCGTAAAGTATAGCCATCTCTTGGGATGCATATGTGCTTAGAAAAGTAAAGGGAACCATTATGTAGAAACCGACAAACATGTATGAAAGACCGACAAGCCATAGTTTTATGTTTTTAATTATAATACTATATGTTTTCTTCAAGAAAGCTTTGTTAACTCCTTTGTTTTGTTTTTGAACATAACTTTCCGGGAAACTTCTTATTAAAAGCCAAGTTACAGGGGCAAGCAGAAAGCTGGCTGCGCTGAACACGCGCCATCCAAGCCTCCAGCTTCCGATTTTTACCAGTAAAGGCACGACTACACCTGTTAATGCAAATCCAAGTGGTGCGCCCATATTACTTATCGCTACTGCGAAGGCTCTTTTCTTGAACCATCTTTGAACCACTACCACAACAGGAACCCAACATGCTGCGCAGCCTACTCCTGCCAACATAAATGAAAAACTTGCTTCACCCAGAGTGTTAGACATGCTCATGAAAAATGTGCCAGCGCCTAATATTAACAGGAATAGAGTGATTATTTTTCTAGAGTCAAACCTATCCACCATCATGCCTAGAAAAACCGAAAGAACAGTGTAACCGACAAAGTAGGAAGTGTAAATTACTCCGGCCTCAAGTTTTGAGACATTCAGTGAAGGCGTCATTTCAGGAAGCAGAATGCCATAACTATACCTGATTGAGTAATGTATAAATATTATGCAGAATCCCACAAGCAAAACAGCCCAGCTTCTGGCATTTTTTAACTTCATAATCTCTGTTCACCATTAGGTTTTAACGATGCATCATTTATGGTTATAAACTTAAAACTTTTTAGTTTCTCCTATATGTGAAACGCTTACGGTTGAAATGTGAAACTTCGTTTCAAGTTTTAGCAAACCACAGAAAGGGGGGCTTTCAGTAAGAGATTTAAAAGCATTGTAAGAACGCGTTTTTGGCCGGAAAATTTTGAAATTCGTTTTCTTCTTTCCCGTTTAGGTGTTTCGGCAGCAGAGTCTTTCGCTTGTTTGTACAAACGCGTGTGATTAACTAGGAAAACACCGCGCTGTTGCATTCTGCAGTATTAGCAGGCTGCCTACAGCCATCCTCGGTCTTGACACATCTTTCTTTTGTTTTCGTCTAGAAGCTTCTTTGTCTCAGCTAAAAGGCTGTTGCCATGGGCGTCGATGCCTACCCATGTTGGACCAAAATTTTCCACTTCAAGCTCGTAGCAAGCATGCATCTCTCCCAGCTCTTGGAAGTAGATGTTCTTTATATTTTTGACTTTAGGATATGCGTACCATGCGCCGCAGCCTATTGCTGTGCACAGATAAACCGCACCGGAGTTTTTCAGCAGTTGTATCATTTTCTGGGGTTCACTCCAATCATCTTGAGCGAGTATAATTCGAATTCCCAGGTTTTTTATTACTAATTCAATTGTCGAGAACGGGATATTTCGAACAGGTATTGGAGAGTTTGCCATGATTCTTTCTTTCTTTTTATCTAAGAGCGGTCCCGAGTAATGGATGGCGCCTCCTTTAAGTCCAGAAAGCAAACTTTGAGGTATCCTTTGCCCTTTCTCCGCCATATCAACTAGTTTGAACAAGCTTTGCCTTACATTGTAGATGGTTCCTTCAATGTATACTTCGTCACCTGCCTTTAATCTCCTAATTTCTTTTTCTGTAGCGGGAACATTCAATTTTACTTTCATGTTTACACCTCCAAGTATTCAACTCGGCCGTCGGAGTAGATTCTTGCTCTCTCATCGCGAAGGGCACTACACATGCAAGTAACTGCTATTGGTCCACCTATAGCCTCTTCTCCTCTTGTGTATAGAACTTCAACGTGAACCGCAATGACGTTAGTTAACCCCGGCGCAAGTCCACGCGTATTTCCCTTCCCAAACCGGTTGTACAGTTCACATAGGTTCCTTTCTAACTGCGCAACTTCAGGGTTTGGATGAGGAGCCCCTACTGGCCTCCTATAAACAGCAGTCCACGCTGTTTGAAGTGTCTGGATAATATTTCCGCCGCCTATGCAGACTCCAACAATGTTGGGTCCGCATCCCATTGTGTAATTGTCCTCAATGTAATTCTTTATTATACATTTTTCGACAAAATGTGTCCAAGATTTTTCAGTTTCGAAAGGGAGGCTGAAACATCCTGAGGGTGCTATCCAATAATGCGCTCCACCTCCGCCTCTCGGCGCCGCCATTATTTCCACATAGTCTGCGCCTGGCAAGTAACTATACCAGATGACAGGTATTCCATCGCCAACGCTTGTTTCAGGCGAATCACCGGTGATTGGATTGATGATATGATGTCTAAATGGCAATTCCACTGACAGTTTTGCCGTTACTTCAGTTAAAACTTTTTCCACATCTAGTTTTATGCCGGAATCAGATCCGATTGCAACATAAAACGTCGGAGTTCCCGTGTCTTGACATATAACCCTTCCCTCTTTCACACCTATTTCAATTGTATCGAGAAGAACCTTAAGCTGCGCCTTAGATATCGGATTAGTTTCTTTTTCATAAGCTCTTTTATAGGCTTCAACTACATCCTTTCTAACTCTTGTATATGATTTCCACAAAAGTTCGTATGCAACGTCATAAAATAATTTTTCAGTTATTTTCGTCATTCTCACAGTCTCCGTTTTACATTGCCGACGTTTATTTATAATAAATTTTCCAAAATAAACATGCATGCATCGCCGTTATAGGAAAGTTGAACTTGTCAAATTGAAGTCTGTTTAATTAACTGAAGAGTGTTCTTGAAAATTGTTAATAATTGCTTTTGCAGTTGAAGCAATCAGCTAAACCGGTTCTTCAGAATTCTGGTGTTTGCCCTGCAGCCTCTTTTTCATTAAACTGTTAAACACTATGAGCTGGCGTAAGCTGTAAAAGACTTTTTCCTCACCGTCTTTTATGGCTGTTTATGTTTTGTTTCGCCATTTGGCTTTGATTTTGGGATAAAACTTTTAAGCTTGCATTCACAATCTACAGCGAAATGATTCCCAAATATTTCTTCTTAACAAAAGGCGTTGGAAAACATAGGGAACAACTTCAATCTTTTGAATTGGCGCTTAGAAACGCAGGCATACACTACTGCAACATAGTTAACGTTTCAAGCATAATCCCGCCAGGCTGTAAGCTCATATCGAAAGAGAGAGGGTTAAAAATGCTAAGCCCAGGCGAGATAACCTTCGTTGTTTTAGCTAGAAACTCGACAAATGAGCCTCATAGGCTGATTGCTTCTTCAATTGGGGTGGCGATTCCCTCTGGGAAAAACAATTACGGCTATCTTTCTGAACATCATTCCTATGGACAGACAGATGAAGCTGCTGGGGACTATGCTGAGGACTTAGCCGCTACAATGCTTGCCACTACAATGGGCATCCCTTTTGACCCTGAAACAGCTTGGGATGAACGGAAACAACAGTTCAGAGCAAGCGGTTTAATAATTAAGACGACAAACATAACCCAGTCAGCTACAGGGGACAAAAACGGTTTGTGGACTACTGTTGTGGCCGCGGCGGTCTTTGTTCCAGCGAAAAGAGAGTAAGCGTCAACCTGCTTTTTGTTCAAAAAATATTTAGGCATGTTTGTGTTTAAACCAAGCATCGCTTCAGGTGGAACCCTGTCTTTGAAACTGCAACTTCCGTTAATACTTGTGAACTTCAAGAGTTACATGGAGGCCACAGGCAGAAAAGCTGTTGAACTTGCCAAAAAAGCTGAAAAAGTCAGCCTTGAAACCCAAGTTTTAATATGCGTCGCGCCCCAGTTCACAGATATTGCGGCAGTGGCTGAAGAAACGGAAATCCCAGTTTTCGCGCAGCATATAGATCCCATAAAGCCTGGAAACTACACTGGTCATGTGCTTGCAGACGCTGTGAAAAAAGCAGGAGCAATGGGGACGCTAATCAATCATTCTGAAAGACCGCTTCGGCTTCATGAAGTGGATGCAGCCATAAAAATAGCTAGGGAAAAACAGCTCTTATCAGTTGTTTGTGCGAACAACCAGAACATTAGCGCGGCTGTAGCTACTTTAAAACCTGACATGCTGGCTGTTGAACCGCCTGAGCTTATAAGCACAGGAATATCCGTTTCAAAAGCTAAACCTGAAGTCGTAGCAGCCACTGTTAAGATTGTTAAGATGGTGAATCCAAATGTTACCATATTATGCGGAGCTGGCATAAGCCATGGAGAAGATGTTGAAGCAGCCATGAGACTTGGGACTCAAGGAGTGTTAGTTTCAAGCGCTGTTGTGAAAGCGAAAAAACAGTATGAAATTCTACGGGAGTTTGCGGAAAAAATCAAGGTTTAGGAGAGCCTATTTTGAAGGTTGAAGCTGAATGTGCAGCATGCATCATCAGCAGAGGCGCGGCTGAAATAAAAGAAGCAACAGCGAATCCAGCACTACGTTTCAGAGCGATGATGGAGCTTCTTCATCTAGTGAGTAGGGAGTTTAAACCGTCAACCGTTCCTGCGGAGTTAGGCACAAAGAGAGACCGCCTCATAAAGAGGGTTACAGGCTGCGGCGACCCCTATAAAAGAAGCAAGAAACTATGCAATGAAAACGCCTTGAAGCTTTTGCCCTACGTGAGGAAAATTGTGGAAGAAGGCTATACTCAACAAGACAGGATTAAAAGAGCTTGCCTGTGCGCCATGGTTGGAAACGTCATGGAGTTTGACATTCCAGGACATAAGTTCTCGTTTACCGGATTGAAAAAAAGCTTGAAGACGGCTGGAAAGGACCTTGTAGTTGACGATATCGGCAAAATCTACGAAGCCGCGAAAAACTCCAGCCAAATACTATATTTAGCAGACAACGCAGGAGAAATAGTCTTTGACACTTTGCTTGTGGAACAGTTAAAAAACATGGGATTAACTGTTGCGGTAGCTGTTAAAGGCGGACCTATACTCAACGATGCAACTTTAGAAGATGCGGAAATCTCCGGCATGAGCAAAATTGCAGACAAGGTTGTTACAACAGGAACAGACGCTGTAGGCTTAGCCCCGAAAGAGTCCTCACCTGAATTCTTAAAAATTTACAGTTCAGTCGACATGGTTTTTGCAAAAGGCATGGGATATGCTGAAACTTTAACAGAATACAAGTTGGAAAAACCCCATGCATTGCTTTTCAGAACAAAATGCGAACCCGTCGCAAATTTTTTCCAAGTCCCTCGAGATAAAAACGTTGCAAAGTTGATGCCGTAAATGAAGCTTCTGCCTTACATGCGTATACCTATAGAGGCATCGTTAAAAGCTGAAGAACTCCTTGAAAAAGAGTGGATAGTAACTAACTGTTTAGGCGGATACGCATCTTCGACAGTTTTAGGAATTAACACAAGGAAATACCATGGTCTGCTTGTAGCTGCGTTCCGTCCACCTAGAAAACGTATGGTTTGTTTAACAAAACTTAACGAAGAGTTAAAGCTGGAAAACGCTCTTTACCCGTTTTATACAAACGAGTTTCAAAATGGAATGCACCCTTCAGAATTCTGGTTTCCAACAGAGTTTTACCTTTCCCCCTTCCCAAAATATGTTTACAACATTCATGCGGTGAAGATTTTTAAGACCGTTTTTATGCTTCACAGAAGAAATGTCACAATAGTCCTGTATGATGTTCATAATGGAAACCCTTCAGATGTTGAGATCCGTGTTTTCCCCCTTTTGACGTGCAGACATTTCCATTCCGTGACAGATAGGCGGCGAAACCCGTTGAAGTTCATCCAGAGCAGTCTAGTGGAAAAATTAATAATAAACGTTGAGGCACCACCGTCAACCATTGTAATTGCAGCTGTGAATGGTGCCTATCAACCATTGGAAAACTGGTTTGAAAGAGTCTATTTCCGCGAGGAGTGCGCTCGAGGAGAAAGCTGTTTTGAGGATTGGTTTCAGCCTGGATTCTTCAAATTTAAAGTTTCAGGGAAAAGCTGCCGAAAGTTCGCCATTACAGCAGCTGCCCGTGGAGAAGAAACACCTGTGGATGAAGAATGGAACGTGTTGCCGGAAGCAATTTGTGATGTTGAAAAACTTTACGCTGGTGAAATCGTTCGCCGCCAGAACATGCTTGAAAAATTTTACAAAGAACATGAAACTGTTTACGCCCAAAACTGGCTAAGCTGGATTATCTTAGCAACAGAGGCGTTCATTGTTGAAGCAGTTGATAAATCTGGAAAAAGCGAGAAGACAGTCATTGCCGGCTACCACTGGTTCGAGGATTGGGGAAGAGATGTATTCATTTCATTGCCTGGACTTATGCTTGTAACTGGAAGGTTTGAAGATGCTGAGCAAACATTTTTAACATTTAACAAATACTGCGCAAACGGCTTAATTCCAAACCTAATCTCAGATTGGGATGCAAAACCAGCGTACAATGCTGTGGATGCTTCTTTATGGTATATGAACGCTGTTCTCCAATACTTGAAGTACACTGGAAACTTTGCATTCGTCCTGAAAAACTTATGGCAGAATCTTAAGACTTTGGCTGAAAATCTGGCTAATGGAGTTTATGCCGACATCCGTGTGGACAGTGATGGACTGCTTTTTCATAAGCCACGGTTGACATGGATGGATGTCGCAATCAACGGTCAGCCTGTAACTCCAAGAGGAGGAAAGGCCGTGGAGATTCAAGCTTTATGGTACAATGGATTGAAAACTCTCCAGTTTTTGGCTGAAAAAAACAAAGAAACAAGCGAAGCGGAAAAATTTGCATGTTTGGCCGAGAAGGCAAAAGAAAGCTTTGTTAAAAAGTTTTGGAACCCTCTGGAAAACTGTTTATTCGACGTTTTAGATCTGCAGGATTATGGTGACGCTTCAATTAGGCCTAACCAGGTTATGGCTGTGTCCTTAGACTTCACCATGATGGACAGGGCTAAAAACAGCAGAATACTCAACGTTGTGTTTCAAAAGCTTCTAACTCCTTACGGTTTGAGAACCTTGGCCAAAACTGACCCCAGGTACAAGGGCATTTATCATGGAGATAGGAGAAGCCGCGACTCGGCGTATCACAATGGCACTGTTTGGCCATGGCTCATCGGTCCCTTTACGACAGCCTACCTTAAAATTGAAGGATACAGCGAATACACGCGTAGATTCATTTTCGAAAACTTTCTCTCACCTCTCTTGTCGGAGCAAGTTTTTAACGCTGGGCTTGGCATGGTAAGCGAAATATTCGACGGAGATCCGCCTCACAGCCCGCGGGGTTGTATAGCTCAAGCTTGGAGCATAGCAGAACCTCTGAGAGCTTATGTTGAGGACGTAATGCTTATCAGACCAAAATATGAAAAGGAAATTTTACACGCTTTGACTTGAAATAGTTGTTTTAAGGCTGTCCGCCGCCGTCTCCGGAGAAACCGTGTTTATGTAGACGCCTGTGCTTTTCTCGAACCCAGCCCAAATCACAAGTTTCGGGTAAACCTCTAAATGCCAATGGTAATGCTGATTCGCAGCTTTTCCTAAGGCCAGGTGGAAGCCAAAATTGTAAGGAGGATCGTTTAGAAGGCTTTTAAGTCCACTGAAACATGCTTTTAAAGTTTTAGCGAAATCTCTCATTTCATTATCAGAAATTCCAAGAAGCGAAGAACGGTGATTTTTAGGCAATATCCAAAATTCCATCGGGTGAACGCTTGCCCACGGCGCAAAAACAACAAAGTGTGAATTTTCCATGATGAAGCGGGGGCTCTCACGCTCCATTCTTATAAGGCTGCAGAATGCACATTCACCTTTTTCCCGCCAGTATCTCCTGCTAGCCTGCATTTCTTCTTTGACAATTTTAGGTACGAAAGGCATAGCAACTATTTGGCTGTGAGCGTGAGATAGTGAGGCTCCCGCCTCTAAGCCATGGTTACGGAATATTGCAACGTGTCTCACATAAGGCCTAGACGACAATTCAGAAAGCCTATCCGCATAAGCTTTCACCACATGCACAAGCTGTTGTATTCCAGCATCAGAAGGGTGTTCACCGTGAACCGGCGACTCAACTAAAACTTCGTGATGTCCAACAGCTACAGCAAGATTAAAACTTTTGAACAGTCTCTGCTTGAAGCCCTTTGTTGGCTGAGTAAAAGCTGGGTAAAGATTAGGAACACAGCGAATCTTCCAACCCTTATGCCTAAAATCGTTTTCATCCCTAGACCTTGCAATTTCACCATCTTTTTCCAAGTATAGGAGAACAGCGGGCGGCGTCATGTGCTCATTGCCTGGACAGAGAGGACAAATTTCAGCCTGAACTTTGGCCTTCTCTGTTCTGACGAAGTCTGTTGGTCTACGTCCTCTTCCAGCTGCAATAACAACCCACCGGTCAATTAAATAGTCTTTACGGAGCTCATTATGGGTCATAAGCCTGTAACCCTAACTTAAAAATAGATCTGGCATATATAGCATTTAGTCTTTCAACGTTAAACGTTTTCAGCTGTACCCTAACACGCTGTTCCGGATAGTTAATTTTAATTCGTTGCCTAGCCTACGAAGGTTTCCGCGCTTTTCCTTATTGTTTGCTTTTCGGGTTGTGAAGTATACAGCTGGTAAGCAGAACTTCATTTCGAGGCTTTAAGCCTGCTCACAATTGTCTGTTAAAACACGATGGAAACACCTCGACATCTATTATATTCAGTTAAAGCTTTTTCAAAACCTTCAAGTGTTCTTCAATGAATTTTGACTAAGCCTGTTTCCGGCGTAGGCAATTTTATTCTCAGTTACGTAAAGAGGCCCAGCATGTTTTTCCATAGCCTTTAACATGATTAACAAACCTTCAGGAAAATTTTCCATCCAAGATCAGAAGTAGGGTTTCCAACAGTCCTATATGGCCTTTCTTAAAACTTGTAAGCCCTAAAATTATTGAATTGTGGATCCATAGTGGAAGGGTGAATTGGTTTAAGCAACGAAAACCTTTAAACTTTTACCTCAAATCCGCCATTATCACCATATAATGGTTTAGAGCCTACCTATTCTCCAACCTGTCAAGTCTCCTAAAGTTTTGTCATCAACTTCTATTTTAGAAATATTGCCGTCTAAAGCCTTTTCACCCCAACCTTAACCAATGTCGTAGTTTTGAAAAAATCTGCTATGTTCAACATTAATCCCAT
The DNA here is from genome assembly GCA_038826715.1 of Bathyarchaeia archaeon. Classification (GTDB taxonomy): domain Archaea; phylum Thermoproteota; class Bathyarchaeia; order Bathyarchaeales; family Bathycorpusculaceae; genus JAWBOH01. The sequence continues at coordinate 7,025 of JAWBOH010000013.1, read as the reverse complement.
ATGAGGTTAGTCTAATCCTTTCAAATCATTCATGGTCTTCGCAATATAAACTCCAATAGCCACCATGGTTTTCAAGCAAATCACCGCTTACAATTCTAGGCTTTACATTTTAAGCGTAATGAACGTAAACAAACCAGTCGGTGTCGGCATCGATGTGCCTTTCGAAAAGGGCTCCTGTTTCGAACTGAAAACCGCTTGATGAAACATTCTATAAAGCATCGTTTTTAAACGCTATAGGCCTCCACAGATTTATTTCATATTCTCTCCATATACGAAGCTAACAAGGATTAGAAAGGCAGCGGTGGGTCACTGAGGTTCGACGTCTAGAATCCGCCATCCCTCTCAAACCCTACGCTCGCACCCGCACCCCCCTTGAGCGCGGGACGTCCAAGCTTAGGTTGCTCCCTCCCGGGCCTAGCCAGGTTCGCCTGGCAAACGCCATGGCATGCTTCCCTACGGAAGCTACCTGGCGACCGTCCGCCCCAAGGGACGGGTGGTCACTGCTTCGGAAATGGGAGGTTCTGGCAGCCACAGACGCCTCATCCTCAGCTTTCGGCCCGTCATATAGAGGGTTTACGGTGCAGGGGACCCCTAGCCCCCCGCCTGAGACCCACCGCTAAAACATTCATGAAGCGGCATAACCTATAAAACTTTACCCTATGCTTTCCTCGATCCATTTCAAATAATCTTCCGAGCCTTCGAGAATAGGTACAGCTATGATTTCTGGAACTTTATAGCTGTGGATAGCTTTCACTCTTTTAGAAAGTTTATTGAAAAGACCTCTTTTGGTTTTCATCAGGATTAAATGTTCTTCCGCTTTGTCTATTTTTCCCATCCACCAGAAAGACGAGTACACTGGGCCCATTATGTTGACACATGCAACTAGTTTTTCATTCAGCAATATTTCCGAGATTTTTTCAGCCTCCTCCTTACTTGACGCTGTAACTAATATTATTATTTGGCTTCCCTTCACATTTCAACCTCCCAGACATTCAGAAAGTTGTTTATTGTCGGAATGTAGTTTTAAGACTTTGCAAGTTGCAGATGGATAAAATCGTGAAGCGTCAGCATTTTATTAGGCAGTTCTAGTCGATAAAGTTGCAAGGCGAAAGAAGCTTTTGACTAGGCTCTCTTTCAAAAGTTGGTGTCTAAGCACTTCGGCTCCATCATATTCGCAGGCGAATATGATAACTTTCAATCGCAAGGCTTTGCAAACCATTTGACCAGCTTGCAAAATGGGGGGATAACAAAAATAAAGTTTGAGGATAATGCAAGAGTTGGTTTAAAAAATGGGGGATGGGAAGGATAATTTGCACTATTTTGTCTTTAACATTGATATGAAATCGTCGATTGGTATGGCTGGTAAACTCATGATTTTGATGGTTCCGCGGGATCCAAGCTCCACTGAAACTTTTGTGACTGCTTCATTATTTGGTGCCTCAACAATGTTTATAAAGTCATATGGGCCTAACACCGCATATTGATGGATAACTTTTACGCCGAATACCTCTATTTCCTTATTAACCTCCTTTATTCTTTCAGGTCTTTCCTTTATGGTTTTCCTTCCATCTGATGTTAGGGTTGAAAGAAGAACGTATATTGGCATCGGTGCACCCGATAGATAATTTAGCGTTCAACAATTTTATTCTTTCGATACCTCATTTTTAAGTGCAAAAGCGTGTAGCATGTGCAATCGAAAATGATGATTTTATAGAGAAGTATATCTGGGAATGAAATGTTTAAAAATATTTTATATTATTAGTTTTATTAAAACTGGAGGGTTGAATCTTGGAGGAAAAAATAGTTTACTTTGAATCGAGTGGAATGCACAACACTGAAATAACGCTTAAATTGGCTAAAGAAAGGGCCATTAAGGACAACATAAAAAACGTTATAATATCGTCAATATCAGGTTTTTCAGCTCAAAAGGCTCTTGAAATTTTCAAAGACACCGACATAAAGTTAACAATAGTTAGTCTAGGCAAGGCTGCTTCAAACTTCCTACCTGAACAATTAAAGGAACGGTTAAAATCATTAGGGCATAACATATGCTTCACAGGCGACGTTAAATATGAATTACCTGAAGCAGCGGTAACAGCTTTCCGCAGATTCGGCGAAGGCCTCAAAGTATGCGTAGAAATAACGTTAGCTGCAGTAGAAGCAGGCTTAATTCCAGTTGGACAAGAGGTTATTGCAGCTGGAGGAACAGGTAAAAGGTTCTATGAAAAAGGTGGAGGCGTAGACACAGCTATAGTCATTGAAGCCATGAAAAGTCACGATTTCTTTGTTTTGGAAGACAGCGCCTCTTTTCCCAAGGAGGAAAGAAGGAAAATAAAGGAAATAATCTGCAAACCTCGGTAGAAGCAAAGCTGAACAAAACCCCTTATCCCTTTTTTAAATATTCTAATGTTGAATTAACCGAACTGTTGAAGACCGAAAAGTTTTAATCGGCGAAGTTTCACTCGGAAAGGAGGGTTCATGGCTATAAATGAAGATTTTTATGAAAGCTCGGTGAAAGCAGCTTTAGCCTTAGAAGATGGAACCTATGTTGAAGGAAGGGCTTTCGGAGCTGAGAAAAACGCTGTAGGCGAAATAGTGTTCTGTACAAGCATGACAGGTTATGTTGAGGCATTAACGGATCCAAGCTACAAAGGTCAGATTCTAATGATGACTTATCCGCTTATAGGAAATTACGGTGTATGCCGAGATGACTTTGAAAGCGACTCAGTTAAGGTTGAAGGTTTTGTTGTCAAAGAACTTTGCAGAGAACCCAGCAATTTCAGGAGTCAGGCAACGGTGAACTATCTGCTTAGGTTATGCGGGGTTCCAGGCATTGAAGGCGTTGACACTCGAATGTTAACTAAAAAGATTAGAGTATACGGCTCTATGAAAGCCGCTATCGGAATAGATGTCACTAAAGAGGAACTTTTGGAGATGGCGCGAACTCAACCTTCAATCGTTGACTTAGACCTTGTCGACAAAGTCTGTGTTAACGAACCTAAGCGAATAGATGTTGAAGGAAAATATGAAGTCGTTCTTATCGACTGCGGCGTCAAGGCAAGCATCGCGAGGCAACTTTTAAGGAGAAACATAAACTTAACAGTTGTTCCATACGATTTTCCAGCTGATAAAATTCTTGAAATGGATCCTGACGGAGTTTTTATATCAAACGGTCCAGGGGATCCCGCGCGTGTTAAATGCACAGTGAAAAATATTAAAAAACTTGTGGGAAAAATTCCGATAGCTGGGATATGTCTAGGCCATCAGCTTACTGCCTTAGCTCTCGGGGCAAAGACTTTTAAACTAAAGTTTGGCCATCATGGAAGCAATCAGCCTACAAAAGACTTGAAAAACGGCAGAGTCTTCATATCTAGCCAAAACCACAACTTTGCCGTCGACGAAAAAACCCTTCCAAAAGGGCTTGAAGTCACTCAGATAAACCTAAATGACTTCACAATTGAAGGTTTAACACATAAAGAACTGCCTATAATAACCGTGCAGTATCATCCTGAGGCTGGTCCAGGGCCTCATGACACTTACTTCTTTTTTGACATGTTCATAGAACTTCTGAGGCGTTTCTGATGCCCAAGAGAAGCGACATAAATAAGATTATGGTTATAGGTTCAGGTCCAATAGTGATAAGTCAAGCTGCAGAGTTTGACTATTCTGGAAGTCAAGCCTGTAAAGCGTTGAGAGAGGAAGGCTACAAGGTTGTTCTTGTAAACTCTAATCCGGCTACAATAATGACTGATCCCGACATGGCAGATGTAACATACATAGAGCCTCTAGAGCCTGAAATAGTTGCTAAAATAATTGAAAAGGAAAGGCCTGACGCTCTTCTTCCAACCCTCGGCGGCCAGACAGCGTTAAACCTTGCAGTTCAGCTAGACGAGATAGGTGTCCTTCAAAAATGCAAGGTTGAGCTGATAGGCGCGAAGGTTGACGCTATAAGAAAAGCTGAGGACAGGGAACTTTTTAAACAATGCATGCTAAAGATAGGCTTAGAGGTTCCGAGAAGCTTATCTGTGCAAAGTGTAGAGGAAGCCTTGGCATTTGCAGATGAAGTTGGCTATCCGGTTGTTTTGCGCCCAGCCTTCACTTTAGGCGGAACAGGTGGAGGCATAGCCTACAACCGTGAGGAACTTAAGGATATAACTGAAAAAGGCTTAAGGCTGTCCATGATAAGGCAAGTTCTTGTAGAAGAAAGCGTCATAGGATGGAAAGAATACGAGCTGGAAGTCATGCGTGACTTAGCAGACAATGCTGTTATAATATGTTCCATAGAAAATTTTGATCCCATGGGAATTCACACTGGAGACAGCATAACAGTTGCTCCGGCACAGACGCTTACCGACTGCGAGTACCAAAAACTTCGAGATGCCGCCATAAAAATAATCCGAGAGATAGGAGTTGAAACAGGCGGTAGCAACATCCAGTTTGCTGTAAACCCTGAAAACGGCAGAATAGTGGCTATAGAGATGAACCCTCGAGTCAGCAGATCATCAGCGTTAGCTTCTAAGGCGACAGGGTATCCGATTGCCAAAATAGCCGCGAAGTTAGCGATAGGCTACACACTTGACGAAATACCTAACGACATAACCAAGGAGACACCTGCAAGTTTTGAGCCAACCATAGACTATGTAGTTGTAAAAGTTCCAAGGTTCGCCTTCGAAAAGTTTCCCACAGCTGACATGAGGCTTGGAACCCAAATGAAAAGCGTTGGAGAGGTGATGGCTATAGGCAGAACCTTTGAAGAAGCTCTTCAAAAAGCGCTAAGAAGCCTTGAAACTGGAAGGTACGGTCTCGGATGCGACGGAAAGGACAAAAACCCAAGCTTGGAAGAAATAACTGCAAAGCTGAAATTCGCAAGCCATGACAGAGTTTTCTATATAAGACATGCTCTGCGTCAAGGCTTAAACATAAATGAAATTTACAAGCTTACAAAGATAGATCCATGGTTTTTAGTTAAAATTAAAAAAATCTTAGACTTTGAGGAAAAACTGAATAAGCTTGCAAAAAAGTGTCAAATATGGGATGTTCCATCAGAGACTCTGAGAGAAGCTAAAAAACTTGGATTTTCAGACAGACAGTTAGCCCATATATTTAACTGCAGCGAGTTTGCCGTAAGGTCAGCTAGAAAATTGAAAACTGTAACACCCGTTTACAAAATGGTAGACACCTGCGCAGCGGAATTCGAGGCTAAAACGCCATATTACTACTCAACTTACGAAGACGAAAATGAAGCAATGCCAACTGCGAGAAAAAAGATCATGATTCTCGGTTCAGGACCCAACAGGATCGGCCAAGGCATAGAATTTGACTACTGCTGTGTCCACGCAGTTTTCAGCCTAAAGGAAGAAGGTTACGAAACCATAATGGTTAACTGTAACCCTGAAACAGTTTCAACGGATTACGACACATCTGACAGGTTATATTTCGAACCGATAACCCTTGAAGATGTTATGAACGTCTATGAAAACGAGAAGCCTGAAGGAGTTCTAGTCCAGTTTGGAGGACAAACACCGCTTAACATTGCAAAGGATCTTGAAGAAAGCGGCGCGAAAATTTTAGGAACATCTGTAGACTCAATTGACATAGCAGAAGACCGGAAGAGATTCAGCAAGCTTATGGAAGATTTAGGAATCCCTCAACCCAAAAGCGGAGTTGCCTTCAGCCTTGAAGAGGCAAAAGAAGTAGCCAAGAGAATAGGCTATCCTGTGTTGATTCGCCCGAGCTACGTTTTAGGCGGAAGAGCTATGGAAATAGTTTATGATGAAGAAATGCTTGAAGAACACATAACCGAAGCTATAGAAGTTAGCCCTGAAAAACCCGTGCTAATAGACAAGTTTCTCGAAGACGCAATAGAGGTTGAAGTTGACGCTTTATGCGATGGAGAAGAAGTGTTCATAGGAGGCATAATGGAACATATTGAAGAGGCGGGAGTACACAGTGGAGACTCCGCATGTGTACTGCCACCCATATCCCTTCCCCAAGAAATAATCAACATAATAGTTGAATACACGCGTAAAATGGCTCTCTCCTTAAAAGTTATAGGTCTTATAAACATACAGTACGCAGTTAAAAATCAAACAGTTTATGTTCTCGAAGCAAATCCCCGAGCAAGTAGAACCGTTCCATTCGTTAGCAAAGCCACAGGCATTCCTTTAGCCAAAATTGCAGCGAAACTGATGATTGGAAAAAAGCTTAAACATTTCAACTTAAAGGAGAACCTTAAACCCCCCCATTTATCCGTGAAAGAATCAGTGTTCCCATTCGTAAAACTTCCAGGCGTTGATCCTGCTTTGGGTCCAGAGATGAAATCTACAGGGGAGGTTATGGGCATAGACTACGATTTCAGCCTAGCATATTACAAGGCTGAACTTGGAGCTGGTATGAGGCTTCCGATAAATGGAAGCGTCCTCATAAGCGTCAAGGACCAAGACAAGTCTAAAATAGTTAATTTGGCGCGTGAACTTGCAAGCATGGGCTTTAAAATATACGCCACGGAAGGGACAGCAAAAATCTTAAACGCAAACGGCGTAAACCTTGAACTGGCCCAGAAAATCAGCCAGGGAAGACCCCACATTGTCGACTTAATAATAAATGGAAAAATAGACCTGATCATTAATACTCCAAGCGGAAAAAGAGGCAAAACAGAGGGTTACATGATAAGACGAATGGCTGTTGAAAGGAACATTCCTTACATTACAACCATACCGGGAGCCGTTGCCGCCGTAAAAGCGATAAAAGCCATACGGGAAGGAATGCTGAACACAAGGTCCCTTAACGAGTATCACAAAAAACATTCAATAATTGTGAAGGCTGGTTCTCTAATTGAACCGAATGATTAAGCTACTTTTGGCTACGTTAAGTGATGCTGTTGAACTTGGCTTTCCGCTTTTATGTTTCTTTTCCTAGTTTGCCTTTTGCTTCTAGGAGGTTTGCTACGTGTTTTAATCCTAGGTTTTCCAGGGTTTTTCTTGTAGGCCATCCAGTGTCCGGGTCCCATCCTTCAAGTTTGTAAT
>JAWBOH010000012.1:0-53269 GCA_038826715.1 Bathyarchaeia archaeon | reverse complement strand
AGGCTGTGGCATAAGCGCCTATAAAATATAACGCAGCACAGAGAGCTGTCGAAACAGCCTTCAAAGAGGCAGGCAACCCATGTTTCTCTTTCAAACTCATTACCCGAGCCTGCCTTCACAGCTTCAAAATATATAAAAGTTACGTATAGTTTATTTAAATATGTTTAAACTTTTTCCACACAATATATATCCAAAAAATATTACAATACGCAAACCTCTCCCTTTTTGCGCCATGCACTTCTTAAACATCCAAGAACAATATAACTCCTCAAAGCTTTTCGCACACCCGCCAGTGAATTTTGGATTCATATCTTGAATTCATAAGAAAATTATGACCGCCACTCGTATAAACCAACAACGGGACAGAAATGCAGATGGGCAAGCTTCTGAAACTAATGCTCTTAATGTGTGCGGCTCCACTCATACTTTTAGCCTGGACGATGATCTGGGTCGGAGAAAGAAATGAGATATGTCGAAGTTCTCAGCATAAAAAAGACCTGAAAAAAGAACATGTAAAATTAGTGATGCTGCCACTGTTAAAAACATCTCAACATTCCAAAAAGCTAAATTACACTATTACCATAGCCTAATTTTGAAAACCTCATTTTTATAGTTGATGCTTCAACAACTCCACTATAGACCAGCAGAAACCGTGAGCCCCAGCTTAAACTAGTTGAAAATAATAATGTTAGTGCATCGTTAATAGAGTCAGCCTTTGGCAGAAAAAGCAAGTAGGTAAAATTAGCTGTATTCCTTTGTAATAAGTCATAATTCGTAATATAGGTTAAATCTTTTAAGCTGTAACACTATAACTGAATACATATTGAAGGGTGAGTTTGAATGGTTGAGAGCGGAGAAGAGGAGAAGATTCGACGCATATTAACGGACCCTAAGCTTTCAGCTATTAAGGCAATGTTAGAGAAGGACCACGCTATCGACTGCATCTTCCTACTTTACATGGAAAAAGGCAAATGGAAAGAAGCTAAAGAGTTTATGAGACAGAACGGCCTAACATTAAGCGACGGCACTTTCAGAGCTAGAATGCTTGAAATTGAAGATTTAGGCCTGGCAAAAGGCGAACACATAGACCCTTTAAAGAAGAAGTACGTAAAAACAGAGTTGGGCGAAAAAATAGCAAAACTTCTGCTGGAATTCTTCAACGAAATAGCAAAATAATCTCCAAGCAGATAAATGTCGAACTCCTCCAACAAGTTTCAACTTGCAGATTTCGTATTCTCAAACGCGAAACAAGTAGCTTCCAAAAGTTGTCGGAAACAATTATTCTTCTAGCCAACTAATTCGCCTACACGAGACCGATGTGTAGTTTTGTTTTACAAACGAAAAATATGGTGTATTAAGTCGTAAGATTTAAATGCTCAACTGTTCTTTACATACACGATAACCCAAAAGGAGGGATACGAGGAAAAATGAAAATAGTGAAAAGCAAGAAAGCCCTAAGCCCCGTGGTCGCATCAATCATACTCATCGCAGTAACAGTCGCCGTCAGCATTGCCGTAGCCGCATGGATGGGAGCATTATCAATGGGATTCATGGGAACAGAAGAGATAAGAGTCACAAAAATCACATGGATCTGGGGTAATAATAAACAATTTGTGATAGCAGTCAATAACACAGGAACCAAAGATGTCACGATAACACAAGTACTGGTTAACTATGGCACTTCCGGCGTAACCGCATCTGGGTTGCCACTGCCACTTAAAGCCGGCGCAAGCACCACTATCACAGTAGGCTATGCATATACGAATGGTACTAAATATGATATTACTGTGGTAACGCAGAGCGGCAATAGGTTTACGAACCAGTTCATCGGCGGGCAGGATGTGAAATAGATCGCACACTTTGGTACTTTATTTGTCTGAGATTAAGGGGTAGGGCGGTTGGATCTCTCTATTTTCCCTTGTTTGTTTCCATTTTGTTGGAGGTGTTAGGAAAGTATGGTGGTGGAGTTAAAGGAGTATGCTTCGGCTCAAGACATTGCTGAAACTTTGGAGAAGCAGATAGCGGATACGAAAAGCACTTTGGGAGAGTATCTGCGTCGGTTAGACGAGATTAGGGCTTTGGCTGAGAAGTCGAAGAAGATTCGAGAGGTTGTCATGAAGTTGGCTGGGAAGAAGGCTACTGCTGAAGGCTTAGGCGAAATATCTGTTGGCAATTTGGACATAGTGTTGGATGCCAATCCGTTCCATGAGTTGACAGCTATTGAGCAGGTGGTGCGCAGCCATCAGGAAAGGCTTTTGGTTTTGCAGAAGGCTCGTGAAGCTTTGAAGTGGCTTGACCAGCTGGGCGACACTGAAGGCTTGAAATACATTGTTGTGGAGAGCGACGGTGTTCCTGAGCGTATACTGTTCAAAATAACTTAGGCTGGTCCTTTGTTAAAGGGAAACATTTCATGGATTACAAAGAAGTCTATTCAGCAGCTTTACAGAATGCCTTAGAAGAGATGCGGAACGTTTGCCCAGACATCCAACACGCTTTTATCTACCGCAGAAACGGCGAAATAGTTGTTGGAGACCGAGACACGCCTGAAAAGGTTATTGCTCACGTTATAGGTGTTTTTGAAAACGTCTTTGAAAGAGCTGACGCTATTGGAGGCATTGAAGCCATAACTCTGAACGGCAGCATGGGCTCTGTCAGGCTTTACAACTTTAACGATCAATGTTTTGTAACAGTTTTTTCTGCAAAAGCCGACGTGAAACTTATTGAAACAATTGTCCGCGTTCTAATTCCAACAGTTCTTAGGCTGCTGGAGAAAATAAGCCCTGCCCCCGCAGAAATTGCGGCAACTGAACCTGCAACTATAGACAATGCTGAAAGCCGAGGGGTTGCGCAACCTTCTGCAGAGGTTTCCGGCAAACATGCTGAAAAGGTTGGGGCTGAAGTTGAAGATAAAGAGGTTAAGCCTGTAGCTGAACAGCCTGAAAAGGCGCATGAACCAGCTGTCTTGGAGCCTTCAGCAGTTCAGCTTATAGTGGAAAACATTGGAGGCTTGTTCGTCTCGTCAGACACTGTTCGAGTTGACAGCGAAACCTTCTCACGCTGGGAAAGCTTGCGCGGAGACCGTAAAATTGAGTATGCTATAATTGAAACTTTAGATGGCAAAACAGCGCGGTGCAAAATTAAACCCATTAAGGATTCCAAGTATTCAGGTAAGGGTGTTGTGCAAGTACCGGAAAAAATGCAGGTTGCCCTCCAAATAGGCAAGGGAGGACTTGTTAAGGTTAAACCCGTAATAGAATAGCTGATGGGACATTGCATGGTTAAGAAAAAGAAAGCGTCTAAAAATGTGGAATTTGCTGAGCCAGTAGCTGTTGAGGAAGCTTCTTTCAAGGATGATTTAAAGGCGAGGCTGGATGAAATTAAAGGCTGCGAAGGCTATGTGGGGTACATCCTTAGAAATTCAAAGTCCGCGGCTATAGACTTGAAAGACCCTTCGAAACTTATAGATTACGCCATCCTTTCAGCTTCAGCCATAGATGCGCAGGAGGAACTTTCAGAACTGTTTAATCTAGGCGAAGTCAAAACCATATTCGTTTATGGAAGAGAGGTTAAAACAGTGTCTTTCACTGCAGGTGACCAAAAAGTAAGTGTTTTCATGGAGAAGAACGCTGACCTTGAAGGTGTTTTGAAAAGGCTCCGCCAGTCTTAAGGGCTTAAAAAGGTTTCCTTCCACTCTGTTTTTGACCGCAAAATTTTGACTCGTATGTAACTCGTGTCTGCCGTGGAAGGTTTGAAAACCTGTAAAAAGCAGAGGTGGAAACAATTCAATTCTTGCCGCTGTTAATCTTGGTTTAAGGCGATGTTTAAATCAAAAGTTTCCTGCAAATGGTGTTAAGTTTCACTTTGCCTTTCTTTCTGTCTGTTTTTATGAAATCGTAGTCTATTAAAAAGTTTAGAACTTTCTTGAAATCTCCGCTTTTCAGCTTAGCCTTTTCCAGCAGTTCTTCTATTGTATGCCACTGTCCATCGGCAAGGGTTTCCAAGATTGCCGAAACCTTCGTGTCCGTAAAGGTCCTCCGCAAGACACATCCACTTTTACCGTAAATGCTTAAATGCTTTCTGAAACTGTTTTTTAGAAGCTTATTATAGAAAACTTTTGAAATGTGCCACTCGCGTTTTTACAGCTGCGCTTAACCGCCAACCTTATTATTTAAAGAGTTAAAATACAAACCGGTTGCGATGAAAGAGGCAGACTGGCTTCAAATCCTTCAACAATGCAGAATGAACATACAAAGGCAAACAGCGCCTCTGCTTAAAACCTTAAAGAGGCCTCAGCCTGACCTAGGTATAGGAGCAGGCGGAGACCCTATAAAGCATGTAGACTTGGCGGCTGAAAAAGCCATAGTGGAAACACTTGCATCCTTCGACATATCATTCACCCTTATAAGTGAGGAGTCAGGTGTGAAACGTTACGGCTTAAACCCTGAAATGAACTATGTCACTGCAGACCCCATTGATGGGACAACAAACCTGACTAGGGGTATTCCGTTCTATGCAACGTCTATAGCCGTGTCGACAAAACCTGAGCTTAAAACAGTTCACACAGCATTGGTGGCAGACCTTTACCACAACGTAACCTACACTGCTAGAAAAGGGGAAGGAGCCCAACGCAACAACCAAAAAATAAAGCCTTCAAAACAGGAAGATTTGGCAGAAGCCGTAGTAGGCATAGACCTCAACACGTATAAGGCGCGTGAAATAGCGCCGTGCATAACAAGCCTAATAGAAAAGACAAAGCATATTCGCCATTTCGGAGCCAACGCTTTAGAACTTTGCTATGTAGCTGACGGAACAACAGAAGCTTTCATAGACATAAGGGGAAAGCTTAGAGCAACAGACACTGCTGCAGCATGGCTTATAATAAACGAGGCAGGAGCAAAAATAACAACTCCAGACGGTCAACCGTTAAACGCAAAGCTCGACCCTAAAGAGAAGCTCACTTTCATTGCAGCTGCTAACACGAAAATCCATAAGACAATATTAAGCCTTATAAAAATTGAAAGAAAATGTTAACTCTGTTAGCGCCTTACCCAGCGGCCTTAATAAAAACAGCGCAACTGCGAACGCTTGTTGTGGCAGACCTTCACATAGGCTGGGAGATAGCCCTTTCAGAAAAGGGCATCCATATTCCAACACAGGCCGTGAAACTTCTGCAAAAACTAAAAACCCTCATAAAAATGTGCAAGCCTCAAAAACTGCTAATCTTAGGCGACGTCAAACACACCGTTGCAACAGCTGAGATAGGTGAATGGCACGATGTACCAGACTTCTTCAACGAACTGAAAAACAGCGTTAAAGAAATTCAAATCATACGTGGAAACCATGATGGAAACCTTGAACCGCTCCTTCCAGAAGGCATAAAAATTTTGCCATCATCAGGCATTGCAATAGGCGATTTAGGCTTTTTCCATGGACACCGCTGGCCGTCGCCGATGCTTCTAAAATGTAAAACCCTAGTAATGGGGCATGTTCATCCAGTTATAGTTCTCCGCGACCCAGCTGGCTTCAGAACCACAAGGCAGGTTTGGTTGAAAGCCAAATGTGACGCCGCTAAGCTGGCAAAAGTCATATTTCAAAAACACAAATCAAAAATTGAAGAAAACCATTTGAAAACTCTTCCTAAACATTACAAGTTTACGCCTAAAACTTCGCAGCTTTTTATAATGCCCTCTTTCAACGAGTTTCTAGGAGGAAAACCTCTAAACGAGAAAACCATTCGTGAAATGGGTGAAACTGGAAAAATTGCAGGTCCAATTCTCCGTTTGGAGGCGGTTGACTTGAAAAACGCTGAAGTATACCTTCTAGACGGAACCTTTATGGGAAATCTCAGCCAGCTTGAAAATGTTTAGCAACGCAAGATTTAATAGAAAAGCTGTCGTCAAAATTAATGGTGGAAAAATGCCGTCTGAAGAAGATTTTCCAGAATGGTTTAGGAGGAGACGCTTCCCCTTCTTTGGAAGCTGGTTCTTCGAAGATTTTGACAGAATGTTCCGTGAAATGGAAAGGATGATGGAGGAAGAATTCAAGGTTTTCACTTCCAGAATTCCAAGAGACTATGTTAGGGAACGTAAGCTTCCTGACGGTTCAACGGTGAAAGAGTGGGGTCCCTTCGTTTACGGGTACAGCGTAAAAATAGGTCCAGACGGGAAACCTGAAATCCGAGAGTTTGGAAACGTCAAGCCAAGCCGTTTCGGACCGACGGTTAAAGAGGAAAGGGAACCTCTCGTAGACATTGTTGAAACAGACAGCGAAATCCACGTTGTAGCTGAACTTCCAGGCGTGGAGAAAGAGGATGTTAAACTGCATGGAACAGAAGACACCTTAACAATTTCAGTTGACACTCCGCAGCGGAAATACTACAAAGAGGTAAGGCTTCCAGCGAAAGTTAACGTGAAAGAGGCGAAAACCCAGTTTAAAAACGGTGTTTTAGAAGTTAAGATGCCGAAGGTGAAGGAAGAGAAAAAGCCTAAAGGTGAACCTCTAAAAATAGAGTAGCCTTCATTAGGCTAGTCAACGTTTCAAAGCTGTGCCCCATCTATGAGTAACGATTCGGAACTTGACCTGCTAAATGTTATATGCAAAGAAGCTAAGGCGGAGGGAAAACTGACAGGAAAAAGCCTGACAAGGCTTTACGAGGCTTTCGGGCAACGTTTCGCAAAGGCTTTCGAAGCTCTTAAAGAAGGCCGTGTGAAAAAATACACTTTCAAACCAAGCGGCAAAGTTGCATGGATCGTTGTTGGCAAGGAGCGGGACTACCTGATAATGCCTGACGCAGAGTTCTGCACATGCGACGACTTCTATTTCCGAGTTCTAGACAGGAAGGTGCACCTGTGCTATCATCTCATAGCTCAGAAAATCTCCAGCATTTTAGGCTGGTACCAACCCATAGAGGAGGAGGACAGCCTCTACGAAACATTGATGGAAGAATGGAGGAAACCAACCCCTTAAATACTTAAATGTTGAAATATGAGGGATAAGTGGTGCAGCCGTAATGGATATAGGTGCTTACTTTGAAACTCTCAAATACGTTTTGATGACGGCAACATTTATCGTTCTGGCGCTAATATTCCTATATGTGATTTATGGTGGAGAGGAAGGAAAAAGCTAGTTTAAAAAGAGGCTTTTCCCCATTCTTTCCGCATAATAAAGAACATAACTATGCTTAAAACTGCAAGGATTATTGCGAAAAGTATAAGCCAGGAGGCTTGCGGTCCAGCCCCGAAAACTATTGGGAAGAACCATATGAATATGACTCCTCCGAAGCTGGCATCGCCGCCTTCTGAAAGCATTGCCGCCGCAACTAAAAGTATTGCGCCGAAAAGAATTATGAAAAAGCCTGCAAAAAGCAAGGCGAGAAATCTTTTATAAACAGAAAATTCTAGCTCCTTATCTTTTTCATTCATCGCCTTTCACCTGTATAAGAAGTGTATGGATATGAAAAGTGCAAAAAGAATTACCGTTAGAATTATTGAAAGCCATAGAACAGCCTTAACAGACTCCCTGTCCGTGCCGAAAACAATTGGGAAAGGCCCCACTAATATTGCTCCTCCACCCCTGACTTTTCCGCCTTTAAAACCTGCGAACAAAAGCATGATGAACGCTGCCAGAAAAATCACTACGCCTGCCAATATGATAATTATGCCTAAACTTTGAAGAGTTGCAGCGTCCAGCTTAAACATTGCCTCAGCCATTTCAACCCTTAAACGTTTGAAACTCTCTCTGTCTTTTAAATTTTTTTAAAAATGGTATGGGGCAAGATAAACAATTAAGGCTGTTAGGAATGCAGCTGTGAAGGATGGAATCACATATTTGTAAACTTTGCCTAGGGAACTTTTGAAATATTCAGCGGTAAACGTGAAACATAAATGGGTTGGCGCAATAACGTATCCAAGATAGGCACTCATGTAAAGAAGCGCCACAGGTTTAGGTGAAAAGGTTAAGATTCCAGTCAAAATTGAAGTGCTTATGGCAACCGCTCCAGCTGGAGAACCTGTTAGAAAAGCTAAGGCTGCTGGAATAACAGTTAACAGTACAATGAGGTCTATGTTCCCGTTTAAAACCAAAGGCTGAAAAACCTCAGATATTCCCGCAGCCTTCATCACGTTTCGAAGAAGAAGAGCACCGTAAACTGCAAGCGCCACTCCGTAAATTCCAAATTCTTTCAATGGCTGCAATAGCGTTTTAAGGCTTAAACGTGAAATCGCAGCCAAAACCATTAAACCTACAAAAGTTGCTATTAAAACATCTAAGCCTTTCTGAGACAACTCATATTTAAAAAGGCTGACGAAAACAGCTACAACTATTGTCGCCAGAATCGGCGAAAACGCAACAAATAAATTCTTAAACTCTGACGTAGAGCCTACCTTTTCTTCATGTTCATCCCTTTTTAAAGATGGAACATTCCAAAAACTAACAAAGTACCCTACAACCACCATGATTATGACTGTTGGGATTTGAAGCAGGATTATGGCTGGCATAGGCATCCCAGTTAAAGCCAAAGTTATTATAAGCGTTGGACCAAGAGGGTAAACTGGAAAAATAGTGTGCCTAAACCAAAGGTTTACGTAAGCCTTTTTATCCGCATTCAACTTCAATTTTTCACCTTCAGAATCCACAATCGGCGCCGACATAAGGGCGCCTCCTGGAACTGGAAGAAGCCCTATAATTGCTGGAAAAATGCTTAAAACAGCCTTCGGGTTTTTAACAAGCCTGCTTAGGCTTTCGCTTAGCCTACTGCATACTCCAGTATCCTTGAAGAGGTGGCTGAACCAGGTAATCATGAAGGTTGCAACAATAGCGGATATTGCAAGCAACCCATCTGTTTTTAAAGGATTAACCGTTTCATAAGCTATGTTGAGAATGCTTAGCCAGTCAACAGCCAGTAAAGCCAACATTACAGCTGTGGCGTTTAATGCCACTCCCAAGTTTACCCGTTTATAAAGCATCACACCGAGAAAACAGAAAGATGCAATTACAGAGGCCAAGGGATTGAGCATTCCCAAACTTTAAGCATCCTTCCAGCGCGGCTTGGAAAACCAAAATATGTTGCCCTGCTCTTAATCCTTTTCATCGCAAACGCTAAATCGGCGATGCATATGAAGGGGAAAGCTTTCATTTCAGGTCCAATTCAAGGTTTAGAAATGAAACAGTCTTATAGAGAAGCCGTAAAAAGGGTTTGCATACGCTGCGGATACGAACCTGTCGACCCGTGGCAACGCGAAAAATAATGTATAAACGGACAGAGTATGACTGGTGGCGAATTCCGCAGGCAGATTTTATAAAAAGGGATTTGGAAGACATAGAACGATGCGACATTTTAATCGCGTATTTGCCAAGGCTTTCCGCTGGAACATGCATGGAGCTTTTCTATGCAAAAATGAATGGAAAGAAAACCCTCTGCATATGCAAGCTTAAAAACCTAAGCCGTGGATAACAGTTCATTCAGACGTGGTCGTAAACAAGATTGAGGATTTTGAAAGAGCTCTTTTAAATGCGGAACGGGAATAGACCATAAAGTTAATGCTTTTAGGCTAAAAATTTTGGGAAAATGGCTTATAAGTCATGTTTGAAGCTGTGCTCTTTGAAATTACATTGAAATAGATTAGTAAAATCATTCGAGAGGTTTCCCCTTCAAACTTTTAAGGCAACCCTAAGCTTTGCTGATCTGGCCCTAGGGTTTTTCAGGATTTCCTCTCTTGAAGGTCTCACCGGCTTTTTTGTCAGGATTTTCAAGGCGCCTTCTTTCGCCTTAGATTTCAAAAAGTTTTTGACAATTCTATCCTCTAAAGAATGAAAGGCTATTACGGCCAGTTTTCCCCCATTACGCAGTATGTTTAAGGCTTGAGGCAAAGCCTTCTCTAAGTTTTCCAGTTCACTGTTTACAGCTATCCTCAAGGCTTGGAAGGTTTTTGTTGCGAAATGAATTCTTCTACGGTGATACCAAGACGGAGTAGCCCTTTCAACGGCCATAACTAAATCCACAGTTGACTTCAAAGGTCTTGACTTAACAATTTCCTCAGCTATTCTTCTTGAAAAACGCTCTTCACCATAAAACCTTAAAATCCGGTCAACATCTTTCAAACTCCACGTGTTCACTATCTGTTCAGCTGTTAACGTGTTCATTTCCGGGTTATACCTCATGTCAAGCGGCTCGTCCCTCAAGAAGGAGAAGCCTCGTCTGCTTGTTTCTAGATGCCAACTTGACAATCCTAAATCAAAAAACACTCCGGAAACCCTTTCAAAATCATGTTTTTCAGCAATTGCACTTAAATTAGCGAAATTACCGCAAACAAGGATTACCCGTTTCTCAAAAAGGGTTCCCAAAACCTTACGTTTAAGATTCTCCAAAAGCTCCTGGTCAATGTCTATGCCTAAAACCCTTCCATTGGGCTTATTCAGTTCTAAAACAGCTAACGCATGGCCGCCCAAACCAACTGTGCAGTCGACAAAGTCTTCTCCGGACTTTGGATTAAGAAAGTTGATCACTTCTTCCTTCATAACAGGAAAGTGCAAATTAAACACCTATGGATTACGCGATCATAATTGCAGCAACACATATTGTAAAATTTAAACCCTTAAACTTTGCCAAAACTACCGCAAATTCGGTTAGGTAAAGCCTACAAGAGCCTAATCTAGGCATACAGCCTCTAAAATCCTTTTCAGCGTAACGTTCGCTTTTGAGGGTTATGGCAGGCTTCACTATACCAGAAGGTTGAATTTTTATTTTCAGTTGAAAACATGCTCATCAATCTGCTGAAAAGTTTATTACAGCACAGTATATGTTTAGACACAAATTAGGCGGGACACTGTTGAAGCGAACGTTAAGGTACTTTTACATTTTCATTATTGCCGTAGCAGTGGCTGTGCTTTGGGCTTTAACCATTCCAGGGTTACTTCCTGAGCAGCTGCGCCAAACGTATTTGGTTTATTTCAATATTGTGAGAGCCATAACGGTTGTAATGGTAGGCGTCCTCGTCACAGAGTTGATAGCGTCAATAATGACTGTTAAACTTAAGCATATAGGCCGGGAGGTTTACCTTGTTAGAAACGTTATAGTGGTGATTGGCTATGTGGTTATAGGCCTCATAGTTCTAGCACTTTTTGAAGTTACAGGCGTAACAGCAGTTGCAGGCGCAACAGTTTCAGGTCTCGTGATTGGTTTAGGGCTGCAGCCAATTTTAGCCAACCTTTTTGCCGGTTTAATTATTCTTGGAACAGGATTCCTTAAACCTGGAACAAATGTTAAAATTTCTGGAGGTATACCTCTCTCATCAGTGGTTTTTCCAGCTTATAAAATGTTCAGCCGAGACGAGTTTATACCCACATTAAGAGGCATTGTGGTTGAAGTTGGGCTTATGCACACTAAAGTTTTGTCAGAGAGCGGCGAACTTGTAAAAATACCTAACAATGTTGCTTTCTCAAACAGCATAGTTATGGAGGAAAAAGAGGAGCCTAAAACAGTAAGAGTCAGATACGAATTTTCAGTGCAGTATGATCCAAATATGGTGATTGCAAAGATTCAGGAAGAGCTGGCTAAAAACAACTTTAAAGACTATAGGGTTTATCTTGAAGAACAAAGCGACAAAAACTATTATATAGTTCTTGTAGTAGCAACTTCACCTCCGAACGCAAAGGTTAGAGAGTTCAGATCAGAACTTCTTAAACATATAATCAAAGTTCATAGAGAACTTATCCGCTCAATACCAAGCATGCTTTCTTCCCAATTTGAACAGAAGGCTAATGAACCAGCTTTTAAATAAGCAGTTACATACGCTGTCTTGACATGTCTTTGCGGCGAAGCGGGAAGAAATATGAAACTGAAAATGGCGCAGATAAAATTTGTTTAAGCCAAAATTGCCTGATATTTGCTATTACCACGGCGCTGGGACAAGTTTTTAACTGCCTTCGCATTAATCCAGTTTAAGAAGGGTGAAAATATGAGGCTTATAGTGGCGATAACAGGAGCTTCCGGTGTCATTTACGGTGTTAGGCTACTGCAAGTTTTGAAGGAGAAAAATGCAGAGACTCATCTCATTTTAAGTAAATGGGCTGAAAAAGTTATTGATTCTGAAACAGGCTTGTCTGTTGAAGAAGTTAAGCGTCTAGCAAGCTTCTGCCATGATGTTAATGATTTAACTGCACCTCCAGCCAGCGGATCTTTCAAAATTGATGGAATGGTTGTAGCTCCATGCAGCATGAAGACCTTATCCGCCATTGCAAACGGTTATGCAGATAATTTGATTGCAAGATCGGCAGATGTAATGCTGAAAGAAGCAAAAAGGCTTATTCTTGTTCCAAGAGAAACCCCTTTGAACATCATACATATAAAAAACATGTTGAAGGCTGCTCAGGCAGGAGCAATAATGCTTCCTCCGATTCCAGCATTTTACCATAAACCGAAAACTATAGACGACATCGTAAATCACACAGTGGGTAAAATCCTGAACTGTTTAGGAATAGAACATGACTTATTTAAAGGTTGGAAAACTGTTTAAAGAATCTTCAGCGAGTTCCGACGTTTCCAGCAGTTGAAAATGTCCAGCTGGCTTAAAAGCAAAATACTTAACGGAATGTTGAAAGTGCTTTGAACGTTCACCTGTCCTGTCAGGAACTTGCTAAACCTTTAAGGAATCGGGGTTATTTGAGAGCATAAAGATTTCAAATACGAGTTTACACTGTTCGGATTTGGAATTCCAAGGTAAACACTGTTTATCTGTCTGGAAGGTTATATGTCGAGGGCGGAATTAAGCCATATATATTGAGTCATGCGATACACTATTGTATACGAGTATAACTAAAAAACAGTTAAACAAAAATACAGGTGAAAGGAAACCATGTGTAAGAAATCGTTCACCACAAATTGGTACATATATAGGGTTTACTTATCATCCTTCTTAAAGGGTTTGGAAGAAACACATCCAGCTGGTTGTTCAAAAAACAAACTTAAGTTGAAAAAGAAGGGTGTTAATTTTGATTACAGTTAGGTCGATGGGAGGTTTCAGCTTGGAAAACTCGAACTCTTCATTAAGTTTCGACGAGATTCTTTTAGAGGCAATAGACGAGGCGTTAGCAATGCTTGGAGACTCATGCAAGCATGCGTTCTACCTTTACCTTGAAAAAGCCTTCAAAATAGGCAAACAGGAAATCCCGTCGAAAATTGAGGAGTTTACCAAAGCAATTGAACAAATTTTCGGGCTTGGATCTAAACTAATAGAAATTCACATAATGAAAAGCCTCCGCCGAAAAATCAGCTATTTCACATATTTTGCAAACCATGAACTAACCTTCCAAGAGTACGTGAACACCGCAAAAAAGCTACACCTTAAGAATAAAACCATAACAGTTAAAAGCAAAATCAGAAGACAAAAATAAAAACTTCAAAAGCTATATTACAAGACTTGGCATAAACTCCACCCGCCAAAATGATCATCGCCAAAATCAAATTTTCCACCAAACCTCAATTGAATTCACAGTGGACATCAAAATCAAAATAAAAACGGCACTTGCCAAACAACTCATCACGCAAAAGAAAGACTTAATTTTGCTGCGCTTAAACCGCAACTGAACCCGTTAATTCGCTCTTCCCGGTTTTAATGCTTAAATAATTGAGTTTAAAACCTAAAACTTATAAAGGTTTCAAGATATAAATTCACGTGTTAGGGGCGGGCGACTAATCCTTAATCGTGTTTTCACCTCCTTTCTCCCTTCTCCAGAAAACCGCCCCTGACAAAATAGGGCATGCAGTTTGCTGCTGCTCACCGCTAGATTAGTCTCGCTAAACCAGTTAGAACAAGGCGTTCAATCATGAATAGGAAAAGCCATTATTGACAAAAATAAGACAGTACACCCTAACCAAATGCGTCTGCAACCTTAAGGTTTTTTATAACGAATTGCCATGTTACTTTAAACATTCAGCGACATATCCTAAGGAGAATTGTTTTATCGTACCTTCGCCTATGGCTACTACGAAACTTTCTATGTCTTCAACGTATTGACCCCAATCCTGCCTGAACTGGGATAGCTTCTGAACGTAATCCGTATAATTCTTGTGAAGGGAAATGGCAACACTGGTCATTCTCATTCCTTCGCCTCTGGAAACGTAAATCACATTCGAGGAGTTGGCTGCATACCTTTTCAAATCCTCAGTTTCGGCTCGGCTCTCCGGTCTCATTTTCACAAAAGTAAAAGCGATTATTTCACAGCCTAATTTTCCAAAGTCAGGTAGAATCGTATAATTTTTAATGTTTCCTAACACGATAATGTGCCAAGTTTGTTTAAGACGTGTAGGAAACATAAAGGAGCAACGGAGAATGGAGTAAAGGTTTTCTCGCAAGATGTTTTTAGGTTTCCTTTGTGTTAAAGTGACTGAAGGGCTCTCTGTTAGCCATTTAGCCGTAAGATTTTATAATTGGTTTTGTGTCTCCTTTGAGAACTAGTTTGTGGGAAAGGTTATTGGCAGTGGGGCAGTTGGACTATCAGTGGTATTCAATGGAAGTTGAGGACGTTCTAAATGCTTTAAATTCTAGCTTGGAGGGCTTAAGCGATGAAGAGGTTTCGCTTAGACTGCGGAATTATGGTTATAACGAGTTTGAAAAGCGAATAAGGGCTTCTCCTTTAAGAATTTTTCTACTCCAGTTTAAGAATGTTTTTATGCTTATCTTGATTGTAGCTATAGCTGTTTCCCTTGTATCAGGTTGGCTTGAAGCTGAATTTGCCGGTGAACCATACACTGCACTTGAGACGTATGCCGATGCCTTAGTTATAAGCGCTATTGTATTCCTTAACGCTGTTGTGGGTTTTATCCAGGAGTATCGTTCGGAAAAGGCAATAGAAGCTTTAGAAAAAATGGCGGCGCCCAGGGCGAGGGTGCTTAGGAACGGAAGAGAAGTCTTGATCCCAGCTAGGGAAGTTGTTCCAGGAGATGTTTTAATTCTTGAAACTGGGGATCGCGTACCCGCTGATGCTCGCATCATAGAATCTGTAGAGCTTAGAATAAACGAGGCTGTTTTAACCGGTGAATCTCTGCCTGTAAGCAAGAGCACTGAAATGTTGTCAGGTAATATACCGGTCGCTGAGAGGCGAAACATGGTTTTTGCAGCAACTCACGTGGTTTATGGGAGGGGCAGAGCGGTTGTTGTTGCCACTGGGATGAACACTGAATTTGGAAAAATCGCAAAAATGGTTCAAACAGTGGAGAAGGAAGAAATTCCGTTTAGAGTCAAGCTTGACGAGTTCGCCAAAAAAATAGGCCTAATGGTTGTCTCCGCGGCGTTTCTGATACTTCTGTTTGAATTTATAAGAAATCACATTGTTGGCATCGAAATATTCATGACTTCAGTTGCCTTGGCTGTATCTGCTGTTCCTGAAGGCCTACCCGCCATAGTCACAGTTACTCTAGCCATAGGCGCCAGAGAACTTGCAAGACGTAATGCCGTGATTCGAAGACTTGCCTCTGCGGAAACTCTAGGCTCCACCACGGTCATATGCTCAGACAAAACCGGCACTTTAACTAAAGGCGAGATGACTGTGCGCCAAATATTCGTAAACAAACAAAGGATCGAGGTTACAGGTTCAGGATACTCCACTCGTGGAGAATTCTACAGAGATGGGAAACAAATAAATCCAGCTGAAGAGAATGAGACGCGTTTCCTCCTCATGTGTAGCACGTTATGTAGCAACGCCAGCTTTAACGGAAACACAATCGTGGGAGACCCTACAGAAGGAGCTTTGATTGTAGCTGCGGCCAAGGCTGGAATACGAAAAGTCGATGTTGAAAGCGAATACCCTAGAGTTGGGGAAATTCCGTTTAGTTCGGAAAGAAAACGTATGACAACCATACATAAGTCTCCGGATGGGCGTTACATAGCTATTACAAAAGGTTCTCCGGAAACTGTGTTGCAGCTTTGCAATCGCCTATATTATGATGGTGGGGAAGTAAAGCTCGCCAGAAGCGACAGGGATTTGATTTCCCGCGAAAATGAGGAGATGGCAGGACAAGCTCTACGCGTTTTAGCAGTTGCCTACAAGGTTTTGCCCAATGCAAACGGTGGATACGCTGAGGATAATGTTGAGCGCGACATGGTTTTTGTGGGTCTTGCCGGCATGATTGATCCGCCAAGGGAAGAAGCAAAAGAATCTGTTAGGCTGTGCCGGAAAGCGGGAATAAAAGTTGTGATGATAACTGGAGACCATAAGCTCACTGCTATAGCCATAGCCCGCGAAATTGGAATTTACAAAGAAGGCGACCTCGCCCTAACAGGTGCTGAATTAGATAACATCACTGAGGAGGATTTTGAGGAAATAGTGGAGAAAGTAACGGTTTATGCGAGGGTTTCTCCGGAGCACAAGCTTCGCATTGTTAAAGCGTTGAAGATTAAGGGGAACATTGTAGCTATGACAGGAGACGGGGTTAATGACGCGCCAGCGCTTAAACAGGCAGATATTGGTGTAGCCATGGGCGTGACTGGGACCGACGTGGCCAAAGAGGCTTCAGACATGATTCTGGCAGATGACAACTTCGCCACCATAGTAAAGGCTGTGGAAGGTGGGCGGATGATCTACAGCAACATCCGGAAATTTATCAGATTTCTGCTCGCACTAAACTTTACCGAATTAATCCTTGTCGGATCCTTCGCCCTAGCCGGCTTACCCATCCCGCTTTTGCCCACTATGATTCTATGGTTGAACCTTGTAACCGACGGCCCGCCGGCCATAGCCTTGAGCAAAGATCCTCCAGCTGAGGATGTTATGGAAAAACCGCCCCGTAACCCAAAGCAGGGCCTATTACATGGAATGTCGTTTTTCATTTTTGCATCCACAATAATCCAGTTGACAGCGGAAGTCACAGTTTTCTGGTGGGGATACACGATCTTAGGCTCTCTTGAAAAAGCGAGAACCATGGTTTTCCTAGTGGCATGCTTCTTCGAATTAGTAGTTGTATGGAACTGTAGATCAGAGAGCAGAAATGCTTTCAAAGTAGGATTCCTAAATAACAAATGGCTACTGGCCGGAGTATTAATTTCCATACTGTCAACTTTGGCGGTTATTTATGTTCCCGTGTTAAGGCTTCTTTTTAACACGGTTCAGCTAAACTGGCTTGAGTGGGCAATTGTTGCCTTCTTCTCCTGCTGGGGCTTCCTCCTGATGCCTGAAATCTTCATGCGCAATACCATTAAACTAAAGAATTGAACAAGCCTGCCGAGTCTAATGATTGCTTAGACTCTTTTTCTGGTGTAAGCTTTTTATACTATTAGAAAAGTTTATTCAGCAAGATCCAAAAGATGCCTATTAAAGCCGTGATCTTCGACTTGTTTGACATCCTTGCTCTTGGAGTTACCATCCTAAGGATTCTGCTAAGCTCCTCTTTGATTGGAACCCTTTTCGTTGGTTATGGTTGGCGTTTCATGCTCTTCCCTAACATTAACTTTAAGCTTCACATCCAAGCCATTATAGCTGAACTATGAACGCAGCGTCTTCTTGAACTGGGCAATGTACGAGCCAGCCTTGCCTTTCCCTTTCCATCTTGCGGACAAAATCGGTAAAAATATCCCGAAAATTAAGGATCGTTTAAAAATTGAGTGGACCGGGCGGGATTCGAACCCGCGACCTCAGCGATGCCAACGCTGCGATCATTCCAAGCTGATCTACCGGCCCGAAATGTAAACGTTGTAAGGTTGTCTTTTAAGGGTTTTGCTGGAATAATTTTAATACTTCACCGCGGTCTATAGTTTTGCTGGAGGTTGTTGAATTGGCTGGAATCGTTCTTGTGAGAGATGTTATGTCTAAAAACGTGAGAGTTGTAAGACCGGATTCTAGCGCTCAGGAAGTTGTCGCCACAATGAACAAGTTTGACATAGGGTCAATCGTGGTTGTTCAGGGCGAAAGACCTGTTGGTATAATTACTAAAAGAGACATTTTGAAAAGAATTGTTGAGCCCAGTTTAACTCCTGAAACGTTAACTGCAAGGCAGATAATGACAAGCCCTGTGGTAACGATTAATGAAAATGCAAGTATAAACGAGGCTGCTAAGTTGATGGCTAAGAAGGGCATTAAGAGGCTTCTTGTAACTAGAAACAACGATGAGCTTGTAGGCATAGTAACTTTCACAGACATTGTAACTAAAGTACCAGACATGTTGAACATACTGGAGGAACTTGTAAGACCCCACGCTCGTAAATATTAAAGCAAACAAAATTTTCACGCAACCATCTCTCCTGTTTAAACATGCAAAGAGGATAACTCTTGAAAATTTTGGAAATGAACTTGAAAAAGGGTTTTGTTAAGATTGTTCCTGAAAACTTTGACGATTTATGGCATCTTTACAACATAATTTGTAAAGGAGACGAGGTTTACGCATACACAACACGCGAACTTAAAAGGGACGAGAAGTATGCAAGAGCTAAACGTGGAGAAAGAGTATCTGTTTTCCTAGGCGTCCAGGTGGAAAACGTTTCCTGGGACAAGCTTCTCGGAAGGCTTAGAATCCACGGCACAATATGTCAAGCTCCTGAAGTTGTTCCCACAGGAGCACATCACACTTTAACCATCACGCTTAATACTCCGTTAACAATAGTGAAAAAAGAGTGGGTCAAACATCATTTGGAAAGGCTTGAAGCAGCTGGAAAAGCCTCTGAAAAACCTGTAACGATAATTGCAATAGACGATGAAGGCTACGCGTTAGCGACGACAACGCAGTATGGTGTTGAAGTGAAAATTGAGGAAAAAACGAGGCTTCCGGGAAAATTTGAAGCGGAAAAAAGAAACGCTGCCCTAAGAGAGTTTTTTGAAAAAGCCTTAAAAAGTCTACGTCAGATTTGGAGCGAAAACCGTAGTCCAATAGCCATCATCGGCGTAGGCTTCATCAAAAATGACTTTGCAGATTTTTTGGAGAAGGAGGCAGGTGAAATATCAAAGTCCGTAGTAGATGTTAAAAGCGTTAACAACAGCGGCGTTGCCGGAATTTACGAGGCCATACGTTCAGGCGTGCTTAAAAAAACAATGCAACATTTACGGATTGTGGAAGAAACAATGGTTGTTGAAGAAATTTTAAAAAAGCTTGGAAAAGGCGAAAAAACCGTTGCTTACGGGTTGGAGGAAATACGTAAAGCCTCAGATTATGGGGCTGTAGATCTGCTTGTTTTAACTGACGCTTTGCTTCGAGAGGCTAAGGATGAGGAGCGCCTGTCAATGGAAACTTTAATGAAAAATGTGGAGCAGAAGGGTGGAAAAGTTTTGGTTATAAGCACAGGGCATGAGGCAGGAGCTAAACTTGCCTCGTTAGGCGGGGCTGCAGCCCTCTTAAGGTTTGCACCAGCAAATAGCCAGCCTTAGACGCTTTTGATTCTTCTCCGAACTGCCGGATTCTCATCTGCAAGTTTTTTCAAGGCTTGTTCAAATGTTTCATCCGCAGATAATTCTTTTTCAATGAAAACTCCTGTTCTACCAACATCATCCCTCCTCAGTAAAGCGTGAACCCTGTCCATAACGGTTTCCACAGATATCCTCAGCAGTTTCGCAACTTGCTCTTCACATCCTAAAATTGCGCTTTCCCTGTGGCCTATGTCCGTCGGTTCGATAAGCATTAAGCGTTTGTCAACGCCGAGAACCCGCAGGCAACTTTTCAAATCTTCCACTGTGGCTTCGCCTCCGAACTTGTAGAACTCCCGTTCTGTTTTACGCATCTTCATCAAAGGGAAAGAAACACTTGTCCTTTCATCCACCTCTATGTAGGCTTTCATCGCGTAGGATGGAGTAGCCTGCACCATTAGCCGCCTGTTGACAGGTATGCCTGCCTGTTCAAGAGCTGCCTCAACAAGGAATGATGAAGGCTGGGATGGTAAGAAAACATCCACATCGCTTTTCTCCGTAACGTCTCCTCTTGCGATGCTTCCATGCACTATGGATTCCATGTTAAATTTTTCAAACACTTCCATAAGCTGCAATGCTTTAAATCGAAGTTTCTTTAAAAGCATCCACCTCTCGCTTGTGTAGATGACTTCGTTAAATTCCAGTCGCCTTAACGGTTTTTTAGCCAAACTGTCTCACTTTGAATTAAGCCTGCTCAACATTGAGAAATCCTTACATGTTTAAAAGCGTTAAGAAACGTTGAACTAACCGCGCTGTAAACTTTATAAAAGGGAAAATTTTGATGGCAAAAGTGAAGTGCAATGTTTGCAACCGTAGAGAAGCCTTTTACATGAGACCCTATTCAGGTGAGAAACTTTGCAAAAGCTGTTTCGCCAAATCTATTATAAACAAGGTTAGAGTCACTGTGGCAAAACACGGCATGCTTGAATTCAACGATAGAATAGCTGTCGCTGTTTCAGGCGGAAAAGACAGTGTAAGCCTACTGCACGTACTGGCTGAAATAGAGCAGAACTATCCGAAAGCCTCCATTATGGCTGTGTCCGTGGATGAAGGAATCGCCGGATACCGGCATGAAGCATTAAGAATTGCCAAGGAAAACTGTCAAAAACTCGGCGTAGAACACTATGTCGTTTCGTTCAAAGAGCTTTACGGCTTCACCCTTGACGAAATTGTTGAAAAGCTTAGAGAAAGGGGGGAAAAGGAGCTGACGTCGTGTGCATACTGCGGAGTCTTAAGAAGAAAGGCGCTGAACATTATCGCAAGGAAGGCGAAGGCAGATAAACTTGCAACTGCCCACACGCTTGACGATGAAGCCCAAACAGTTCTGCTTAACATGCTTCACGGCGATGTTCTGCGAATTGCACGGGAAAAACCTTTAACAGATGAAGCACATCCGAAACTTGTGAGACGGATAAAGCCTTTCTGCGAAATCCCTGAAAGGGAAACAGCCCTATTCGCGTATATTAAAAAGGTAAGGTTTCAAAACATGTTATGTCCATATGCTTCTGAAGCGTTAAGAAACGATGTGCGTGTTTTCCTAAACAGAATGGAGGAAAAACATGCCGGAACAAAATACACAGTGTTTAAGGCTGCAGAGAAAATTAGATCAGCTTTAGAAAAAACCGCAAGCAGCCAAATCTTAAGGGAATGCGGACAATGCGGAGAACCGACGGTGAAAGACATTTGCCAAGCTTGTGAGATGCTTCAAAAACTGAAGAATTAGAAACCGATACCCTAATAAGCATAAGCTTTAAACCATTGAATATCAATGAACGATTTAACCGCTATTTTAGCCTCTGTAACGGCTGTAAGCCTCATAGCCTTCGTTGGAATAATCTTCGCTGGACTGCGTGAATCCCTGCTAAAACGAGTCACCATGATTCTAGTAGGCTTCGCGTCAGGAACCCTTATCGGCGGAGCTTTCCTCCACCTTCTGCCTGAGGCTTTAACCATCGAAAAAGACGCTGTAACTGTTTTCTTTTATGTAATTGCAGGCATGTTAGCATTCTTCACTCTTGAAAAGTTTTTCTATTGGCGGCACTGCCATGAAAAAGAATGCCCAACCCACACTTTTGTGTATTTGAACCTTATCGGAGACGGAGTTCACAACTTTATCGACGGCATGGTTATAGCTGCAACCTTCACTTTTTCATTTGAACTGGGCTTTGCCACAACATTAGCAGTGATTTTCCACGAAGTCCCCCAAGAGTTAGGCGACTTCGGAGTTCTAGTTTACGGAGGGTTAAGCAGGAAAAAAGCTTTAGTCTTCAACTTCATCTCAGCGGTTACAGCCATTTTAGGAGCCTTAACCACATATTTTTTAGCTTATGCCCGAAGCCTTGAAACCCTCTTAGTTCCATTCGCTGCAGGCGGATTCATTTACATAGCAGCCACAGACCTCATGCCTGAACTCCACAAAAAAGCACATGCCAAAGAGTCACTTATACAGCTTATATTCATACTTCTTGGAACAGGATTAATGGCTTTTCTCAAAATAGCCTTTGAAATCTAGCCTTTTCAGGCTTCCCACTTTTAAGCCTCCGCAATAATTCTGACGCTTCTTTAACATTTCCAGCCACTGCAACCTTCAAAGCCTTTTCCAAAAAAATTTTCGAACCACAGTAGGGACAAGTTCTTGTTTTATAGCTGCTTTTAGCCAGCAAATAGCCCCTGCAGTTACAACATACAACAACCATGTATTCTGGCATTCAAGCCACCTTCCGAAAGATTTTTCACAAAAACTAAATAACGCTTAATGTAAGAGGATACTGATGAGTGTGGAAAAAAGGGACTTGAAAAAACCTTTGAACCTAAAACAGTCAGTAATGGAATATTTTAGAAAAAAGGGTTACAAAGTGGAGGAAAACATAAGTTTTGAAGGATACCGAGGCATTACAAGAAACTTTGACCTAATAGTTCAAAAGGGACGCTTAACACAGTGTGTTTGGATAAAAGATTGGAAAAGAACAGTCGGCATAAACATCATAATAAACCTTGACAGAGCATCCGAAGAGGTTGGACTTCCCAACCCTGTCATAGTTGGAGAGAAATTCAGCGACCATGCAAAATCCTACGCTAACAGAAGGAAAATAATACTGTTAACCAAGAGCCAAATCCTTCAAAGCCTAAAAACTTAAAAAATGCTAAATCTTCAAAAACTCTTCAAGCCGCCCTTCCACCTCTAACATGCCCAACCAATCAACCACTCCAACACCACACTTTCTAAAACCGTTTAAAACCTCCAAAACCTCATCTACAATGCTTTCAACACTCCTGCCGGAAACATCAATCTCGCAGACCTTCCCGCTTCCAAAAACCTTCAACGCATCTACAAGGCAAACATCTAAAATTTCAGAAGCCAAATTCTCCCAAAGCTTGTTGCCAGAAAAACCCGCTTTCTCCATAAAACTCCGCAACTCAACTGGATTACGACGCAAAACAAAAACATGAGACACAAACCTTTCAGGAACAACATAAACAGAATAGTGCCCATCAACCACAACATTCTGCTCACCGCAATCCTTTATAAACCTGCCAAGCACCTTTTTCATACGTCTCTCATCAACAACAACTGAACTCCGCCGTTCATCCATTCCCAAAACAAGATTTTCCTTAACAGCAAAATCTGTCAAATTAACGTAAACAGCGTCAAGCTTAAACGCCAACAAACGCGCAACAGAAGTCTTACCTACACAAGGCGTCCCGGAAACCAAAACCACAAGACCAGCCATAAAACATCAACCCAACCACACATAATGAAATAAGCACACGTAAAAAATTTTCCAAAAACTTTATTGTAAACTCTAGCCTACAATATTTTGGCTGGCGAGTTGGCGTGTGGCTTTCGAGCCTCCACGTGAGGCTTGAGGAAACTCCGCCCACACGTAGAAGTGCAACGTCCGCAAGGACGTAAGGCGAGAGCCTTGGCAACGGAGCAGAAACGAAACGTCCACCTGGCAAAGCCCATGAAACATGCTAAGTTGTTGAGGAAGCTTGGTGGAAACGGTGAAACGGCCGTCCTGCACGTGGAAAGGGCAAACAAGCGTTAATGAAGCTTCTACCTGAAACGCAGGTAGCCCGATTAGCTGAATGCCACATAAAACAGAAGGCGGGTTACAGCCAACACGCCAGCCCCTGCCAGCTTTTTCTCAAGACTTTAACGCCTTCCATGTCGGTGAAATATTCAAAGTCAGCGGCCTCCAGTAGGGTGCAAGCATCTTCTCTGTTACTTTTGTCACCATTGTTATAAGATATTTGCCATTTCAACAACCATGATAGACGCGCAAACAGAAAAAGAGGGATCTGTGGGATATTGCGTTATGAATCTTGAGTACAAACATGGCCCTTGGCGCTAGAATGTTACTTTGGACCATTCGGCGTCAACATTAAATATTGTTATTTGCGTTTACAGAAAAAGATCATACCATTTTTGGCAGTTATGTTCAAAGCGGCCTCTTAAAAGCTCCTAATCTCGCTTGGTTTTTGCGACTGCACAGGTATATTCATTCTCTGCCATGATTTCCGTAATGTATTTAAATTACGCGACCATTACGTTTAAATGGGTAAACCTATGAAGAGGTCAGCTATGGAGACTTTGCAGGTTAGGTTAACGGAAGATTTGATAAAGATGGTTGACAGGTTGGTGGAGCGGGGCATTTACAGCAGCAGAAGCGAAGCCGTTAGAGACGCCGTTAGAAAGCTTGTGGTGGAAAGCGAGATAGGAAGCCTTGCCGCAAATAAAACAGAGAAGGCAAGCGTAGAATTGGTTAAAGAGGTTAGGAGGAAAGTCTGGAGAGAATGCCTAGAAGAGGCTGGCGGGGACAAAGAAAAAGCGCTTCGAATCCTTGATCGGGAAGTGGAAGGTTTAGAGTAGCTCTTCTGGCTCAACAACTTTAATGTAACATTTAAGCCTACCTGAGAATTTTGTAAAGGCCTAGGAATGGAAGTTGAATGCAAAATTTAACGGCTTTTTGATTATCGTTTTATTCTCTTTCTTGCTGGAATAAGCGATATCTGTTTTCCATTTGCGCAGTTATGCTTGGCTTGATTTTTTGAAGAGCTTCGTGGAAGTCTTCAGCCTTAACTTTGTCCCCGTTTCTTCTTATAGCGTTAAGTCCTGCTTCCCTGCATAAGGCTTGAAGGTCTGCTCCTGAAAAACCTTCTGTTTTTTCGCTTATTTCTTCAAGGTTTACCTTGTCGAGTGGCATATTTGCTGTATGCACTTTAAGTGTTTCAAGTCTGGCTTTGCGGTCTGGTTTCGGAACATAGACGAGGTAGTCGAAGCGGCCTGGCCTTAATAGGGCGTCGTCAAGTAGGTGAGGCTTGTTTGTTGCAGCCAAAACAGCCACGTTTTCTAAGGTTACCAGTCCATCCATCTCGGTTAAAAGTTGGCTTATAACCCTTTCCGTTACGGCTGAGTCGCCGAGGCTAAGCTCCCTTTTTGAGGCTATTGAGTCTATTTCGTCGATGAATATTATTGATGGAGCTGCCATTCTGGCTTTGCGGAAAATCTCTCTTACGGCTTTTTCCGATTCTCCAACCCATTTGGAGAAGACCTCTGGGCCTCTTATGGTTATGAAGTTTGCTCCGCTTTCAGTTGCAACAGCCTTCGCAATTAAGGTTTTGCCGCATCCTGGAGGCCCGTAGAGGAGTATGCCCTTCGGAGGCTTAATCCCTATTTTCTTGAACTTTTCAGGATTCTTCAACGGCCACTCAACCATCTCTTTAAGCTTTTGTTTAACGTCGTCTAAACCTCCAATGTCTTCCCAATGCACGTTCGGCGTTTCAACGTAGACCTCCCTCATGGCTGTTGGCACTATATCCTTGAACGCGTTCGCGAAATCTTCATATTTTACATGCATTTCTTTCAACACTTCAGGCGGGATTCTCTCCATTTCCAAGTCTATTTTAGGGATGTATCTGCGCAGAGCCTTCATCGCAGCTTCCTTACAGAGCGCGGCAAGGTCAGCGCCTGTATATCCGTAAGTTATTTCGGCAATCCTCTCTAAGTAAACGTCGTTGTCCAACGGCATGTTCCGCGTGTGGATCTGCAATATTTCAAGTCTGCCTTTTCTGTCAGGAATCCCTATTTCTATTTCTCTGTCGAATCTTCCAGGCCTTCTTAAGGCTGGGTCTACAGCGTTCGGCCTGTTTGTTGCCGCAATAACAACAACCTGCCCTCTAGATTGAAGCCCATCCATTAACGTGAGCAGTTGAGAGACAATTCGCTTCTCCACTTCGCCGCTAACCTCCTCTCTTTTAGGAGCTATAGCGTCTACTTCATCGATGAAAATTATGCTTGGAGCGTTTTGTTGGGCTTGCTGGAAAATTTCTCTAAGCCTTGCCTCAGATTCGCCGTAAAACTTACTCATTATTTCAGGCCCATTTATAGAAAAGAAGTTAGCTTCAGACTCGTTTGCCACAGCCCTAGCCAGCAAGGTTTTACCACATCCAGGCGGTCCGTGGAGAAGCACTCCCTTAGGAGGTTCTATTCCAAGCCTTTCAAAAAGTTCCGGATGCCTAAGAGGAAGTTCAACCATCTCCCTGATCCTTTGAACTTCTTCGTTTAATCCTCCAATGTCTTCGTATGTTACTATTGGACGCCCAGTTTCAGCCTCGTGAGGCTGCTCCAGAACCTCAACTTTCGTGTTGTCTGAAACTATAACTATCCCTTTAGGTCTTGTTGAAACCACATTGAAGTATATCGGGTTGCCTCCAAATATTGGAATTGAAATGTAATCCCCAACAATGTAAGGCTTGTCTGTGAGGAGAGATTTCACATGCATGCTGAAGTCCTCGTCCAAACCGCTGAGTCTGTATCCGCTTGGCGAAAGCGCTATAAACCTCGCCTCTTTTACAGCAGCCTTTTTCACACTAACGTAGTCGTTCAGGGATACTCCAGCGCTTTTCCTGAGAAGCCCGTCAACGCTTATCACATCCTCTCTTTCCACAGAGCTTAACGGCCAAACAATGGCGCACGTGGTGCGTTTTCCAACTATTTCGATAACGTCTCCTGACGAAACGCCAAGCTCCCTCATCGCCTTCATAGGAACTCTCGCTATCTTTCTTCCAACATCCCTAGCTGAAGCTTCACAAACAGTAAGCCTAATTTCATCCATACTAAATATTGATTGCCTAAAATCCTCCCTTATCTTCTTTACGCCACTTTCAAAATATACGTTTTATAAACACTTGTGAAAGGCAAAGTACGCACATTAAAAATTCTTTTCCACACTGAGCCTTCTGAAAGCGTTTTAAGCCTTTAACTTAGCTGCAAGTCTGGAACATCTCAAGAATTTGCAGCTGGGACAATTTTGCATAGATCCACAGCGACAGCAGCTAAAACTGCCTTGTAGGTCTGGTTTGCATGACTTGAGTCCTCTTTGTAGGAAACAGCAGAATCTTTAGGCAATTGAAGCTTCTGCGTTACCAACGCTTTTAAAACTAGCATTGTCAGCGATAAGGAATAGGAGGGTTTCGTGGGTTTTAAAAACTTAAAGTCGAAAATATCTTAATGGAATACTCTGTTGACGCCGCTTAAACGTCTTTTCAGCGTAATCTGAAAATGCATGGCTTTCAGCCGGGTTGCTCGCTTATTTTCCTGACTTCTTCTGCAAGCAGTGGGAGGAAGGTACCTACGTCTGTAATTACGCCTATTGCTTGGGTTGAACCTCTGTCGAGAAGTTTCGTAACCGACGCAGGGTTTATGTCGACGCAGACTAGTTTGACGGTTGAAGGAAGCATGTTTGCAACCCCTATAGCATGCAGTGTTGAGGCAAGCATCAGAACCATTGTTACATCTTTTAGTTGTTCTTTATATTTTTGTTGAGCCACAACAGTGTCAGTTATAACGTCTGGAAGAGGGCCGTCATCTCTGATTGAGCCGGCGAGAACGAAGGGTACGCCTTTTCTTACACATTCATAGATTACTCCGCTTTTCAGTACACCTTTTTCCACGGCTTTTTTGAGGTTTCCAGCCTTGTATATGGTGTTTATGGCCACCAGGTGGTGGCGGCATCCACCTACCGCTGCGGTGCCCTCTTGAAGCGACACGCCTAAGGATGTTTTAAGCAGGTCGGCTTCTACGTCGTGTACTGCCAATGCGTTGCCTGATAAAAGAGTGTCGATGTAGCCTCCACGGATCAGAGTGGCAAGAGCTGGAGCTGCGCCAGTGTGGACTACCGCTGGTCCAGCCACAACGGCAATTTTTCCACCTGTTTTTTTGATGTTGTAAATGTCATTGGCTATTTGACGTATTATCGCGGTTGCAGGTCTCTCGCTTGAAGCATTGCTACTCATGAATTTGAATACGCCGGTGCTTTCACGAGGGCGTTCCGGCGGTTTTACACGTATGCCCTCTTCACCTGTTACGATTAAATCTCCCTTTTTTACTTCTCGAATTGATTTGCATGCTGCTTTTTTGGCGACAGGGTTAACCACTATCACTTTGTCCATCATTATGTTTTCAACGTCGACCCATTCGCCTTTAAGGTAAATTTGGGTTGGATTGTTAGTGGTGGAGTAAAAGTTGTCTGGAAACACCATGTCTGCCGGTGCAGGTGCAAACGTGACTTCAGCCGGGCGGTATGCAACTGCGCCGAGATGATAGATTTCTTTCAGTATGTTTTCCAAGTGCTGCGGAGTTTTGCCCTTAACCAGGATGCGCGCGTAACTCGTGTCAGTTTTGCGTTTTCCAACCTTGAACTCTAAGGTTTCAAAGTCTCCGCCAAGTTCAATTATCCGATCCCAGATTCGTGTAAGTATCATGGAGTCTATCAAGTGTCCTTCAACTTCAATTTCCTTCTCGTTCTTTGAGATGTCAACTTTTTCTGTTTGCAATATTTCATCCCTGCAAGGTTTCAGTTTGTTCTTCCGCCTTATTTTTGTTGCTTCAGCCGACTGAAAGGGCTACACGCATGCACGCTAAGTTTGGCCGTGCTTTACCACTAAAAGATTTTGAAGGAGCCATTTGCGGAAATGCTGTTTGTTATCGTACTTGTTTGCCTGCTTCTTTTGACGCGATATGCGTATGCATGCCGCTGGCGTTGTCAAGATACACAGGTTTCGGCGTGAAAGTAGTTATCAACCCATATTTTCTTGCAACGTTTTTCGCAACAAACTTGTAGTATATGGCTTAATCAGCGGTTTCGACTAATGGGCCACACTTGAAGTCTATTTCTACTTGTCCAGCTGTTGCCACTTCATGGTGATGCTTCTCAATTTCGAAGCCCGAAATAATCTTCCAGTATTGAAGAAACCTCATTCCTGTATTCTATAGTTGTGTATTCAGGAGGAGGCCGGTAATAGGCTTCCATAGGCCTTAACACGAAGTTTCCAGGAGTTGTTTCAGGTGACTGCGGCATAACTCTTGGAGGACCCCAAGAGTCGCCTTTGCCTCCCTTCGGGCTTACCCAAAGATCCCAAACAAGTTGTGTAGGATCTATAGACGAAAACAGGAAGTATTCAAGTTCAGGAGCCACATACACGTCGTAGCCCATTTCTTCCGCAGCTTTTACAGCCCTTTTTGCAACGTAACTCCTCGGACAGACTTCTGAAAGGCCGCCGCCGTAAGCTTCATGCACATCGCCTAGGATTATGGCGCTTTTCTGGTTTTCGTCGGTTACCCACGGGAGTATGGCCAGAGTTTTAGGGTCAGGCATATAGTTCATGTCTGACTCGTCTATAGGTTTGAAGCCTCTAACAGAAGAGCCGTCGAAGCTTAAGCCCATTTTGAAAGCGTCTCCATCAGCGTACTCGCGCGCAGGTACAATCATGTCCTGTAAAAGTCCCCGCATATCGACAAAAGTTGAATGAACCCACCTTACCTTCTGCTCTTTCAATTTTTAAGTTTAGCATCTTTCCACCGTTCATTCAACAAACTCGATCATTTAATGGGAAAATATATATAAATATTTGGAAACTTTCAAATTAAATGAATGCTCATTCAGAATAAGCCGTTTAGGGTAAGGAGTTTGAAATGAAAACAATGAAAGAAAAAAACACGGTTGAAAAGCTGGACGACTTGGATTTCAAAATCCTCAACCTTCTGCAAGAGGATTCAAGGCTTTCCTACAGCAAAATCGCGAATAGGCTTGGAGTATCTGTTGGAACAGCATACAACCGCATAAAAAGCCTGGAGGAAAAAGGCGTTTTGAAAGGATACACGGCACTGGTAGATGCAGCAAAGGTTGGCTATAGCCTAACTGCCTTAATATTGATTCAGGCTGAAGGAAAACACCTTATAGACGTGGAAAACGAAATTGCAAAAATAACCAACATAGTATCCGTCTACGACATCACCGGAGAATTCGACATTGCAATAGTTGCCAGATTTAAAAATAGGGAAGAGTTAAACCAGTTCATAAAAAGCCTGCTTGGAATACCCCACATCAAAAGGACGGTTACAAATGTGGTTTTAAACACTGTAAAAGAAGACTTTAGAATTAAAATAAACAAATTGTAAATGGCCAAATTTATAAACTGCTTTTCTAAGAAGCCGGCGGCGAAACTTAAAGGGTTTATGTTGGCTGGGGCATTTTTAATGGTTTAACGCCATCCAAGCGGCGGAATTTGTATCCTACTTGTTTTAGGAGTTCTTTCTATTGCACCTTGCGGACAATCAGCCTTACAAAGCTGACAGCCGACACAGTCTTCTATGTATCTCATTACGGCCTTTCCAGCTTTTTCATCTATTCTAATGACATCCATGGAACAAGATTTTACGCATATTCCACAGCCATTGCATAAGTCTCTGTTAATGTAATCGTCACACATATCAATCACTTTTCACCTTTTCATTCCTGCTGAAATTTCCGCGGATACCTCTCTTCATATGGAACAGACAGGTCCGGCTGCCACTTTCTAGGTATGGGTTTTTTCCAAAGCTTCATCCGACACCCGTCATTTTTCAGCATCACCCAGGCAAGCCAGTCAGGGTCAACCCGCCGGGGATAATCCTCCCTAAAATGCATTCCGCGGCTCTCAGTTCTGAAAAGCGAACAGTTCAAAAAGATTTCAACATTTAAAACCATGTTTCGAATTTCATAAACCAACCAAAGCTCATGCCAGTTTTTGGCACATGTTTTCGGAACAACTTCTTCTCTAATAAACTCTATAAATGTTAAGGCAGCTTTTAACCGATCCTTACGCTTGACCGCGTACACGTAATAAGGCGTCATTAAGCTGTTTATTATTTGGATCACCCATCTTGGATCAAACCCGCTGCTCCGTTTAACAGGCAAATATAAAGCTTCATTTAAATTGGTTAACTCCTCTTTATCTATGTCAGGTTCATCAGCCTTTAAAGCGTATTCAGCCGCGCCGACACCAGCTCTAGCGCCTGTAACCGCAGCAGAAGCTAAGCCGAAACCTGAAACCGTGTGGTATGCTCCAACAGTTCTCGTACCTGCACAGTCGCCAGCTGCATAAAGTCCAGGGATTTCAGTGGAGCAGTCCTTGCCAGTTAGCCATACGCCTCCCATTCCATTCAAAAACATCCAGTGGCCTCCATACATTCGTATTTTGCCGCCTTGACCGGGGTTGAAACCCTTATAGCCAACATGGGTCAACATGCGTTTCTCCATTCTGGCAACATCCTCAGATGTGGCACTGTCCAAGTCCCAGTATATCGGTGCTTTACCAGCATGCACAAGCAATTCCAGCGAGAGATCAATTATCTCTTCCCGAGGGTTATGCTTTACAGGACGGCTTTCCCCATCTAAAAATTTCATGTAAACACATCTAGCCGTTGCAAGAGACATATCCAATTCAGGACCATGCCAAGGCCAGACAAAAACAAACTCTCTGCTGGTAATTGACGCGCCAGCCTCATATGCTAACGCGTCGCCGTTACCGCTGCTTCTCATGTAGAAGGAGCATAGCCCAGTGGCGAGAACCGTTGCCTTAGCTTTAAAAACGTAAGATTCTCCTGTGTCCAGCGAGAAACCTAGAGCTCCAACAACTTTTCCATCATTTTTTAGAAGATTAGTTATCATAACGCGGTCTACAGTTTTGACTCCAACCTTTTCCACCTGTTTTCTACATGCTGGGCCAACGCCCTGACGGCCTAAGCGAACCGTGGTGAAGGGAGGCACATCTCGTGCAAACAAACTTCCATCCTCACTTTCACGAAAATCAGCTCCCCAGGAAACAAGCTCAAGATATCGGTTCCACGATTCTCTAAGCACTATTTCAGTCCATTCAGGATCGTTTAGATACTCGCCTTTCAACCTGACAGCATTCATGCAGCAATTTAAAGCCTTCACACCTTCTCCAGGATTATAAACCAGAAAATTTAAAGTGGCAAACCTTGTAGCATAAGAATGGCCGGAGCAAAATTTATCCACCAACACTACGTTTAGGTTTCTCTCCCTAGCCTTTATAGCAGCATAACATCCGGCAACGCCGCCGCCGACAACCAAAACGTCGCAATCAAAACTTTTCACACCTGTCAACTTGAACCCTGCTGTATAAACGTTTTCCATTTCTAAAAATTTTGCTACACTCCTAACCGGCAAAGCTTCCCATAAAAAGTTAACCCTAACAAGACTGTATAAGGGCAATAGAAGCCTAGGGGGAACATGCCCTCAAATTTAAGGTTTAACTGTTAACCGTCTTCCAAAAAGTTTCCGGCGTGAGCAGCTAATCCTTCACAGAATAAGATTTTACAGAAAAGAGAAGGCGAAATCATTCCAACCCTTTAATCTTCTTTATCAACCAAACCATTTTCCCGGCAAATTTCTTCACGGTTGTCAAGCCTTCTTCGTCTTTAAGCACTTCGCCTTTATCTCTGCCGAAGGCGACATTCCAGTAAGTTGACCCTGGAACAATCATTCCCTGATGTAGAAAGAAGAACAAAAGCTGAGCAAATGTAAAGTTTTGACCTGCTCTTCTAGCCACGACAATGGCTCCGCCAACCTTGTTCTCAAACACTCTTCCCTTAGCCTGAGAAAGATATCCGGCTCTATGCATCAAAGCTGCCATTTGAGGCGTAGCAGACCCGAAATAAACAGGAGAAGCCAATATAATGCCGTCAGCCTCAACCATTTTATTGAAAACTGTTTTGAAATCGTCTTTTATATGGCATTCACCCGTCTTTCTACATGACAAACAAGCATCGCAAGGCTTAACATCCTTACCCGCCAACCTTACAAGCTCAGTTTCAACACCACCCATTTCCTCAGCAGCCTTCAAAGCTTCAGCAACAATCAGTTCAGTGTTGCCTCCAATCCTTGGACTTCCAACAACCCCGACAATTCGAATCACTCTAAACCACCTGGCACCATAACCGTTTTCTAAAGTTATTTACTTTGCGGTTCACCTTAAACCATGTAAAAATCAGCTTTGTTATCAATCATGCTGATTACAACTTTTCAGCCAAAGGCCTAATACACTTAACGACTCCAAACGCTTTAACTGGTTTTCCAAAGTACAGTTTTAAACTGACTCTGGAAACTTTCCTCCATACTTGTTCAGGTACACTATATTGCTTAGAGGGGTTCGGGGTGGAGGACTGGGTGTTTCGTCAGCATACCCAACAACGATTAGGAGTTCAGGCTCTATGCCCTGTGGAATTTCAAGTATCTCTTTAACCGCTGTATGAGAAAAAGATTTTACAACACATGTTCCAAGTCCCAAAGCGTACGCAGTCAAAAGAATGTTTTGTGTTGCCATTGCACAGTCAGCTATTGTCAAGTAGTCCCGCCCTAAAGTTCCTCCTATTTTAAGTGCTTTTTCCTTATCCGAGCATACCAGTATTGCAAGAGGCGCTTGACCGAAATACCCGGGGGAAACCATGCGTATCGCTTTAAGCACGTCTGGATCGTTTATAACTATGAAAAGCCATGGTTGGATATTACCTGCTGAAGGCGCCCAGCAGGCTGCCTCGAGAAGTTTCTTCACTGATTCCATGTTAACCGGTTCATCCTTATATTTTCTAATGCTTCTACGTCCCTTTATCGCTTCAAACAAGTTCATGAATTGTGCAACCCTCTAAACTGATTTCTATGATTAAAGTTTTAACATTTTCGCGCTTCGCTATCTCTCATGTTGGATGCGTATTGATGAAAATTTTTAAATAACATGTGATGATAAAAACTTTAGGTGGTTTAATGAGAATTTTGGATAAAGAAAACCTTTTAGACATAGTTTCCGGCGCAACTTTCCTAGGCTCTGGAGGCGGAGGCTCGCCTAAGGATGGGCTTGCCCTTGTTGATAAGATAGTTAACATGGGCGGCGGAGTTAAACTTGCCAGCCCTGATGAAGTGGGAGACAACGACAACGTTGCGATGATTGCAGGTATAGGATCTCCGAAGGCTTTGAAGGAGAAAGGCTTCGATGTTGAAGCCATCCATGCCTATGAAGCGTTGGAACGTGTATACTCGATGGTTAGCGTCAAGTTCTCCCATTTAATGCCAGGCGAGATAGGTGGTTTCAACACATTAACCCCCCTGTATGTGTCTGCATTTAAGAAGGTTCCAGCAGTTGACTGTGACGGGAATGGCAGAGCTGTTCCTGAGTTGGGCACAACATTGTACGCTGTTTACGATATTCCAACATCGCCTATAGTTTTAGCTGATAAAAACGGAAACGTGGTTGTGGGTTATCTAAGAAACCCTTTAGACACCAATGCAGGTGAAAACATCGCCCGCGGATTCGCCATCGCTTCCGGAATGATTGCAGCCTTTGGAACGTGGGTTGTGAACGGTCGAAGGCTTAGAGAATGCCTTGTTCTAAACAGCGTCAGCAAATGTGAGGAAATAGGTAAAGCCTTAAGGGAAGCAGCTAAACAGGGTAAAGACCCTGTAAGGGAAGCAGCGGAGGCGGTTAACGGCTTCGAGCTTATTAGGGGCAAGATTGCAGACATTTCAACAAAGACTGTGGGAGGCTTCGACTTCGGCAGAACGGTGATTGAAGGCACAGCGTCATACAGCGGCAGAAAACTCTTAATCGACTTTAAAAATGAAAACATCATTGCCTGGAGAGAAGAAGGAGAACCTGTTGCAATGGTTCCAGACTTATTATGTCTAATAACTACAAGCGGTGAGCCTTTAACTAATGCTGATACGCAGGTTGGCATGGAAATAGCAGTTATCGCTGCGCCAGCTCCAGAAAGGTGGAAGGCAAGCGCGAAAGGCTTTATGGTGTGGAGGCATATACTAGAGAAGATGGGTTACACTGGATCTTACCAGCCGGTTAAGAAAATAATTTAGCAGGCTGCACCATGAGAATCTACATCATAGTGCCTGTGTTAAAAAATGAGGTGTTTGAAGAAGTTACTCGTAGGGAATTAGAAGCTGTTAAGCGGAAAGATGTTGAGATAAACGTTGTAAGCCTTAACAAGGGTCCAGCATCCATTGAATCAGCCTACGATGAGGAACTGGCTGCTCCATGGATTCTTGAAAGAGTGAAAGAGGCGGAAGAGAAAGGGTTCGACGCTGTTATAATAGACTGTATGGGAGACCCAGCGTTGTTCGCGGCAAGGGAAATAGTGAAAATTCCAGTGGTAGGTCCATGTTTAACATCCTTAGCCTTAGCATCCACAATATGCGACAGGTTCTCCATTATTGCAGTTTTAGACAGGTTGAAGCCTGTTTTCAAAAGGAAGGCAAGGGAATACGGCTTTGAAAGCAAGTTGGCTTCAGTTAGGTCTGTTGAGGTGCCTGTTCTTGAGCTTGAAGCGAAAAAGGAAGAGGTAAAGGCACATTTGCTCTCCGAGTCTAGGAAGGCATTGGATGAAGACGGTGCTGGAGCAATCATTCTCGGATGCACTGGAATGATTGGAATGGCAGTGGAACTTCAGAAGTCTCTGGAAGTGCCTGTTATCGACCCAGCTGCAGCCTCAATCAAGCTGGCTGAAACGCTAGTGGACATGAAGATTTCGCAAAGCAAACATGAATATCCAAAGCCTCCTGAAAAGCATAGAAAACCTTAATGGAGCCGCGGCCCTTCAAATGGCTTCGCCGGAAAATCGACGTCAACATTAGAGAAAAACTTCAAAACCCCCATTTTCTGTTTCTATGTTTAAGGATTAAATGCCTATTCTATGGTTAAAACATTGCGAGCCTAAATTTGTAAGCGGGGTTGAAATAAAAATATAGGGATTGAAAGGTTCTATATTGACAGCATCACATTTGTCTCTTTCTTGGTTTTGACGAGAGTGAAAACGCCTATCACAAGTATAACTATGCCTATTATGATGTTTACGGCTACGCTGACTGCAGGCATGCCAAAGTACGGGGAACCCGTCATGATAAGGTAGCTTAGGCTGAAGGACATCCAGAACCATGTTCCCTGTATTATTGCTTTTCCACAATCCCAGATGTCAGCCGCCATCTTCACCCTTATTACAGTTGCCACAACTGTTAACACGATTGCAGCTGCTATTACAACAAGCAGTGATTGCGCTCGATAGTTTGTCCCAACTGCTGTCGCCAGGCTTATTATTGCTATTATGGCTACGATTAGATTTGTCCGCAACGCGAAACTTTTAACAGATGAAATTTTCTCGCTCATAGCTCAGAACCCCGTAGGCCTTTCAGTCCATTCGCCAACCTCAAATTTTAAGCCAGCCTTGTGGCATACAGCAGCTATAATCAAGTACAGGACGAAGCCGCTAACTATGCCCATTACAGCCGGAGTTGTTCCAAGCGATTCAGCGTAAAATGCAAGCACCGACGATATTATCCATGAA
Source organism: Bathyarchaeia archaeon (assembly GCA_038826715.1). Lineage (GTDB taxonomy): Archaea > Thermoproteota > Bathyarchaeia > Bathyarchaeales > Bathycorpusculaceae > JAWBOH01. Next base: position 17,196 of record JAWBOH010000012.1, on the reverse strand, counting down.
ATGACGCCGGCAACGTTTACAACAGAATACTTTGTTCCAGGACCAAACTTGTACCTTTTAAGAGGATCTTTAAGCCCAAGCATGTACGGTCTGAACACAAAGAAGTCTGCCAGCATTATTGCGCCCATTTGAGGTATCAGTTTCCCAAGATAGCCTCCGAAATCAAACAAAACCTGCATGGATGCCCCATACCCAGCAGCTACAAGTGCAGCCCACACTGTCCCGATAACTCCCATTATCGCCGTCCAATGTCTCCTCGTCAACTTGCCTCCGACAGCGTTTACCCAGGCAAGAGAGCTAACCCACAGGTTATTATCGTTCGTGTCTATCTGTGTTAAGAATAGAAACGCTAAGGCGCTGTACCCCATCCCAATTTTAAGCATTGCAACGGCTATGTTTTCTGTTCCTGTAAGCATAATTGAGAAGGCGCCCATAAGAACGAGGGTTGTGTTAAAAAGCAGTATGTGAGCTGCCCAGGCTTTGCCTCCGTCAGTAGGCTTCTTACCGTACCGCGATATGTCTGAAACGATCACAGACCCTGCAGCGTAAAATCCAACAACCGTTGTTATAAGCGATCCTATTGACACAGGAGTTGCAGGCTTATATGCAAACAGGGCTGGCAGCCCTCCGAAGGCATCAAACGCCGCTGCAGCTCCAAAATAGGTTAACAGTAGAAACATGGGCCCAAGAATATATGACAAAATTATTATTGCAGCTATTCCATAAAGCGATGTAATCATCATAAGAATGCCTGCCCACACAGTGACTACAACAATGTTCGTAAACCAGTAGCCAGGCAGCATCGAGCTTACCAAGACACCGGCCAGCCATGTTTGCATTGCAAACCAGAGCATGCAGGCGATTCCTGAACATACGAGTCCAAGCACTGATGCGCCGACCCTTCCGAAGGGATACCTCATTATACTGTAGGTTGTCATTCTAGTGTAGCCGCCCATTAAAGCGATCAGCCCGCCTAGAATAGCTAGAATTATGCTGCCAACAATAACGGCTAAAATTACAGTCGCAGCGTCTCCTCCCACGCCAAGCGACCCGCCGCCCCATATCGCAGCCACGCATGTAACCACACTTGTCCATTCTATAAACATTGCAAGCGCAGATCTCCTCTCCTTCTCTGGAACTCCGACAATTGCATAGTCTCCATACTTGTCCTTAGACTCCTCTCCCATATGCTCTTCTCCCAACAATAATCCGCAAAAATAATGGTTTATAGGCATCGGGATATAAGATTTTCCATGTTTGCAACCTTGCATAAATTTTATAGTCAATTTTGCCTATCTTGTAAACGGTGAAAAATAATGATTGAAAAGGATAGTATAGTTAACGGCGTAGTAAACATGTTTAAGGTGAATATGGGTGTTAAACAAGGAGAAAAAATCCTTGTAGTTGCAGATTATCCCACAGCTGAGGAATGGCGATTAAAGGACAGCAGTAAACTTGCAGACGCGTTGAAAAGGACGCTTCTAGCTAAAACCGTATCTGAAATAGCTGCTGAAAACTTCCCAGAATGTAAAGTAGAATTCTTCACGTATCCGTCTGTTGGTAAACATGGAACATACCCTGGAACAGAAGTTGAAGAAAAGATGAAGGCTGCAGACGTTGTCATCGCCATTACAACATACTCTTTAACGCATACAGACGCCAGAGTTAACGCTTGCAAGTCTGGAGCACGTGTCGCAAGCATGCCAATGTTCCTTGCTGAAATGTTTTACCCAGGAGGCCCAATGGCGGCGGATTACCGTGAAATAGAAAAAGAAACTGTAAAGATTGCAAACCTGATGACAGAGGCAAACATGGCTACGGTTACATCGCCTAAAGGAACCGACATAACCTTAAGCCTCAAAGGCAGAAGCGGAACAGTTGACGCTGGAATCTTCACCGAGAAGGGATCGTTCGGAAATCTGCCTTCAGGAGAAGCCTTCTGCGCACCGGTTGAAGGAACAGCGAACGGAAAAATTGTAGTTGAACCCAGCTGGTATCCCGACCTGAAAGAAGAGATGACTTTGGTTTTTAAAGAAGGCTACGTGGCTGAAATAGTTGGAGGCGGAGCAGTCGGCGACTACTTGAGAAAACTACTGGACTTCAGCAAGAACGTTGAGCCTTTTATCTCCCGCAGAAACCTGGCTGAATTAGGCGTAGGCACAAACCCATATGCAAAACGTCCTGACAACGTTCTCGAAGCGGAAAAAATCAGAGGCACCGTGCACCTGGCAATCGGCGACAACTCACATATTGGAGGAAAAGTTTCTTCAGACATTCATTTAGACTTCGTAGTTCCAAGGCCGACGCTGATACTTGACGGCAAAACAATAATGCAGGATGGAAAGCTTCTTTAACCCTTCCACCCATTTGAAAGCCAAAAAGCAGCTTAGCGCTGTTTTACAGCTTACGGTTTCCCATCCAAATATCTTCTTTTAATTTCTGCTGCAAAAATTTTAACAACTTCATCTGCAGCCTTTTTGAAACCTTCCACGTCATACATTACCAAAAATTTCTTTTCATCCACAAAAGCCTTAACCTTTTGAAGAAAAGGATCCTCATGTAAACAAGAAGCATGTTTCGGAAATTCTGCAATTCTGCTTAACGCGTCAAGAAGCCTCAAAGGGCCGTAAAGCGGAGGTTCATCAATACAATTACGGGCACTGGAAGCTAAAAAAACAGCTATTTCAAAAAGGAACTTGTCGCCTTCAGACGTCGAGTCCGCCAATTAAATCACCAAAAATATGTTAGTTGCGGCGGTTTTAAAATCTTATCACGATCCGCAAATTTTATTTTCGTCAAATTTGACGAACGTAGAATTCACAGCAATTTTCACGCCTAACAATTGCAGCTTGTCCACTATTCAGTAGAGTTTAATTCCGATTATGAAGATTCTACGAAACCCTTTTCAACTCAATAATTTGCAGTGTAAAATCCTTTACTTATATTGCAGCATCATACGCTTTACGCGCAATAACTTATCACATGTAAACTTTTCTAGGCTGAACAGCTAAATGCAGCATAACCTTACCAGTGATATGCGCTATAAATAGCCGTGCTTAACCATGTAAAGGTTTATATAGGTCTCGCTGCTGCTAAAATGCTTTCAAAAGCCAAACGCAGCATTGCTTATTCAAAAAGAGTAAGGCAGTGTTAAATGTTAATGGGCGGAATAAACCTAGATGGTTGAAGAAATTGAAACAATGCCTATATCTCGAGGCATAACCGAATATAGAGAGAGAATCGTCAACGGACCAACTGTTAAAACCTTCTTTTGGCTAGGCATTCCCCCACTTTTAACCCAGCTTGTATTCATCGCCTACAATGTAGCGGACAGTTACTGGCTAAGCCGTTACAACGAGTTATGCGTATCAGTTCCTAGACAAGTATTCCCTGTTGTAATGCTTTTTCAGGCTTTAATAATGGCTTCGAACACCGCGTGCCTAAGCATTGTTTCACAGTACATTGGAGCTAAAGCCTATAAAAACGCAAGTTTTGAAGCTTCACGTTTCTTCACGCTGGCATGCCTTTCCGGAATCATGCTGAACATAATATTGTTAACCCTTAGAAGCCAAATTTTCACTTGGCTAATATACACTCCGCCTGAAATCTTCAACGAAGTAATGGCTTTCTCAGCAGTCACAGCTTTCGACGTGCTGTTCAATTCCATAGCTTTCACCTTCACCACTCTGCTTCAAAGTGTAGGAGACACTAGGAGACCAGCCATGATCAACATGGCTGCAGTCGCCATCAACGTAGCCTTAGACCCTTTCCTAATTTTAGGGTTAGGACCGTTCCCCAGGTTGGGAGTTGTCGGCGCAGCGCTTACAGATGTTATGGGAAAAATCCTATCCGTCATAGGCCAAACATACATACTTAGGAAAAGCTATCCCGAGTTGAAACTTGGATTTACAAAAGATTTAAACGTTGAATGGGCTAAGCTGGTTTTAAGAATAGGCCTACCGGTTTTATCTTTCGGAACAGTGAACGGAGTTGCCTTTCTTTTACAGCAGAGACTCGTCAACATGTTCGGCATATTTGTGGCAACAGCCTTCTCAATAGGATTCGTGATAATGCACATTGTTGACGGAGCACTTTTCGGACTTTGCGGCGCAACAGCCATAATGGTTGGGCAAAGCCTTGGAGCCGCCAACCCTAAAAAGGCAAGGGAAGTAGCCTTCAAAACAACCGTAATAGTTTTCATCATCATCGCAGCCGGAGCCGCCATAGTCTACCCGATAAAACAGCCAATAGCAAACGTCTTTGCAAGCGACCCAAACATACTTGATGAAACACAGCTGTTCCTGCAAACAGTGCTTCCGGCCCTACCGTTCTTCGGAATCTGCATGAACATAATGGCTGTTGGAAGAGGATCAGGCCACACAACATTCCCAACAACCATTGAAATTGTAAGAATATGGACTATAAGAATACTTTTAGGATACTTCTTAGCATTCACCATCGGCATGGGCCCCATAGGAATCTGGATACCCTTTTCAATAAGCAACGTCATAGGCGGAATAGCTCTCGCCATATGGGCAAAATATGGAAAATGGGACAAAGCCATAATAAGAAACCATGTTAAATAAGGCAAGAGCGTATGCGACGTCTTACCCTGCCAACACCACAACTATTGCAATTATGGAGGCAACGGCCACCGTTTGCAAAGCCTCAGAATTCGCTTCGAAACCATCTCATTTCAAAAAGACAAGAGTTTAAGCCGCATTAGCTATTGAAGCAACGCCCTAAAACATCCAAAAAGTGCATTCTCAGCCAATTATAAAAAGCTCTCACATTATAGAATTGTTAACGTCTACGCTTCTAATTATCATGTGCCTTCCCTCGCCTTTAAGCCTCATTCCAAAACATAAGCGATTTAAATGCGCATTACATTCTACATACTTGTGTAACGCCATGACAATAGGCTTTGAAACTATTGGAAAGGATCCTCAACTTCAGGATCATTGGATAAGGAGGCTTTTAGCCTTCATCATTGACAGCGTTATTGTAAGCCTATGCACATTAATAATTGCAGCCATAATTTCAATACCTTTCATTTTAACGGCGTTAGCTGCAGGCTTGCCCTGGTACGTTTTAAACCTTTTCTCTTTCCCATTATTAGTCGGAGTTCTAAGCATTCTATACTTTACTCTGCTTGAAACATATTACGGCTCAACTTTCGGCAAAAGAATCATGAATCTTAAAATTACAACAATTGACGGAAAAAGGCCATCTTTATATTCAGCCTTAATCAGAAACGTCAGCAAAATCTATTGGATTCTAGTCCTATTAGACACAATTATTGGTTTAGCAACCCCAGGAGATCCACATCAGAAAATAACAGATCGCATTGCCGGAACCAATGTTGCCCCAACAGCAGCTTCCCCGCTAAAGTTTGTAGAAACGAAGCTTCCTGTAAATGTTTGTTCCCAATGTGGAAAGGCATTGCCTGAAAATGCTGTTTACTGTCCCAACTGCGGGAAGAAAAGGGACTGAAAAGGTTAAACTTCCTATATTCAGCTTTTCAACCTTTCCGAAAAGTGCGGTAAACATTGAAACCGCAGATTAAGCCTCTAACAACCAATGAAAAACCGATAAGCATTATTATCGCATCCCAAAAAAGAAACCAGTTAGTCAACGTTGCAGCTTCGTTAAGGAAAACCTGAGTTAGAAAGCATGCTGCAAGCCAGAAAACAACACTTGAAAAAGTTTCAGCCTTCTTATTCAACGGTGAATGAAAACCCAGCCTTAAGGCTAGAACCAAAATTTGGAAAATCCCCCAAACAAGACTGAAAGTGGCGAAAGCCCTGTAAACCATAGTGTGACGTCGAGGCATAGCAGGCGCAGGAGCATACACATCCATGTTTGGAACCTGTGCAATGTGTAAATCTTTGAAAAAGCCTATAATGCTGCCTAAAAGGTTAGGAGTGGCTAAAAAAAGGCAGCCAACCAGAATAAAGAAAAATCCGGCAGAAAATGCGCTGAAAGCTTTTTCGCTAAACCGAGAACCCTTACTCAACCTTACACCTCAACAACCAATAATGTTGAACAAAAGCTTATAACATTTATCTGCACAGCCTAACTGAATGTTTTAAATACTCACCTGACAGTAATAGATTAACGAGTGTAAGGTGAGTTCATGCCACAATGTCCAAAATGCGGAGCACAGGTAGGCGAAGAAATGGCTTTCTGCCCCATGTGCGGAGCCCCTTTAAAAATAGAAAAACCTTTGGAGGCAGCTGCATCGACGCAAGCCCCTGCACCTTCAAAAGCTGAAAAAACAGAGAAACATGAAAAGGAAGAGAAAGGTGAGAAAAAAGAGAAAACTGAAAAGCATGAAAAACGCGAGTTAGGATTTGCAGCTCCCTTAATAGCTGGTTTAATCCTCATATTTTTAGGCGCATTCATGTATCTTCAAGCAGCAGGCATCCTCAACAGAGAAATTGCAGGAGCCTTATTCTTCATAATCCTAGGCATAATAATAATTGTTTCCGGCGTTTACGCAGTTGTAACAGCCTCGAAAAGACACCCTAAAGTTTAAAGAAACCATTTGAAAAAAAGCCTGTAAAGCCTATGCTCCAAAACCGTTAAAAATTTTCGCCTTCCAATAACTCGGAAATAGTTTTTTCCAGCAGCCTCCACCAAATCGCCGATGTCGTATCTTGGCAAGATGCATGTGGAAACTATAAGCCTACCCCATTCACCGCGCTTAAGCTCATGCAGCATTTTAACTCCGCGACCCGTAACAACCTCGAAAAAATACTTGTCATAGTTCGGCGAAACATAAGGTAAATCGTCAAGCTGCTGAGCAAAAACACCTTCAGTAGCGCTGTAAATCTCAACAACGGGAACCTGCCCATAATATTTCCTCAAAACAGGAGCATACTTAAACTGGATTTTCCTAACGCTGGTGCAGAAAAGACTTCGGAAACTCCAAACATCTTTAGGCTTCACGCCATGCTTCTGTTTAAGATATTTAGCAAATGAAAGAATAACAGGCGCCACTCCCATGGCTGCATAAACCCTTTCATTCAACGCTTTCCGGTAAACAAGCTCAAACCTGTTCATCCAGTCAAGCCTAGTGATTCCAACGCCTAAAGCGTCTATTTCCTCCTGCCTCGGTACAAGGCTAACCGTGCCTAAAGCAGGCTTAAGCCTTGCATACGTTCCGGAACTGTACCCGTAAGACGAAGCCATCCCGCCGACGGTTAAAGTGTGAACACGCGAAGGAAAGTTCAGGTTGAGAACCTTACCGTTTAAAAGTTCAAAATCCCCCCTTCTTAAAGCATGGTTAACAAGAGCTCTTGCACCGCATGTAAAGATGTGTTCAAGATGCGTCTCGGTTGCAGGCAAAACCTTCGCAGGCCCTGTTGAACCTCTAGTCATAACCCAGCAGACGAGAGGTTCAGGTAATAAAGCCCTGAAATTGCCCTTTTCCACCTCTGCCAAATATGGGTTAAGCCCCTCATAATTTATGATTGGAAAATTACGCCGGTAACCAGCTTCATCTTCCACTTCAGAAGCTCCACATTTCTCGCCGTATAAGGTTTTTCCATAACCTTCAACCAGCTTCAGAAGCAGTTGCCTCTGCGTTTCCTGAGGGTTTTCCAGAGAGCTGTACCATGAATCAACAATGGATTTTAACATTTTAAGGCTGTTTTCATCTTGAAACATTTAAGCCACCCATACAACTTTTGAAAAAGATTATATTTTGCAGACGTTCCTTAGAAAACAGCAATTCACTTTCTTTCGCACACTCAACTTCTACATGCCTCGCCACGGGTTTGAAACGCTTCCATTCCCAATGCATCCTCAACGCATAGCGTTTTTGAAATCCAAAGGTTATAAGGGTTAAGGCTTGATTTAAATGGTTAGTGCAGATGAGAATTAAATGCATAAAACTGGAAAACGTGAAATTGTAGTGTTCGACGTTGAAGGCGTTTTGATTCCTAAAAATCGATACCTACTCTTCGAGTTAGGTGGAAACCTTGGTTTAAAACGGTTTTTGAAAATAGCTTTCATCGGAGTCCTCTACGAGTTAGGCCTTTTACCTTTAAAGTCTGCTTTAAATAAGGTTTTCAAAAATTTTAAAGGTTTAAGAAAAGAGCATCTGCTGAAGGTTTTCAGGGCAACTCCGTTGATGGCTGAGGCAGAAGAGGTTTTTGAAAAACTGAAAAACAAAGGGTTCAAAACTGTTTTAATAAGCTCTGGACTGCCAAACTTCGTTGTTGAGGATTTAGCCTTAAAGCTTAAAGCTGACTACGCTTTCGGCGTTGAACTGGAAACAGTGAATGACGTTTTAACAGGGGAAGTTTCAGGATTAGCCACAGAACCAAACGGGAAACTTGAAGTTTTAAAAAAGGTTTTGGAAAAGGAAGGACTGAACTTTGAAAAATGCGTTGTAGTTGCAGATGACCGTAACAATGCTCCTATGATGGTTCCAAAAGTTTTGAAAATAGGTTTCAACCCGGACTTCCTAATCCGTTTCAAAGCAGATCATGTAGTGGCTGGAAGCCTAACCGAGGTTTTACCATTGATAACAAACGAAAACGTGGAAAAACATGTTTGGCCTTCCAGAAACGAGCTTGTCAGAGAAGCCATCCACGCCTGCGGCTTCACAGTTCCAATACTTTCCAGCCTAACTGGGAAATGGACAGTTGCAATCCTCATAGCAACGGTTACCCTAATATACGCAGCGTCAGAGCTTGCAATGATGAAGGATAAAAGTTTGCCTTTAGTCTCCCAAATAGTGCGCCATGCAGCGTCGCATACAGAACTCCATGAGTTTGCATTCGCCCCAATATTTTTCGCTTTAGGCATACTGCTTTCCCTGCTCTTGTATCCACCTGAACCGGGCAGCGCAGCCATCGCCATATTTGCTTTACAAGACAGTGCAGCTGCAATTTTCGGAAAAATCATTGGAAAAACAGAAATGCCATTCAACAAAGGAAAAACATTTGAAGGCTCAATTGCCGGCTTCTTCTTCGGTTTATTAGCAGCCACATGCTTCACAGATTTTTGGAAGGCTTTAGCAGGCGCTGCAGCAGCCATGATTGTTGAAAGTTTACCCCTGCCGTTAAACGATAATCTGACTGTTCCATTAACCGTTGGAGCCGTTTTAACCTTAGCCGTCTAAAACCGTCAACCGTGCAAAGGTTTAATCGCACCTTTAATGGCAGTGTTATGCTTCTATCTGAAATGTTAAGGCGTGAACTTTCAAAAAGTTTTCCAATCTTGCATCCAGCCGCTTCCTACAACATGCGCCACAGTTCTCCTGCATGTTTTATTTCATAAACCCGTTCATACGCTGCATTTTCAGTTTACCCACCAAGGCTATTTTGACATGGCAATTTTGAAAACTGCTTGAAAGCTTTGAAAATCATGAAGTTTGAAATGAAAGCTGAGGCAACTGTTATTAATTCACTCAGAAAGATTGACTGGAGGATTTAGACATTGAAGAGGAAAAACTGGATACTCTTAGCAGTTAACATTTTAATATGGGGTTCAAGCTGGACAGCTATGAAGATAGGTTGCAAGCTGGTTAATCCCTTAAACTTTGTAATGCAAAGGTTTCTTTTCGCCTCAATTGCTTTGCTGCCTGCCTTACCTTTCACAATTAAGAGTTTTCCAAAAGATGGAAGAACATGGCTTAAACTGTTAGTGCTTAGCCTCTTCTTTGCTTCAGGCATAAGTTTAACCCATATCGCTTTAGAACATGAAACCACCGGGCTGAGCTCTTTATTAACTTACACTCAACCATTGTTTGTTTTCTGCCTAGCTGTTCCCTTCTTAAAAGAGAAAGCCACTGTAATTAAAGCCTTAGGCGTGATAATGGGTTTCACAGGAGTAGCCACGCTTTACATGGAAAGAATAAAGCTTGAAACAGCAATGTTGAACACAATACTGTTTCTAATGATAGGCGCATTCTTCTGGGCGGTAACAATTGTTTATTACAAGAAATTTTTAACCCACGTAACGCCGGTGATTGTTAATTTTATTGAAACCCTTTTAGGCTTTACCTTTCTTTTCGCCGCAACCCTAGCTTTCCAACAGCCCATACTCATTTTTAACTATTCCTTAACGTACGTTTTCGCTGTGCTTTACACAGCAGTGCTTGGATTCGCTGTAGCCTCAAACATTTGGCTTATACTATTAAAGGATGAAGAAACAATAACGGTGGCAACTTCAAGCCTAACAGTTCCAGTAATCGCAGCAGTATTCGGATACGTATTCCTAGAAGAAGCGGTAAGCACAACTTCGCTTTTAAGCTTCATTCTCGTTTTAACAGGCATATATCTAGTAAACGTGAAAGAAGGAAGCGAGTCCAAAAAGCTCCACAGCATGGTTAAAGGCGCCGGCTCTGATTAGAATCGGCCTCTATAGAGCATGCTTCTTAACGCGAGCTATTCTGTTTTTTGCAATATTTGTTTCAAAGAAATAAAGTATTATTTATTAAGACACAATTCATTTATTCAGTGACCCACATGATGGAAGTAAAAAATGAAGAAAACAATGGAAAACAGGAAACACCAAACCCTGTTCAAACATTAACAGAGCTTGAATGCGAAATCAAACTCCTCAACGAAGAGAAACTAAACCTGCAAAACATAGAGGAGAAACTGCTATACCAAATAGACGAAGAAATCGAGAACAGGAAAAGGCAAAAGGAAGAACTGAAAAAAGAAATAGAAGAACTAAAAACAAGATGCGACATGCTGACAAAAATATTAAACTCCTTCGTAAAACAAGAACTCAAAGCATAAAAACCTCCAACCAATCAAGCAGCTTAAAAAACGCACGCTTCGAACAGCCCTCAAATCCTAGGAAAAACAAACGTTTCCACCCCACTCAGCGCAACCTATCGCCCTATGCTGCAAACACGCTTCACACTTCGCTTGAAATGCTGTTTTAAATGCTAACATTGGGCTTCTTACATGAAGCCGTATCTAAGGGCTTGACCATTATGGAATGTTTGAACGAACATGTAGGCGGGTTGACGCTGGAATCGCCTATTTTAGCTTCTAACAATGAGAAAGCTGACTTTTCCAGCTTAACATTTTAGGGTTGAGATGCACAGCATAAACCGGTTAAGCCGTTTTAACCCGCTGACCGAAATTTGAAGACATAAAAATAAACTTCCCTATGATTAAGAGCAGCCTCAAGCATCAGCGCCTATTGAAAAGTGTAAAAAATTAATAACAGCATTGACATAAATTCGATGAGGGTGTATGGGTTCATTTGAAATAATCATTTCGGATAATCTTTTGAAAATTCTAGGATACAACTGCACATGCAAAGGGACAATGAAGCTTCAATCAAACTTTTTTATTTCAAAAGCAGGAAGAGTTGAAGTCTATATTGCCATGAGAGGAAAGCCTAGAAAGGTTGGCGAAACTTTTGAACATGGGTTCACTGGATTCTATTACCATTAACATTGAGCTGTGATGGAGGTGAAAAACTTTTGAGCAATATGGGGAAAATAAATTACTTATCTTCATGTTTATGCGGAGTTTCTGGTTCTTCGCTGCCCATGGAGGCCCATGTGAGAAACGGAAAAATTGTAAGAGTTCTCCCGTTCCATATCCCAGAGAATGTCAGGCTTTACGAGATTAAAACGGATAGAGGAGTTTTCACTAGGCCTAGAAAACATGTCCCATGGACTTACATGCTGGCTTTCAAAAAAAGAGCGTTTTCGCCGAATAGAGTTATGTATCCGTTGAAGAGGATTGACTGGAACCCTGAGAACAGGAACCCGCAGAACAGGGGTAAAGCAGGCTTTGTTAGGATTTCATGGGATGAAGCAATAAAAATAATAGTTGAAGAAATAAACAGGATAAAGAAGGTTTACGGTTCAACAGAGCCCATACTGGTTTTAGCAGACGGCCATGGACAGTCTGGTTACCTGCAAACTCCACATTGTTGGGCACATTACCTATTCGATAAACTCGGCTCAGGATGGACTTTAGCAGTTAGAAACCCTGACAGTTGGGAGGGATATTTTTACGGCGCAAAACATGTCTGGGGATTCGATTCATCAGTTGGAGAACCTAATCAAGACGCAGTGTGGGATGATGTGCTGCAGAACTGTGAGATGCTGATATTCAGCGGTTGCGACCCTGAAACGACAGTGCCAGGATTTTCAGGGCAAATGGGTACATACTTCTGCGAGTACCTGAAGAAGGCTGGAATCAAGATTGTAGGTATATCTCCAGATTTAAATTACGCTGTAGCTTTACACGCGGAAAAATGGATTCCGATAAAACCGAACACTGACGCAGCACTCTACCTTTCAATTGCATACATTTGGTTGAAGGAAAACAGCTACGATGAAAGCTATGTAAAAACGCACTGCGTCGGCTTTGAAGAATTTAAGAAGTATGTTTTAGGCGAAGACGACGGTACCCCCAAATCACCTGAATGGGCAGAGAAGATTTGCGGAACCCCATCCTCAACCATTAAAGCTTTAGCAAGAACATGGGCGAAAAAAAGGACTTCTTTAGCCGTGCATTACGGAGGCCCAAAAATTAGAGGTTTCATGTCGCATTTGCCAGCACGGCTGGAAGCATATTTACTTGCCATGCAAGGACTTGGAAAACCTGGAAGACAATTTTTAAGAATAATCAGCACACTTCCATGGCTTGTATCCAAAAAATTACCTCCAATCCCCCAATATCCAGAAACGTTTAGGAAAGGCATCCCGCCGCAGCCGCCAACATCCACATACATGAATGAGCCTCCTCCAGACGGAAAACCGTTCATAATTAAAACATTAATACCTGAGGCTATACTTAACCCGCCGGTCTACTGGTGTGGCAAAAACAGCATTGTTTGTCCAAGCGAAGATCAATTTAAAACATATAGGTATCCCCCATACGACGGGCATCCAGGAATAAGAATGGTTTGGAATGAGAATTCATGTCTAACTGCATGTTGGAACCACGGGTATAAAATGGCTGAGGCCTTGAAGCATCCTAAAATAGAGTTTGTAGTAGCCGTGCACCCTTGGCTTGAGAACGACTCGCTTTTTGCAGACATAATATTGCCAGCTCAGACAATTTTTGAACATGAAGATCTAGTGGTAGTGCATGATTCAGACACTTACGGAATCTTCTATCAGGAAAAATCCATAGACCCTGTAGGCGAATCAAAAAGCGATTACGAAATTTATAGGCTTATCGCAATCAACCTCGGCATAGGGGAACATTTCCCTCCAGTAGAAGAGCAGTTGAGGAAAGCCTACGAAGCAACATCAGCCTCTAATAATCTTCCATGGGAAGAGTTTAAGATGAAAAAATATTACATTTACGATGCGCCTTCATGGGACGAATGGCTTAAAATAAAAAAGGACGAGATGAACTTTGAAAAGTTTGAAGGCGGCGCGGCCTGGTTCTACAAACAAGGAAAAGGCCTAGAAACTCCAACAGGCAAAATAGAGTTTGTTTCTCACAGAATATTGAAACATTCGCCAAACGACATGGAAAGACCTCCCGTCGCAAAATGGCTAAGCCATGGGGAAAGCCCCCTCGCCGAAAAGGCCGAAAATTATCCATATTTGGTTGTATCGAATCATCCAAGGTGGAGACATCACAGCGTCTGCGACGACATAACATGGATAAGAGAGATTCCTTCCTGCAAAGTTAAAGGGCCAGACGGTTACCTGTATGAGCCCGTATGGATTCACCCTAAAGACGCAGCTGAAAAAAGCATCAAAAACGGCGACATAGTAATGGTTTACAATGACAGGGGAGCAGTTCTATGCGGAGCCGTCGTCACTGAAAGAATAGCTCCAGGAGTTTTACAAATAGCACACGGCTCAAGGCTGGATTTGATTTCCATAGAAACAAAAATTGACAGGGGCGGATGCATAAACCTCATATGTCCATCACCGCGCGAAAAATACGAAAAAGGTGCAGTTGTAAAAGTGCCTGAAATGGCTGTCAGCAGCTTCCTCGTTGACGTCAAAAAGGCCGATATTGAGAGGCTGGTTAAAGAGTATCCAGAAGCCTTCGCTAGAAAAATTCACCCAGACGTTGGACAATGCTGTAAAACATGGATTAAACGGTGACCAAAATGGGTAGAAAAATCATGATAATAGACGTCGCTAAATGCGTAGGATGTTACGCATGTCAAATTGCATGCAAAGATGAACATGTAGACAATGACTGGACACCGTACGCTAAACCACAGCCGGACACAGGATCATTCTGGAGAAGAGTCGAGGAGATGGAGAGAGGATCTTTTCCTAAAGTTAAACTAACCTACATACCTGTAAACTGCATGCACTGCGACAACCCTCCATGCATCAGAGCCTGCAGAATCGGCGCAATAGTCAAAAGAGCCGACGGAGCTACTCTTATACAACCTGAAAAATGCAACGGATGCATAGACATCGCAAAACCATTATGCGTAAATGCATGCCCATACAACGCCATATATTTCAACGAGAAACTTAAAATAGCGCAGAAATGCACTTTATGCGCTCACCTACTAGACGGGAAAGACCCGCTTTATCAGCTTGAAGTCCCAAGATGCGTAGACGCATGTCAGAAAGAAGCAATGATGTTCGGCGATGAAGAAACATTTAAACAGGTTATTGAAAAAGCTGAAGTGCTTCACCCTGAATACGGAACCAAACCGAGAGTTCACTATCTTAATTTACCCAAACCATTTATCGCCGGAACAGTGACGGACCCAATCAATAACGAAGTTGTTGAAGGAGCCAAAGTTGTGGCAGCCAACCTTTTCACAGGGAAAAAACATGAAACAGTAACAGACGAATTCGGCGACTTCTGGATCAAAAACCTAGAGTGGAACCACAAATACGTATTATACGTTGAAAAAGAAGGATACCCTAAAAAAACAATCGACGTAGTAACAACTGAAAAAGACATAAACTTAGGCAACATAGAAATATAAAGCAGACACCATATAGTTTTTGATTCTAAGCATACAATTATTGAACTGTTTCTTTACGGTATCCGCCTTCCAGCAAAAGCGAAAATTTTCAATCCCTACTTTAAGCTGAAACGATTGTTTAAGGCCGGTTATGGTTAAAGCTGCTTTATCCCCTTTAGTATAACTTTGCTCCAAAACCTAGACTGGAGAAAAAGCTTTTAAACTGAAACTATTCTCTCCTTTACGGAGATGTTTTATGAACAAAAAGGGAGTCAGTTCTCGCATCGCAATTGTCGCCGCTTTGATCGTCATCATTATTGTTGCTTGTGTAGCTGTTTGGTACTGGCTTTCCATGCAGGCGCCTCCGCCGCCAAGTAAAGGCGAACCAGTAAAGGTTGCAGTTTTAACCAACCTTTCCGGAGGCGTTGCCGGAATGGGAATACGAGCCAAAATATTGTGGGACGCCCTGATCTATGAAATCAACGCTGAAAAAGGAATTTACGTTGAAAAAACAGGCTTATACCACACTGTACAGTTGATATATTACGACTGTGAAAGTTCACCTTCAAGATCAGCGGAAATCGCAACTAAAGTAGCCAGCGAAGGCCAGGTGAACTTGATTTTTGTACAGGCAGGACCTCCGACAATAACTCTTCCAGCAGTTCTCTCCATCGAAAAAATTGGAAACACACCTGCAATAGCGGAAGGATGCACTGACACACATATTCAGCTGGGATTACCTGCAGCTCCAGGCGGCAAATACACTTGGACTTGGGTTCTCCACCACAGTCTAGTAAACTTGGCGGAAAAAAACGGTCTGCCATTCCTAGCCTCCCTCAAAGACAGAACTAACAAAGTAGTAGGCTTGCTTTTCGAAGACGACCCTGACGGCCACTTCCTACAATCGTCTGGTTACCCGCAGAAACTCAGAGACGCCGGTTTAACCGTGGTTGACCCTGGATTAATACCTCCAGGCACAGCAGACCTCACATCAATCGTAGTTAAATTCAAAGAAGCCAATGTTGAAATGGTTTACGCAGACATCATGCCTGACACTGGCATAACATTCTTAAGGCAGTCTGCAGGCCTAGGCTACAAACCTAAAGTAGTGGTTTACACAAGAGCCGTTTCAGCAGCGGGAAGCCCAGACCCCTTCGGCGATCTAGCTGTAGGCTTGGTGAAAGACCTTTTCTGGTGGGACACTTACCCATATCCGGGAAACGATTGGATAAGGGAAAACTGGCCTAGAATCTCAGGGGGACTCTTTTACAGTTCATTTGAAGGATACGCATACGCATGGGTGCAAGTCCTGATTGAAGCTGTAAAAATTGCCGGAAGCCTTGACAAAAAAGCAATAAACGAGGCTTTCCCGAAAGTTGAATTAACGACGCCTGTAGGAAAAGTGAAATTCGACCCGCAAACCCACACAGCTGCAGGAGTCACCACTTTAGGCCAAATATCCAAAACCACTGACGGAAAATGGCAAATAAAAGTGGTTTACGCACCTGAAGGAACAGGAATAACAACAGAACCGCTGATGTTCCCGAAGCCATGGTAAAACCGCGTGGCAAAATCCATCCATACACCCCCTCTTTTTTAACAACCTTCACCATGTGGAAAAATTAAACTTGTACAGGTATTTGGAAGCAAAACTTTCCAGTCCAAGCCTAATCGGCTTGTCCCGCTAAGCTCATGCCTTTCCGATAGTTCAGCACAATCCCCTTAAACATTTATTTCACCTCTTCGCCTATTCCTCGAAAATTCCCCCAAAAGTTTCTAAATGCTTCTCTCGATCCTGCCACTAAATCTTTGTCAAAGGTTTCGAAAAATATAGGCATAAGCAGATTAACAGCAGACTCGCAGCTAGCAGGCTTGTTGGAAGGCGTATCCCTTGTGGGATAAGAATCGGTTTCGTCTGCTTTGGCTTTGCCTCCCTTTTTCAGCGTTCATTACCGAACGGGTGAATGTCGCACATGATGATGGGTTTTTGAAGCCTCACCACTCCGCCAGGCCAATGGGGCAGGAAAGGCGGAGTCAGCACGGCGGTTGACTTGGTGAACTTGTGCCTTTCCATTTCCTCTCCTATGCAGATTTCAAATTCTGCTCCTAGATCTTCCATGTTGTAGGGGTCTGTGCCGAGAAACATCATGATCTGCGTTGTTGGATGCGTGTGTGGCTTTTCAGGGTCTGGACCGATGCGGTAGGGTGCACGCTTCATGCTCTCGTAAAGCGTCACAAAATCGAAACCTGCCGTTTGCTTAGTCTGCACGTAGGCGAGATGGCCGCCTCCGTCGTCGCGGTTAG
>JAWBOH010000011.1:0-57356 GCA_038826715.1 Bathyarchaeia archaeon | reverse complement strand
CGAAAGAGTAGGAAAAAAGTTTACCCTTTTTTTCACATAGCCTAACCTCTTCAAAATTGTCTCTTGCGCGGCATTTGATGCATATTCGCTGAGGAGGATATTGCACAGTGCCACATGAGTTGCATTTTACGCCATGCAGCGGATATATGCGTTTACGCTCTCTCCATATGGCTGTAGCTGAAGGGTAAGAAACCGATACAGGCACTCTGGGCATAGGCATTGCCACAAGTCTACGCCACTTAAGATATGTGGCATAATCAGGCAACATTTTTTTACATTTAAGATAGGTCTTTACTCCTCGACGTTTACCTCCAACTTTTTCTACACCATCTTTAGTTCTGAAAATGAAAGCATCGCTGCCATTTCCATAACTTGCCAGCAGAAATCTGTCCTCAGGTTTAGCTTCCTCCAAAGCTGCTGCAAACAACATTATAGGCTGAGCTGTACCCGTGTTACCAACATTAGCCATTAAGGGATCTTGAAGCTGAGTCTTAACATCAAATCCCAAGCTTCTGGCCAAGTCCACGCTTCTCCGCATGTCAGGAGTTGAGAATATCGCCTTAACTATGTCTTTAACACTAACACCAGCTTTTTCCATCAATCCTGAAACTGCCTCTTTCACAACTTTCACGTATCCGTAGGAGTAGATGAAACGTTCTTCCCAGAAGTTAACGTATGTGTCGATATCTCTTCGCCAAACATCATATATCTCATCTGAGACTGAATAATCTTCTTCTACTTCTGCTACAGTATTTTCCTTGCCTACAAGAAGAGCTGCTGCGCCGTCGCCGAATGTTGGTTCTAATGATGATCCTGGTGGACTTAATCGGCAGTCTGCAGTCGTGACAAGTATCTGTCTAGCCGCGTTGGCTTTCACCATGTTAACTGCAACTTTTAAAGCACTTGTTCCAGCCCTCAAAGACCCTGCGAAATCCGCTGTAAACACGTCGCGGTGGAGATCCAAAACGGTTGCCACGGTGCTTGCTGCGCATTTCTCTTTGAAAGGTGAGGTTGTTGAGGCGAAAAAAACGCCGTCAATTTTCTCACGGTTAGCATCGCCTACACAATTAATAGCTGCGGAAACAGCCATAGTTAAACTGTCCTCATCTCTGCCTGCCACGGCTTTTTCGCCTGAAAGCCCTTTCGCCAGCAGTTCGCGGCTAAGCCTCCATAAAGGAATGTAAGCACTGTAAGAAACCACTCCGACCATTTTAAGCCCCCTTTTGACCTAATATGACTACGGCTGCTGTGTGGGAGTCAACTGGAGTGCCTCCGCAGGTGTGGGTTAAGCCTTTCCCGTTTCTTAATTCAACTTGACGTTGCCCAGCCTTTCCCTGAAGTTGCTTGTAAACCTCATATATCATTCTAAGTCCGCTTGCCCCTAAAGGGTGACCGTAACATTTTAAACCCCCGTCGGTGTTAACTGGAAGCTCGCCTTTCAACTCGAAAACTCCTGAATCCACGTCTTCCCATGCCCTACCGCGAGGGCTGAAGCCGAAGTCTTCATAAATCACAAGTTCATGTATCGTGAAGCAGTCATGAACTTCAGCTAGGTCCAGTTCCCTTCGAGGGTTCCTGATTCCCGCCTCAACATAAGCCATTTGAGAAGCTCTGAAATTTTCCTCTACATAAACCAGACTCCAATCATCCTGCACTTGACCCTGATACATGCCTGTGCTCATACCTGCACCCTTAACAAGCACATAGTCATCCCTATAATTTTGGGCGAGATCCGTCCTAGTTATTATTGCAGCTGCAGCTCCATCAGCTATTCCACAACAATCATAAAGACCCAGCGGCCAAGAAATTATCGGTGCATTCAACGCCTCTTCCAAAGTTATTCTTCGTTGAAATTGGGCTTTAGGCGCCATCGACCCGTTAAAATGGTTTTTGACCGCTATTTTGGATAAAATTCGGCGCCCCTCCTCCACAGGAATACCGTAATGGTGGAAGTATCTTAATGCAAGCATGGCCCAAGCGGTGACCGGCAGAAAACCAGTGTCCACCCTGCTTGTATAAAACTGAACAGGATCATAATTTCCAGGTATCGGCAAACCTGTATCCTTAAGTTTCTCGCCGCCGCATACGAGAACAAGATCGAAGGCGCCGCATGCCACTGCATAACAAGCGTTAATGAAAGCGTCATGACCACTTGCACATCTATTCTCAATTCGAGTGATAGGGATATAGCCAAGCTTTAACGGGTAAGCTAAACTGCGGCCTAGTTCACCGCTCCACGCTGTAGACCACCAAGCAGCCTGCACATCCTTGGGCTCTATGCCTGCATCTTCAAAAGCTTCATTACAAGCCTCAACAATTAAGTCTCCGACATTTTTATCCCAATGCTCATCAAACTTGGTGCATCCCATACCTATTATGGCCACTTTATCCCTGACGCCTGGCATGATTACACCTCGTTGACTTTAACTAAACTTAACCTTTAAGTAATAAATCTTGTCTAACCAAATGTTGCCGTTTTATTCTTAAATCTCATGGTTACAGAACAAAAGGAAGCATTTAAGTACAAGCGACAAAGATAAAAATGAATTCTTTTTATAGATAAACGCCATCGCTGAGGTGGCTCTGGTTGAAGGATTCCCGGAAAAACTTTAAAATCTCAACGCGCAGCATGGCCGTCTTCTTAATTGTTGTTTACCTCATCGTCGCATTTGGAGTTGCGCCGCTTACAGGTAATCCTGAATCAGCAAATTGGATTTATTTCGGCTGGCTATCTTGGCTTATCGTCGTCTACGCTTTTTTCGGTATACTCGTGACGTTTGCTCTCTTCCTTTATGTTTATAAAGGTGAGTGATTTGGAGGCAATAATAAATATAGCTGTACTCGCCGCTTTTGCCGCTATCTTGATAGGTCTAGGTGCTGCAGGATATCGGAGCTCGAGAAAATCTTTCGCAGATTATGCAATTGCAGGGGGCGCCCTTGGCATATTATCCCTGTACTTTTACCTAACTTGGGCGATATTAAGCGCATTTACGGTTATGGGGTATATAGGCACAGCGTATCGAACTGGAGTTGCTTACATATTTTCGCCTTTTCCCGGAGTTATCGGCGATATGATAGCCCTGCTTTTTTTCGGAGTCTGGTTCATCGCATACCGACAACTGTTTAACGCTGTGACGCCTGCTCAAGCCCTTGGCATACGCTATCAGTCTGATGGGCTTAGAGTTTTAGTTGCATCAGTTTGGTTCGTCTTTGTATGTCCGTACATTGCATTACAAAACGCTGCTGTCGCCAGGTTGATGACGCCTCTATTCGGATTCCCATATGAATGGGGACTTGCCTTCTGCATGTCTGTAGTTCTAATTTATCTTCTGCTTGGAGGAGCCCGCGCAGCCGCATGGACTTCCATAGTTATGGGCGTTGTCGCCACTGTCGGCTTTCTGTTGCCCATTGTATACATAGCCACGATTGTTATAAGCCCTGCAAGCGCTTTCACTATTGCTGGAAGTGAATGGTGGACAGTGCCTGGTCCAGCTCAAGTTTACAGTCCAACATTTGCCGTGAGTTTTGCGCTTTTTTTCGGCGTGACTTGCATGGGTTGGCCTCATAGAGCGTTAATCGCAATGAGTGCGCAAAACAAAAAAATCCTTAAACTCACCGCTGCCTTACTGTTGCCCACACATGTCTTAATGTTCAGCGTAGGGACCTTAATAGCCCTGTTATTCGCTAAAGCTCTTGTGCCTAGTCTCACAGGCGCAGAGGCTGACGCTGCCTACATGATAATGATACAAAGGTTTTGTCCACCAGGCTTTGATCTTCTCTATTTCTTTGTAGTGATGTCCGGCGCCCTTACAACAGCTGCAGCGCAAACTTTGCTGTGCGGCAGCTTCTTTGCTAATGACATATACTCTGTTCTGAGGCGAAAAGCCTCTCAGAAAGAACTTCTCTACGTGAGTTCCATTACATCTGTGGCTGCAGCTTTCATAAGTCTGGCCTGGGCTATACTTTCCCCAGTTTCTGTAGGGCTTTTCCTTACAAACATAGCGTCTCCTGGACTAGGCATAGCCGTCCCCGTCATGATTGGAATGTTATGGAAACGCGCTTCAAAAGAAGCAGGCATAATCGGGCTTACCGTAGGAATAATATCTTCCATAGCTGCTTTTATACACCCGCAAATATACGAATGGTTTCCATATCCGCAGGCAATGCACATGATTTTAGGCTTAATTGCGTGGTTTGTCGTTTGTTTATTCGTGAAAACATCAGAAGAAATCAATAAAAAGTATGTTGATGAAGTGAAGGCCTGGATTAAGAAATCAACGTAATAAACACGCCTACTTACCTAAAAAGGATCTTGGAAACCAGAATATTCCCATTATTCAGGAGAGATTAGATTGCAAAGCTTTGTTTTCAAACTTAAAATGTGAAGCAAAGAGCAAGCTACAAAAGATAAATGAAGGTGAGAGAAAACGCTGGTTAAGCTTTCAAGCGTCTACAATTGATGCCAACTGCAAGTTAAAGTTCTGGAAACGAAAAAGCGTCTTTGCACGCTTGATACGGTTGGTTTAGGCGAATGATGAATAGAATGTATTTCTGCAATGTTGGAAGAGACGCTTCCTTTTTCAGTTTGGAATAAGCCTTTTAAAATGTTCAGCCTTACGTTACTTACGGTTGAGAATATGAAGCGAACACTGTGGTTTGGAATATTGGCGATTCTATTTTTAATGCTGATTTTGCAGTCGCAGACGTATGCCATCCCAGCTCAAGCTTCAGACGTTGAAATAACCAGGAAAATTACAGTTAGAGGGACAGCCGCAATGGGCAAAACAGCGAAACCGCTAAAACAAGCGGCGACAGGTGTTTTAGGAGAACTACTTGGTAAGGGAGCAGATAAATGGGCTATCGTTATAGGAATTTCAGACTATAACGGCGATGGAAATGACCTTGAATATGCAGACGACGACGCATCAGACTTTTACAAAACCCTGATCAGCGTTTATGGGTATTCAAAGAAAAAAATTGCACTATTAACTAATGAAAAGGCAACTCGTAACAACATAGTATCAGCTATCTGTTCGTTAAAAGAAAGTGTAAGTTCTGATGATGAGGTCGTCTTCTTCTATAGCGGCCACGGTTCAAGAGGCAAAGCCAATGACGGAGACAACGAAATCATAGATGAGGCAATAGTTCCATGGGAATGCACAGTTCAATCGCTAATATGGGATGGAGAACTTGCAGAGATGTTCTCCAACTTCGCCACTTCAAGGATAATATTCATTTTCGATTCGTGTTATGCCGGCGGAATGACAGACCTGAAGGCTAGAGGAAGAATCGTTGTTATGGCGTGCTCAGAGTCAGGCCTATCTTACGAGTTTGAAAGTGTCCAAAATGGGCAGTTCACATATTACCTCGTAGAAGAGGGAATCCTGTACGGAAAAGCTGATATATGGAACCATGATGCGGATGGGTCTCTTTGCGAAGCAAGCGACGTGGTTGTTGAGGAAGCTTTTGATTATGCCAAGGCGAACTGCAAATACCAAACTCCCACGATAGTCGACTTATTCCCAGAAGACTTGCTGCCATAACCCCTTTTTTATCGCATGCGCAACTCATAAACCAGCTAATCATCATATGCATAAACGTAAGCTTCAACATGGTATTGATACTGCCCAGCAAACCGCACTAAAAGAAAGCTTATTCAAAGCTCTAAACCGACAAATCAACAAAAATCAAACTTTTTTCTCAGAACAAGAGGAAAATGGCGGGCCCGCTGGGATTTGAACCCAGGATCTCCGGCTTTCAACGCCAAAGCCACTATTGGAATCCAGCTCCGCAGGCCAGCGTCCTAATCCGTGCTAGACTACGGGCCCGACTTTTCCTATCCGAACATTTATAGACATACACTTTCAAAGAGAGCTCTCAAATTATATGAGGGTTGCGGAGAGGTTAGAAGCTGGTTTGACGAGTTATTGACTGTGAGGATCGGGAGAACGGCTTGTGATTGCGTCGATATGCTGGCGGATTTTGTTTAGGGCTGTGGCAGACCTACCTCGAAGCTAGTAAAGTTAACTCCTAACGAAGCGTTTAACGTTTTGAAGAATTGGGCTGTGACGGAAATCCGTAAGGGTTCTAGAAGTACTGGAACGCTTTATACCCTTTGGAATACAGTTAAAAGCTTCATAAAATTCCATAAAGTTCAAGGAAAGCCTCCATTTAAAAAGGGCATTAAGTACCTGGACAAAATTCCAACAAAGGAGGAGTTGAAGCAAACACTGAATGCGGCTACAAACATTCCCTCCAGAATTGCCATTGAGCTAATGTGTTATGGAAAATTGCGCCCAGAAAAGAGCTTTGGAAACCACAAACCATCCAAACGAAAGGCATAAGCCAAACCTTGAAACGGCTTATTTAAAACCTTCCAAACCAAACAATTCTAATAGAGGAAGTGCTGGAAAAGGCGTGTTGAAATAGCATATGGCGCCTAACACAACAAGGCCAAATATACCAGCCAGAACCAGGAAAAATAAGAAGACTATAGGTGTAACGTGTTCAATAAAGCCTTAGCGTAGAAAGCTGAAGCTTTATAAGGTTGTATTACAGTATGTAATACGTAGAAATGAGCGTTATAACTATTAGAGTTGCAAAGGAAATAAAGGAGAAGCTAGAAAAATATAACGTTAACATTAGTGAAACTGTGAGAAAATTGCTTGACAAATATCTCGTGGAACTAGAGTTAAAGGACCTTGGGGAAAGACTAGAGCGGTTGAAAGAGCGCCTCAGCAATAAAATAGATCCGAAATTGATAGCTAAGCTTGTACGTGAAGATAGGGAAGCGTATTGAAGTATTTACTTGATGCTTCAGCACTTTTGCCATTGGTCACTAGACGGGGCAGACGGCTAATATTAGAAGCCTCCCGCGAAGACTTGGTTACCACAGACCTGGCCATATGCGAAGCCTGTAACAGCCTCTGGAAGCTTTCAACATTACTGAAATTAATATCCATAGAGGACGCCATAGACACTGCCACCACAATAAAGAACCTAGCCATAAGAGGCGTGATAAAACCAATAAAATTTACAAAAATAGATTTTTCCAACACACTCCAAATAGCCCATAAAGAAGGGCTAACCTTCTACGACGCATCATACATCACAACAGCTAGAAACACGGAAGCCACCCTAGTAACTGAAGACGAAAAATTAAAGAAAACAGCAAGCAAAATCATAAAAACAATAACATATTCAGACCTCGAAAGCAAACTAACTCAGACCTAACAGTCCGAAATGACAAGAGTCTGCCACCTGAAAATATATAAGTTCGGATAGGATTTTTTCTATCCATGCTAGACTAAGGGTCTGGTTAATAAGTAAGGGCATGTTTGCATAAAAGGATTTTCAGTTTTGGTTTAATGCTCTTCGCAGGGCTTCGGTTACGTTTTGCTTGCCCATGGCTGCTATGTAGGGTCCAAGTCTTGGACCTTGAGGGACACCTATCAATATCGTGTATAAAGTTTTGAAAAATTCAGGCGGTGAGATGGCATGCTTTTTGGCGGTGGTGAATATGATGTTTTGTATTTTTTCAGGCTGTTCTTCAGTTTTTATGGCTTGTATAAGGTCAATTATAGCGTTTTTCTCTTCTGTTTTTAGAGTGACTGCGGTTTCACGGATTTCTTCAAAGTCTTTAACCCAGTTGATGGCATATTCTATTCTTTTTTTAAGGTTTTCGTCTGGCTGTTTGCCTTTTTGCAGGTAACTGTAGCTTTGAAGTTTTTCAGTTATGAACTCTATTTCTTTGCCTTGGGGTGCTATTTTAGCTAGGAAGGCCAACATGTTGTAGGGCACGTGGATGCTTGGTTTTGCAGGAGGCTTTAGAACCCAGCAATACTCGTATAAGCCTTTCAGCCTTGTCATTTCCTTTTTGTCTGAAAGTGTTTTTATTTCAAAGTATATATCTTCAAGATGATCAAGCTCATTCATGTAGGAAGGTATATCTGTAACGTCCAATGTGCGGGTTCCGACGAACCGTTTAAGCATGAGAAGCATCAAAGATTGTGGAGAGCCATATTTGAACCACACTTGAGGGGTGAAAACGTTGCCCGTAGACTTCGAAATTTTTCTCCCGCTTTTGTCCAAAAACATTTCATATCTCGCGTGGGAAGGTGGTTCGAACCCTAACACTTCGCGGCAAATTCTGTCGTTAACGCGGACGGAGTCAGCTATGTCCTTACCGTAAGCTTCAAACCTTACATCTAAGGCTTTCCATCTAGCTGCAAACTCACCCTTCCAGCTTAGTTTTCCCATGCCTTTTGTAACTTCAACTTCGCCTTTATATCCGCAGCCTTCTATCCATTTGCCCTTAATCTCCATCCCATTGCACACATAGGACACTTTCCTTTCTTTCGCCGTATAATCCAACGCCTTAGTTGTGTATATTCTTCCACAATTCTGGCATACGGGGAAGTAGGGCAGAACCTCCATGTATCGTTCTTGTCCCACTTCCTCTTTGACTATTTCCCCAACTTTTTTAGAGTTTAGAAGCAGTTTATGGATTTCACTATTCAGCAAGCCTTGTTCATAGGCTGTTTTGGCAGATATGTAACGGTATTCTATCCCACACTTGTCTAATGCTTCTAACAAAAGTGAACTCATATGGCTACCGTAACTCTCGTGACATTTGAAAGGGTCAGGAATGTCTGTAACTGGAAAACCGAGATACTTTTCTAAAGATTTAGGAAGCCCTGCTGGAACTTTCCGCAGTCCATCCTTGTCGTCGCAGAAGGCAACAAGCTCCGAGTGGCAGCCTTGCTCCCGCAACGCAAGCGTTACGGCGTATGAACGGGCAGCGTCTCCTAGGCTTCCAATATGGGGGAAACCTGAGGCGCCGAACCCCATTTCAGCTCTGACAAGGTTTAGGCTTCTCCCAAGTTTTCGCTCTCTTTCAATTATTTTCACAGCCATCTTGTCGTACCATGTTCCACGTCCAATAATTTTTTCGCCCAATATGCCCACAGCCCTTCAGCATTAATTCATTAATGGGTAAATAAAAACCGTTAACATTCCCCGTGACGTCTAAGCTTTTAACGGCTTAGAATATTCCAATTCTAGCTGGAGGTATGTCTCCCCTTATAACTTCCCCCGCTGCGCCGTCAAGCCACAAAGTGTAGATTTTACCCTTATACTCATATTTTATAAACCATATTGGCGCGTGCAAGTAAACTGCCTGTTTCACCTTTACCTCGTTTTTCATTTCTATTATGCGGTCAACATCCTGTTGAGCCAAATAGCGGTGGTGCTCAGCTATTTCCTGTTTCGCAATTTCTAAGGCTTCTTCTCTGTCAATTTCGCTGTTAAGTACTTTAGCAAACCCTTCGATCTTTCTGAAGTCGTAGGGAACTTTACCTTTCAGCGGCACATCGTATTCTTTTGTAGGGAATTCAGAGGTTTTTATTGCAAGGATAAGCCACTCGTATTTCTTAGCTATTTTCCCCTCTTTCAGTACAGGGGGACTTATCCGCTCAAAAACACCTTTATATGTGCTTTCAACGTCAGCAGATATAATCCAAAAAGGAAGATACATTAAGGTTTTCTCGGTGAACTTTGCCCTTTTCGCTAAGTCTTTCGGTTTCACAAATCCGGAACTCATCCAGTTTCTGGCTGGTTCTTCAACATTTGCCGGATCATACCTGTTAGGCAGCATAGAATGCTCAAATGTAAAGGCTTTTCCAGTTTCAATCACTAAAGTGTAGCCGCAGTATCGGCATGTGGCTATTATTTCGCCTGGTTTAAAGGATATTGGCGCTCCGCAGTGTGAACATTTAAGCTCCTTAACTATTGACATTTCCTTTTGCCTTTTGTTTTTCACGTTTTAAAATTTCCCTTGCAACAATCACTCCTGAAGCTGATGCTTGAATCAGTCCTCTTGTTACTCCAGCTCCGTCGCCGATTGTGAATAGGTTTCTTATCCTTGTTTCTAAGGAGTTGCTTAATTCAAGTCTTGAAGAGTAGAATTTCACTTCAACACCGTATAGCAGCGTGTCCCGCGAATGGATTCCTGGAGCAATTTTATCTAAGGCTTCAAGCATCTCCCTTATGTCGGCTAAATAGCGGTAAGGCAGAACGAAGCTTAAATCTCCAGGCGTCGCGTTTTTAAAAGTTGGATTAACAATGCTTCTGGCAATTCTTTCCGGCGTTGAGCGTCTCCCAGCTTCCAAGTCGCCTAGGCGCTGCACCAGTATACCTCCACTGAGAAGGTTTGAAAGCCTTGCCAAGTATTTTCCGTAAGCTATAGGCTCTTTAAAAGGTTCCGTGAAAGATGTGCTGACCAGGATCGCGAAGTTTGTGTTCTCAGTTTTCCGCTCCGCGTAGCTTTGCCCGTTCACGGTTAACACTCCGTTATATGATTCTGATATGACTTCGCCGTAAGGCGCAACACAGAAAGTCCTAACTTGGTCGTCGAAGAACCTTGAGTAGTATATGAATTTTGGCTCATAAAGAATATTTGTCAAATCTTCCATAACCGCGGCTAGAACTTCAACTCTGACGCCTACGTCCACGGGGTTGCTTAGAGTTTTTAAGCCTAATGTCTGAGCTTCTGTCTGAAGCCACTCCGCTCCACCCCTTCCGGGAGCGACGATAACATACTTGCCGAATATTTTTTCTCCGTCAACTGTTTCAACACCTTCGACAACATTGTTTTTCACGATAAGCCCTTTAACATCTTTCTTCATTTTTATTTCAACCTTTTCTTCAAGTTTTTGCCGCATTTTTCGCAGTGTTTGAGCGCAACGCTCCGTCCCCATATGCCGAATCTTTTGGTGAATAAGTTTTAACCCAGCTAAGGAAGCTTTCCTCTCGATTTCCTCCACTTTTTCCAAGTTTCCGCCGTAAACGTGTTCTGGCGCTCCGAAGCGAATGTAGACCTTATCCACATAGTTTATCAGCTCGTTAAGCTCCCTTTCTGAGACATACTGGTTTAGCCAACCTCCAACATCTGTTGACAAGGTAAGCTTGCCATCGCTGAACGATCCTGCTCCGCCCCATCCGCATAAAAGCCCACACGGTTCGCATTTCACGCATCCGAAGCCTCTGCTTGCGGGGCACTTTCTCTCCTCTAAGCCTGGACCCTTGTCAAGCATTAAAATGCGTGTTTCTGCGTTCTCAACTATTTCGAGAGCTGAGAATATTCCAGCTGGACCTGCTCCAACAATTATTACATCATACTTCAAAGCGTTAGACTCCTTAAAGCCCAGAACAAGATGTAACAACACGCATATATTTTTAGCGAATCCTGAAAACTCTAGATAATGAAAACGTGACAAAGTTTTAGGGTCCGGCGGAGTGGGGGATAAGGCATAGAAATTTAACAGCTGCTTTGCCATCGTTTTTCAGCTGGTGCCTTTCGTTGGGCGGAATAAAAATCACGTCGCCTGCCCTAAACCTTCTTTCACAATCTGCGCCGACAACGGTGCCTTCGCCTTCAAGTATGAAGATTTCATGCTCCCACGGATGCGCATGCAACGGACTGTGCCCATCAGGATCCATTTCAAAAAGCCTCATGGCAAAGTTTTCAGCTCCAATATCTTTCGTAATAAGCCACCTGACCTTTAACCTTGAAGCTCCTTCCCCCTCGGCTTTTTCAGCTTTAACCTCGCTATAATTAAAAACCTTCAAGCAACCTCACACACGCTTAACTTATTTTCAGATTCTCCTTATAACCTATGTGAGTGAAAACATTTGAAGTTGGTAACAAGCCGCCTTCATTTTTCTAATTATTTCAACGTTGATAAAACGGAAGCGGTCTTTTATGCTCACAGTTAATCTTTTATAGCTTCAAGTATGCTCATAACGTTCCAGAGTTTTACTCGCGTGTAAGGCGGCATGTTTGGGTCTTGCAGAATTTCGTCTAAAATGGATATAGCGTTTGAAGCTCTCACGGCAGGCGTAAATTCTGATGTTTGCAAAGCACTCATAGAATCTTTCGCCGCCCTTCTAATATTGCGAGGCGTTGTGGTGTCCTCAGAAACTTCAGCCAGAACAGCTAAAGCTTGCTTAATCCTTTCTTCATACTCCTCAAGCTTCTTCTTTCTCACCATGACAGTTCACCACATCATTTCAAATAATCAAGTAATCAAGTTATATAGGCTTTTATATCTATCTTATTTTTGAGGTTGGATTAAAATGCCGCGGGAACCCGGAACCAACGACGAGCAGCATATTAAGCGTATGGCTGATTTGCTGCGTCAAGGCTCTACACTCACCGAGCTTGCCTGTCCAGCATGTGCATCGCCTATTTTCAAGCTTAAAAACGGCGATTTATGGTGTGCCAAATGTGAAAAGAAAGTAATAGTTGTTAAGGAAGAGGCGGAAGTGTCTAAAATCAAAAGTTCAATGAGCCTAGAAACTTTGGAGGCCACATTACTAGCTAAGATTCAGGAAATTCAAGAGAAAATTGCTGAAGAAACCGATGTCGAGAATATTCAGAAACTCGGATCTGCTCTTTCCGGACTGCTTGAAAACTTGGAAAAACTCAGGAAAGCCAAAAATTCTAGGCGTCTTTAAGGCGGTTTTGCCATGTTTGGGTTTTATGAAAACTTTCCATCTAACGTTCATAAAATTTTGCTTTTCACAAGCACGGTTTCAAACAGGAAACTGCAAAATGCAATAATTCAAGCTTTACATAGGCTTAACAGTCAAAATCAAAGCATAGAAAAAGCGTTGAACCTGCCGGTGCTTGGAAGCATCGCCATCTTCGAGTTCGGCATAGCGGAAGGCGAAGCCTTCAACTATATAGACGCTGAAGAGGCTCAAAAAGCATTGGAAAAAATTCAGAAAACTCCTTTTCAAGTAATGGACCTTTTCTGTGCAGTACGATATTATAAGAAAACAAATGGCAAAAGTAAACCTTTAAAATTTGATTATTACATGCTTCGCTTAACGTTCAACACTGGACTTTTGGAAGCACAGGTTTTCCATGAGCGGGGACCGAGACATATGGCTGCTGAGGACATAATCAACATGTTGGTTGCCAAGGTAAACGAACTTTTCCCGAGAAGGACTTTGAAGAAGGCTTAAACTTTGCGGGTTGAAGCTGTCTTCAAACAATTCAACACAAGAGACAATATTTCATCTGCAACCTCCGCTTTAGACCTGTTTCCATCTACTTTGACAAGCTCCCCGTTTTGAACGAATTTCATGTAGAACTCTTGCACTTTGCGCTGAGTTTCAAGGTTTTCCATAACAGACTTTTTAGGCTTAAGCCTTTGAACTACAATTTCAGGTTTAACGTCTATGAAAATTGCAAGGTTGGGCTTAGCTGCATACCGATTTATTTCCCTAATCCAGCTAAGGCTTAGGCCAGATGCTCCTTGATAAGCCAAAGAGGAGTATATGTAACGATCTGAAACCACGATTTTCCCATTTTTTAAAGCTGGAAGTATTTCGCTTTCCACATGTTCGCAGCGGTCAGCTGCAAAGAGTAAAGCTTCAACAATGCTTAATGCTCGCTTCTGACCATGCAAGCAATACCTCTTTATAAACGCTCCAATTTTTCCACGGCTAGGCTCAGCTGTGTAAACTGCGTCATAACCCATTTTCCTCAGAGTCTTCGACAAAGTTTTAGCCTGAGTTGTTTTCCCACAACCGTCCAAGCCTTCCATGCATATTAAGAATCCATGTGTTTCCACCATTTTAATCTCCCAGCCAGTATTACATGTTATAAGGGGAACATGCATTAATAATTGTTTAAACCAGCTCTGGAGAATGCTTCATGCCTAAAAATTATTGGGGCGAAATAAAAGATCCCGTTTATGGATACGTATATATAACAGAGCGGGAAAAGGAGGTAATTGACTCCTACCCTGTGCAGAGGCTTCGCAGGCTTAGACAGTTGGCTGGCGCGGAATACGTTTATCCGGGGGCAAATCACACTCGTTTTGAACATTCCATTGGCGTCATGTACCTAGCTGGAAAAGCGGCTGAAAATTCTAACATTTCAAAAAGGATACGTGAAGAAGAAGTAGAAGCAGTGCGAATTGCCGGTCTACTTCATGATGTCGGCCATGGGCCTTTCTCCCATGTTTTTGAACATTTGTTGACGAAGAAACTTAACAAAACCCATGAAGACATAACTGCATGGATAATCAAGAACAGCGAGTTGAAAGACCTTGCCAGCAAGGTTGGATGCAAAGCTGAATACATTGCTGAATTAGCTGTCGGCTCCCTCTCAGGTGAGAAAGCGTTCCTTAACCAGATAATAAGAAGCTCTATAGACGTGGACAAGCTGGACTTTGTTGTGAGGGATACGCATCACACAGGCGCGGAGTATGGTTTCGTCGATGTTTTCCGTATAATCAACTCTTTCGACGTTCTAGATGGAAACCTCGCTGTGGATATTGGAGCCCTTTCAACTCTTGAATCCTTCATAATAGCCCGAATAGAATCCTTCAAAAGCATATACTTCCACCGTGTGGGAAGAGCTGCCCAAATAATGCTGGCAACGGCCTTGGAAAAGGCAGATGAAGAATTAGGGTTGTCAACATTTAAAACTCCGGAGGAATATTTAGCTATGGACGACTATACGGTTTGGACATTGCTTAAAAACTGTAAAAAATCCAGCCACATAATCAAAGATTTGGAAAGGCGGAAAATGTTGAAGTGCGCTTACGAGCAAACTTTCTATGTCAAGGACAAGACGGTTTCAAACATTTTCACAGCTGAAGAGTTCCGAGATCAGATAAGGAACAAAATTGCAAAGAACGCTAAAGTTAGCCCAGATTCCATAATAATAGATGTGCCGACAGTTCCCAGCGTACCCTACCACCACTCCATGTTTATGCAGCCTATGGAAATACCCGTGTTCTGCAAAACCAGAGAGCGGAAAAAGGAACTTAAAAGACTAAGTGAAATTTCCGGAATATTCGACGTTCTGAAAGGTTTCATAAATATTTTAAGGGTTTATACAGATGAAAAGAACCGTGCAAAAGTCGGGGAGGCAGCCTCGAAGGTGTTAGGTGAAATACCTTCCTCAGCTAAAATATCCTATTGAAGGATGCGAAATGGCGCAGACTATTTTTCTCCAAGGCCGAGGAATAGTTGAAGGATTATGCAAAGCGGAAGCTCTTGTTTCTGCAAAACCTATAAGCTTCCTAGGCGATGTGGATTCGGCGACCGGGATAATTGTTGAAAAGAAACATGACCTTTACGGTAAATGCATAAAAGGCAAAGTTCTATGTTTTCCTCACGGTCACGGCTCAACAGTTGGCAGTTACGTGCTTTATATTTTAGCCAAAAGCGGACTTGCACCAAAAGCCATAATAAACCTAAAAGCAGATCCCGTCATAGTTGTAGGCGCGGTAATAGCAAACGTTCCCATGGTAGACCAAGTGGACGTTAGCCAAATAAAAACAGGCGACATTGTTGAAGTTGACGCTTACAAGGGCATGGTTAAAATCTTGAAAGTTGCAGGAAGGTAATTCATGTATTTGACTAAAGAGGAAGAACGCATCTATGACGGCGAATTAGGCTGGGCTAAACAAATATGTATGAGAATACTTGTAAAGCTAGGCGAACTTTTCGACGCATCACGGCTTATTCCAGTATATTCCGCCCACATTTCCGGAGTCTCATATAAAAGCTTAGGAGAGGCTCCAACCCATTTTCTAGAAGCTTTAGCAGGCGCCGGCGAAAAAGCCACAGTTGAAGCAACTTTAAACCCTCAAAGCATAGACCAGAAACACTTAGCTGAAAGACTGCCGGAAAACCTTGTAAAAATGCAGATAAAGCTATGCGCAGCTCTTGAAAAATTAGGTCTTAAACCTTCTTACACATGCACGCCTTACTATATTAAAAAGCCTATGAAAGGGGTACATCTAGCCTGGGCTGAATCTTCAGCTGTAATTTACGCGAATTCCGTTCTAGAAGCATGGACAAACCGTGAAGGAGGCCCAAGCGCACTTGCAGCGGCAATAATTGGCAAAACGCCAGACTACGGCGTACATAAAACTGAAAATCGCAAGCCGAAACTTATGGCAGAGATTAAAGCGCCCTTAAGAAACGAGGCAGAATACGGAGCGCTCGGGATATTTCTTGGAAAAATACTAGAAGACAAAATTCCATTAATAAAAGGTTTAAAAAACCCTGAAAACGAACAGCTGAAACAGTTAGGCGCCGCATTGGCCTCAACTGGAATGACAAACATGTTCCACTACAATGACAGCGTGAAAGAAAAGGTAAAACTTGAAAAAGTAGTAGTTGAAACACAAGACATTAAAAAAACATTTGAAGAACTTTCAACAGCCTCGACAACAAAGCCAGACCTAGTTTTCGTCGGATGCCCACACTGTTCGCTACGCGAAATCCGCAGAATCGCAGAAAAAATCAGCGGCGGAAAAACGAAAAGCAACGTTGAACTTTGGATATGTACCTCCCGCCACATAAAAGAAAAAGCAAAGGCCTACGTGAAAAAAATAGAGGCAACCGGAGCTAAAATCATAACAGACACTTGCGCTGTAGTCACATGGACAGACAAACTTGGAATAAAAACAATCATGACAAACTCCGCCAAAACAGCTCATTACGCGCCAACGCTTAGCAAGGCAGAAACAAAAATGGCTCCGCTTGAAGAATGCTTAAAAACAGCGCTAAGAGAATAAGATTTATTCGAAAGCAGAGACATTTGAAAAACGTAACCTGATAAAACGCTCCGGTAGTATAGCCCGGTCAAGTATTCCGGCCTTTCGAGCCGGAGACGCGGGTTCGAATCCCGCCCGGAGCACTCCAAATCTGTTTGCTCAAGCGGAAAGAAGACAGA
This sequence comes from Bathyarchaeia archaeon, assembly GCA_038826715.1. Lineage (GTDB taxonomy): Archaea > Thermoproteota > Bathyarchaeia > Bathyarchaeales > Bathycorpusculaceae > JAWBOH01. Next base: position 40,591 of record JAWBOH010000011.1, on the reverse strand, counting down.
AACAGAGGACACAAGCATTTGACTACTTGATTAAACATTCTGCAATGTAGCTCAGGGACCTATGTTTCCACATTCCTTCCTGCGTAAATGCGGATAGTGTCAGGTGTTGGTTTCTTATTTTCTGCGTTAAACTGTCTTAACGTGATAAATGTTTAATAAAAACGGTGGAGGTGGGTGTTAACTGTTTTTCACTAGCCCTTCAGAAGGGTGAAGTTTTCTGGTTGTTTCCACGTACTCCGTGAAGTTTAATGCATTTCCCGGAAGGATTTTCAGGTAACCAGTTTTTTCATGGAGGTTTTTCATTATCTGGATTTGCAATAGCTTGGCTCCGAACCCGAAAATTTCTTCAATTGCTCGGGTGAACCCTTCTATTTCGCATGGGATGCTGAGCCTATTTACTTTATAGGTTTTTTCAAGGTAAATGTAAAACGCTTGCTTGCATGAGTCTCCAAGAATGGACAGGCTTTCATCTACAGCCTCTAAAAAGATTTCTTCAAAAGTATATTCACAAGCCTTTGAATCTTTCACTTTCAAAACCACTTCCTTTTCGAATTTAAATAAGCTTGCAGTAAACGCTTTTCTTGTTTACTCATTCTGGAACGACTCTTCTTCAAGCAGCTTGTACTGTCTGGGCTTATGTTCGGATTTGATTCTTCTAATACTTTAAGCTGGTAAACCCTGTACACATACCAGTTCGTTGTGAACATCTTTTCACCATCCATTCCTGTATTTTTGTTTAACTGTTTTTTTGTTTTATACAACTACACTTAGTATGTAGCATGACTTAATATACCCTTTATTTCCCCCCTCGACATATTACAGAAACCGACATATGCGAAAACACTCAAAATCATTAATTAAACAGCATTAAAAAGTTAACCGCAATGAGCAGCGCCTCATCAATAATGAGGAAAGGAGGTCTAAAAGCTTTAGCAACAAAGGAGGCAGCATCCTTACAAGCTCAAAACTAAGGCTGAAACAAAGTGTGTTGGCTGCAGCAGCTGGCTTCTGATGTTTCTGCAGCTTTATTTCTACAACAAGATTCATTCTTTTTCATTTCAATCAGCTTTGAAGCTGCAAGCAACCCGGCTTTAACTATTAAATCTGCAGTAATCGTTTCATAGACTTCTCCGTCCACTTCAACAGTTCTACACTCATAGGGGCCGCACACGTCGCAGCATGAGCTTCGTCCAACTTTTCCGTCAAGCCATTCTTCTAACGGTTTATCCTCAATCCAAACCCTGTTGGATTCTAAAGGATTTTCTCTAAACGCTGCAAAAGAAAGTTCACTTTTTTCTAAGGCAACTTCTACTCCAAGCGGCGCAAGAACTTGCCTAAGAACAGAAACTGCCTTTTCAACTTCCTCACCTGTTAAATCACATCTTGGACACGTCTGCCCATCTGATACAAGCCTCTGCCACCGAATTTTCAACGTCCTCAAACTCTTCCTCTCCGATCCATTTTCGAGCTGACAGTTATTGCTTAAAACTCGCTTATATACGCATTGGCGATTTTCCCACGGTCCGCCTTATTGTCAATCAGTTTTTCCATCCAAAACTTTGCATTTGCAGCCATCAATGCCTTTCCATCGACTTTTCTGCTTAAGGTTCCAGATTGTAAAGCAAATGTTTCCTAAATCAGCGGTTAATTGAAAGGCTTTTTAATTATCTTTTCAGCTTTGGCTGTAAACTTTCACTGTTATGAGGCTTATGCTTTCAGCATATTCAATTGTACTCGGTTTTTTCTTAAATTAGGGTTTAATCAAAGGCTTGCTTGGTATTTTGGGTTAGTGTCAGAAATTCAGAAAATCCATTTTTCGAGGTAACTGCTATGTGTAAAGGCAAACATGTTTTCTTCTGAATACAAATTGTCATGTTGCCGCTCGTTGGAATTTCTATATTTACCAGTGGCCTAAATTTCTCGAAAAGGAAAAACCCCTGTAAAGGTAATTTACCGATTTCAGCAAACCTTAGGCAGTTTGTAATTCTTAAACTTTCACGGAAAATTGAAAAATGGGGATGGGGAATCGTTTTCTCTTTCAAAGGTCTGCGGGCGCCAAAGCTTAAGCCGCCGTCAACTCCCCCCTCGCCGCTGTCCAAAAGCGTTTCTCTATCCAGTTTAGGGTAGTGGGAAAATAAGTGGGCTAACTTTGACCGGGAATCCTTCAGGAGCCCAGATTAAATTGATGTCCCATTTCCCTTCCGACGTCATCACGAATTGTCCCAACGTAGCGATCGTGCCGCAAGTATGGGTTTTTAGGTCAAACTTTACAGGTCCACATGGCGTTTCAATCTCAATTTTCGGCAATGCTTCGTTGATGGCATTCCTGTCTAAGACGCCTGCTGTTTTGACGGCTTCCATTGCCACCATGAAGTTTGCGTAAAAGATTCCCTCCGTCTGGTATAGCACAAGATCGCCCGCTATTCTCAGCCAGGTTTCCTTAAACCATTCGTTTCCCTTGTATGGATAGTTAGGCCACCACAAAATCTCAGCTATAATTCCTTCAGATAATTCTCTGCCTAAAACTTCAGCTTGAGGCAAATACATGCATCTGCCTGTTCCCATTATTTTAGGCTTGAACCCTAATGATGCACATTGCCTTCTGAACGGAATCCATTCAAGAGGTGTTGCATTTACTATAACTATGTCCACTTTTCGCTCCAAAAATTTAGTTATAACTGCTGTGAAGTCTGTGGTGCCAGGAGTCACTAAGCCAGGATTGTAAACAGTTAGACCCACCCTCTCTAACGCTGGAACAATTAGATCTTGGCATTGGTGGCCACTAACGTCGTCTGTGAATAATACGCCTACCACCCCGTTAGTTTTCGCCTTGTACTCTTTCAGCAAAGAAGACCAAGCAGCAGGAGCAAAGTTTGTGTAGTTGATGTTGAGAGACCAGCACCATTTAAACCCTCCAGGAAGAATGGCGATGCTGCAGAAACTAACACGTCGACAACGACGCCTGGCAAGCATGGAACCCCGCCAATTTTTTCAATGTTGATTACCGCCGGGATGCCGTATGGAGGCGGGGCTGCCTGAAACATTATAAGATGCGCTGTCTTTTCCGTCGCAAGTTTTGAAGCTAATTCAGCATACCTCGCCACTTCACTTTCACCATCATAGAAAATCAACTCAATCGGATGATAAGCATCGTCTCCTTTCAGGTACACTCCGCCCTCAACATTGATTTCTTCTGCAAGCGCAGTGACAACTAATCTTCCACGTATTCCCTCCGGAGCATAAGCACCTGACAAATTAGTTATTATGCCAATCTTGAAGGGCTCTCCCACTTCGACAGGTTTCGTCAGTTGCGAAAGAATATACCAAGCTGCAGCACACGCAATCACGATAACTAATGCAATCACTGCAGCAACAACTTTACGTGTAACTCCTTATATCCAACGGTATGCAACCTAAAGTAAAACTTGATTAATAATGCTCTCACTATTTAACACTTTTCAAATTTAAAAATTGCCCCATTTCCAGTTAAAAGTCTAACCCAAGATTATTCTTGTTACTTGATGCATGGAATCAGAAGGTGTGATGGTCTTTCTTTGTCGCGGTAGATTTTGTGGAGGGTTGGTTGGCTGTTGCAGAGGTAAATTGTTCTTCCTCCGGTTGCAACTACTTCCGGGTCTGTTGGAACGATTGTGCTTGAGATTTCAAGTATGATTCGGTGTCCCGCTTTAAACATGTAGGACATTGGTTGCATCTGCATTTTGTACTCGTTAATTTCTCCCTGCTTTATAGGCGTCGGGTTTGTGTGTTGGTGTCTAAGTTCCCAGTCAGTTGATTTTTCAACGTCTATTTTCCTGTGTGAGGCTTTAAGCCATGCTGAGGTTACGTAGAAAACGTTGCCTTCGTTTTCGTCTATTAAGTCTGCTCTAAAAGTGGTGTCAGGTTGATCAATCTCCGCGTAAAAATGCAAAACGGGTCTTCCAAGCATCTCTAAATTGGCAGATAAGCGTGACGATGAGTAACGTATAACTTCTTTTTTCGGCGACACGTAAAGTGGTTGTTGGAAAAAGCAGTCTGGCTTATCATAATGGGATGTTTCTTCAAGGAAATTTTCTGGTTCTATCAACCTGTTGAAGCTGCCTAGGTAAAGTTTTTTCCAAACCACTTGTTTGGTGGGCCATTCAGTGTACTGGCGCCATCTGCCAGTTTTAAATATGGAAAGTTTTATCGGCGGCTCATCCATTATGCCTGTGTTTATGCCTTTAAGCCAGTAATCCATCCATCTTAGGATCTCGTCATGCCGGGCTTTCCATGGCCTAGGATCCATTTCATCCCATAACCACAGCTTCTTAGGCGCTTTTATCCTGTGATACATGTTGATTGCAGCTGCTGCGAAAAAACCCACCAGGTTGGGTTGCCAAGGTCCACCCAAATAAGTTGGAACTTTTATTCTGTCAGCTCTGTTACAGATTGACCTCTCCCAATAGAACTCCCCATCTCTGGGATTCAACATAAAATCTATAAGTATAGGGTTTCTCTCAGGATATTTAAGCAGATGATAAAGGTATGGATACTGTCTCAGATCAGGATTGGTTAACGCTTCCTGAAAGAGCTGATTAAGCTGGTCTTTCGGCGTTTTCTTCACAGTTGCAGACACAACATTCTTTGCTGCAAAGCCGCATCTAGGAGGCTGAGCGCCATAATACAATCCATACATGAATAGGCTAAGCACTCCGCCTAGATAGGCGCCTCTAACATACAGGTCGTCTCCGTATATTTCCCATGGGCATATAGCCTTAAGATGAGGCGGCTGCTCCGCGGCTGTAAGAAGCTGTTCCGTCGCGAAATAGCATATGCCCACCATTCCCACATTGCCATTACACCATGGCTGTTGCGCTATCCACTCCACAAGGTCATAGCCATCTTCCCCATCCTTTTTGGAAAAAAGCACCTCATACTCGCCTTCAGAATAGCCTGTTCCCCTCAAATCAGCAATCACATGAACATAACCATGCTGCACAAAATATTCAGCATCTCCAGCCTCAATCGACGCTTCATTACAAGGAGCAAACCCAGGCTGCGGAGGCGGAAGAGGCGCCGCAAGATACGACTGCACCTCCTTTCCATAAGGAGACATAGAAAGCAAAGCAGGAAACCTTCCATAAGAATCTGGGCGGTAAACATCCACAGCCAAACGCACACCATCACGCATCGAAACAAAAACATCCTTCTCAACCTTAACTTTAAACCCGAATCCAGACATTTTAACTCCTCATCATGAAAAGCTCGTTGACTTAATATAAATTTTTACAAGCCAAACATGTCCGATTTGCACATTAAATTTGCTTATGGTTTACTTTGATGGAACAGTATGGTTCTAAGCCTGACGCTTGCAGTTACGAGATGCCCATCTCTTCAAAATACTTGTAAGCCTCTTTAAGCTCAAATAACTCGTTTATTTTTCAACTATTCGAATCTTTCTTTTTATTTCATAGAATGTTACTGACGCAAAGAACATTTTGGACTCTGCTGTTCCATTTGCGTCTGTAATTGAACTCCACAGGACGTGCCATTTTGGTCGTAAAGTGTCACTTTAAAATTTTTCACAGGATTAAATAGTTCGTTAACAACGATGATTCTTTATTTCCTTCTGTTTTCCAGATCAGATAAAACTCTAATTTCAAGATTGCCTCCAAGCTTCTTGAGCATAAATGTACGTTTAATAATAACAATTAATAAGGTGATAACCATGCGTAGCGCGATGGTTCCAATCCACCTATACTCATCTTTCGTGCATGCGAACCTGTTCGCAAAAACCATTGCTGGATAGGGTGCTCCTTTTCTGTATGGTGGTTGACTGACACCAGGACTTATGGACGGATAATAAATTGTAACCTAGTGCTCTCCTCAAGTTATATGGGAAACGACGCTATTAATCTTGCCAACAAAATAGGTTCCGAAAAAACGGCGTTGGCGACTGCAAAAGATTTCTTGGCGGCGAATGGAGGAGGCAAAATAGATTAATGAAAAACCAGCATTATAATTGAAAGAAGATATTTTGGTTTTAAGTTGGCTATAATTGTAAGGCCGAATGCCTGCTCTGTTCTAGAGTTTAGAATTATAAACTTGTATTGTCTTCTATTTCTGAATAAACAAAGTGATATTAATGAATAGATGGATTTTAATGGCCGTCACTTTTGCAATTTTTTCAGCTTATCTTACAGTATACACTGTTACAGCCTATAATGTGGCAACTAGCCACATCGTAGACATTGACGAGGAAGCATGGTGGAGGACAACCCCAGGCGGTTCTTTATTCCCTTGGCCTAAAGAATCTGGAATGTTGCAAGCCCTTTCAAAAGTAAACGAAACCGACTTGTTCATATACACTTACCTAATCAAATCCTCAACTCTAACAATATTATCGGCTTTAATGTGGATTTTCGCAGTTCTATGCTTTTTTAAAGCGCACAAACAATCAAAACATAGTTCACTTAAACTTTAGACTGGGCAATAGAATGAGCGCCTGCTTTGTGAAAATTCTGCTCCGCTTAACCAACACCATCAACACAATGATGGCCCAGCCAAACGTAGTAATTTTATGTATGTTAAACGTGGTTTTGCCCAAACCCTGCAGCTGATTGCAGATAACAACCCCCAAATGGTGTTCTTGCCTTCAAACCTGCTAGTAATCCAAAAATCATTATAGGTAATGTTGCATATTTGTGGCATGTTGGTGTTTGGTCTGCTTATATTCCTCATGTATTCTTTCCAGCTTTTGCATTAGACTTTTTTATTTTGTAATGGTTTGGCGCGTGAACGTTGGCGGCGGTGCACCCGTCGGAGATTTGTTAAGGCTGGTCTTGCGCTTTTTCGCCTGTTAAGGGGTGAAAACTGAATTGATGTGATGTGCGTCTTTTACGGTTTAAGCCTTTTTGGGTTTGCAGATATTTGAGGGGGCGGTTTCGTTGAGGAGGAGGGAAAAGGTACACGTATATTTCCATTATCGGATGGCTGATTCCGCCCCCAAGAAGAGCGGAAAGATTCTTGAAGCCTTTATAAACGTTTTTTAGATTTTCTGTTAATCTGATGAAGGTTTAGTGAAAAGTCGAATTTTTAATTGCTTTGCCTGATTGTTCTGCAAGGTGCAGTTTTCTGATAGAGTTTCGTGGTGGTCTCTCTCTGCGTGAAGGTTTTCGTTATTCCGAATTTGCAGCCGCTTGACATTGAACTTGTAAGTTTGTGGAGGCTTTTTAAAAGGCTTGTTTTAAGAGAGAAGAAGCCTAGCGAAAGACGTAGTGGGCTCAGGTTCCTCTATCACTTTGCTGAAACCCTATTATCTATAGCCATATCTCAATCCACCATTGTCATTTAGAGTTTTGAAGCTGAGAAGCTCTGCAAATGCGAGGGGGAGAATACTGCCAACTAATCATAAAGCCAAAATGTACTCTATTTCATCCGAATTTAACAACAAGCTAGTGTGGAGTACAGCTCCAACAGGCAAATCTCGATATGAAGTGTGAAAATGAAGAGGCAGATGTGTTTCATTCAGCAATTGACATGTTTTTCATCAACCATTGTCTCAGATAATTATTTAGGGCGGTGGTTAATTAAGACCTAAGGGAATGCTTTGGGCTATTTGGGTGTTTGGAAAGTTCTTGAAGAGATGGTTGCAGATTTTCGAAGAAAAGGAGCCCCAATTCCATCAAATATTTTTAACGATTTAAAGTATGCGCGAACCTTGATTAATGTTTTAAGGGCTGATCCTTCGCGGCTTGAGACAAACGAAAAGATTGAGGAATACCTTAACAATGTGGAGTCTTTCCTTGTTTTTGAAGGGCAGAAATTTGGAGAAAAATACATTGCGGAATGGCTTGGAAGGTTGGAGGAAGCCAGAAAAGTTTTTGATGAGGAGGAGTCTGCGCTAAAGTTTATTCCTGGACTTCCAAGGGAGCAGAAATGGGTTCGCGTTAAGATTTCTGAAGAAATGCCCATGGATGTTTTGAAGGATTTGGCCCGTGAATTAAACCTTTCATTTAAATTGCAGGATGATGGATTTTTGCTTGTCTGCGGTGAGGATGAGCGTGTTAAATATTTTGTCAAGAAAGCAGCTACAAGATATGGTTTGAAGGCTGGGAAATAGCCTTTCAAAAGTGCATAACGGTTAAAACGTGGAAATGCAACACTTTTATAGAGAATTTATACAGAATTGAAGTCTGAAGGCGTTTGGGTTTCGTGTAAGGTGAGGGCGTAGTTTAATGCCCTATATTAAAAAATTGGAGATTAAGGGTTTCAAATCTTTTGGTCCGCAAACTGTTAAGGTTCTTTTGGATAAGGGTTTTACGGCGATTACCGGTCCCAATGGAAGTGGGAAAACAAACATAGTTGACGCAGTTTTATTCGCCTTGGGAGAACTAAGCGTTAAGAGACTCCGTGCTGAAAATGCTGCAAAACTGATTTTCCACGGCTCAGAAAAAGCTGGTTTAGATAAGGCAAACATGGCTAAGGTTGTCATACAGTTCGACAATTCTGATGGGCGCATACCAGTTGACACTGCAACAGTTACGATTTCCCGTGAAGTTTACAGAAACGGTCAAAGCGTCTATAGGCTTAACGGGAGGAGAATTTCAAGAGCGCATGTGATGGAAATCTTTTCCACAGCTGGTGTAAGCTCTACAAGCCAAAACATAATCTTGCAAGGCACCATAACACGCATAGCAGATATCTCCCCAGTGGAAAGGAGAAAAATAATTGAGGATTTAGTTGGGATAGCTCAATACGATGCTGAAAAGTCTGAGGCTGAAGAAAAGCTGCGGACTGCAGATCTTTCGATACGCACGGCTATGGGGAGAATAGATGAAGTGCAAAGGCGTGTTGAAGACTTAGAAAGGGAACGTAACGATCTTCTCCGTTACAATTTCCTTAAGAACGAGATCAAAAAGTTTGAAGCTGTCAAGCTTTCCCACGACATCATGCAGATACAAAAGAAAATTGAGCAGGATTCTGTTCAAGCTGAGAAAATTAAAAGCAGACTTGAAAAATTAAAGACGCTTCGTGAACAGCACAGGTTGAAACGTAGAGAAGTTGAAGGCGAATGGAGAAAACTAAGCTCAGAAATAGTTGAAGAAGGCGGCTCTCAAGTTTTAAGAGTTCAAATGAAAATAGGTGAATTGAAATCTAAGCTTACTGAATTAGCTACAAAAATAAGCTCTGGAAAAGCAAGCCTTGAAGGATTTAGAAAAATTAGGGAAAACACCCTTCAACAATACCAGTCCATTAGAAATGAAATCCGTGAAAACCGTCTTAAGATAAGACGTTTAAAAGCGGAATATCAAGGGATTTTAAGCGAACTTGACGCGAAACAACTGGAGCATGACATGCTTGCAAAGGAAGTTACACAACTTTGGGAGGGAATAGGTGAAAACAGTAGAAAAATACGAGAAATGGAACTGCAACTTGACAAAAACTACAAAAGACTCGCGTTTTTGAGATCTGAACAGTCGAGAAGCAAAACAGCCATAAGGATCCGTGAAAGAAGATTTAGAGACCTTGCTGAGCGTAAAAAACAATTCGAAGCAAATCTCAGTGAACTTGAAAAATCACTGGCAGACCTTGAAAAAGTTCAAAAAGAGCAGAAAACCCAGCTTAAAAATCTGAAGCGCATATTCGAACGGAGAATTGCACAAAAAGAAGCTATAGAAAGGGAAATAGTTGAAGCTGGTAAAATAGCCGAGTCAGCTCGAGAGGCAGTTGTTGAGTTCGTCACACAAAGAGAGCTTGCTGAAACATTTGCAGCTGAAGAAAAAGCTTTGAAAAGCATAGAAGAACTTGGCGAGCTAGGTGTAATATTAGGGGTTTATGGTAGACTGCGAAACCTGGTAAAAATTGACAAGGCTTATCAGCGGGCAATCGACGCGGCTGCAGGAGGATGGTTAGACGCTGTTGTAGTGAAGGATTTTGATGCTGCTTTCACGTGTACAGAAACGTTGAAAAAAATGAAGCTTGGAAGAGTTAAGATAATACCCCTGGAAGGAATCTCAAACGTGAAACCTATTAAAATTCCTCAAGAAAAGGGGGTGAATGGCTCCGCATTCTCTTTTATACAATATTCAAAGCAGTATGAACCTGCAGTTTATTTTGTGTTCGGCGACACTTTGATCGTTCAAGATGATAAGACGGCTCTCGCCTTATCTAACAAGGGTTTCCGCGCAGTCACCGTTAACGGTGACATCTATGAGCCTGGAGGGGCCTTAGAAAGCGGCTACTACCGGGCGCCGATAGATTTTTCCGCTATAATACCTAGCGAAGCAGCGATAAAAAGCCTAGACGAAGCCGTAGCAGCTTTACAACAGCACCTTTTAAGAAGGGAAAGCGACGTGGCATCCCTAGAAGAAGACGTAGATAAGACTCGCGTTGAAATCACACGGCTCTCAGAGGCCATAACCATGCTGGACAGGGAAATTGCGAGAGTTAAAAGAAGTGTAAAAAGAACGAAAATAACTCTTAGAAGAATAGAAGCTAATATTAAACGTGTTGAAATTGAAATTGAAGCTGAAAAAGCGAAAATCTGGGCTTTTAAAGCTGAAAAAAGTGTGATGCATAAAGAAGTGCGTAAACTTCAAAGCGATTTAGCCGTTTTAAGGCGGAAGGTTGACCCTGCAAATATTCAGGAGTTGGAAACAAAAAGGGAGAAAATATCGGAGGAAATCAATGTTCTGAGGCAAAAGTTGGGTACAGTTCAGATTGAAATTTCCACTTTCCAGTCGCAGTTTGACAATGTTTTAAGAACAGGATACAAAAACGCAAAAATCAACTTGGCCAAAGTTGAACAGCAACTGAAAAAGGTGGAGGGGGAAATAGAAACTGCATTGCAGGAAAGGGAAAAGTTGAAACAAGAATTGGCAGATTTGGAAAAAAGCCGTGTTGAACTTTCAAAAACTGTTCTATCAGCTAAAGAAGAAGCGCAAAAATTCACAAATCAAATAGACGAAATAGATAAGGTGCTTCGCAAACTTGACGTTGAATACGAGGAAACGGACAGGTTGTGGAACCAGTATCAGCTAAACATTCAAACATCCCTCATTCAGCTGGAACAATGGCAAAACCAGTTGAAACAGTTCGGCTATGAAAAACCGTTAAAAGTGACAGCTGGGGAAGTTGAAGAGGCTGAAGCTTCTTTAAGGATGCTTAAGTTTGAATTTGAAAGCATAGAGGCTGTAAACCAGCTTGCCCTTTCTCATTATGCTGAACAAATCTCACGGTATAAAGAATTGTCAATTAGAATGAATGAGCTTGAAAGAGAGAAGCAGGCAATCTTAAAGTTTATGGAAGAGGTTGAGGGGAAGAAACTTAAAGTATTCATGGAAACCTTCGAGAAAATAAACCAAAACCTGCAAAAATACTTCTCTAAGCTTACAGGCGGTGGAATAGCCGCTTTAAAACTAGAGAACCTTGAGGAACCTTTCTCCGGTGGGATAGACATGATTGTACAGTTTCCCCGTAAACCTTCCATAGTTGTCAGCGGAGCCAGCGGCGGTGAAAGATCCGTAGCTGCAGTGGCTTTTCTATTCGCCTTAAAAGAGTTTACGCCAGCAGCCTTCTACATTATGGATGAAGTGGACGCGCATCTAGATGCTTTCCATGTTTCCAAACTTGCAGATCTGCTTCTAGAAGAGTCGGAGAAAAACCAGTTCATCGTCATCACATTAAAACCTGAAATGATTAACAAGGCTCAAAAAGTGTATGGAGTGTATGGACGTAATGGAGTTTCAAATGTTATTTCAGCCAAATTCATTGAGGTGCCAAGCTAATGGCTTTAACAGTTAAGAAGCCTTTCTACCTACGCCCTCCATGGAACATCCTTTTCGAGTTTCATAAACTTGAAAAGTTGACGCCTTGGAACATTAACATTGCTTATCTTCTCACCACGTTTCTTGAAGAGATGGATAAAACCGGATATATAGATTTTAGAGCATCCGGAGTTGCGTTGGACTCTTCAGCCCTTATATATTTAATGAAGTCAAAACTGTTGCTGAAGCTTGAGGAACCGCCATCTCCGCCTAAGTCTCTGCAGGATTTTCCGCCTCCTCCGCTATTTCTGCCTCTAAGATACGAGTTGACATCCACAACAATTAGGCATCTCCTGGAAGTTTTAGATGACGTTTTAAAAGGAGAAACGCTTTTTAGAATGGAAAAAACTTCACAGGAACCAATTCTTCCAACACCTTCGGAAATTTTCCCGCAACTTGACTATTACCTTATGGAAATCGAACTTCAGATGGATAAGCTTTACAGATCGCTGCTTGAAACAGTGAAAGGCTTTGGGATAATTGAGTTCTCAACTTTAATAAAGGATATGACAAGGGTGGAGGCCATACGTACATTTATCCTTCTCTTGTTTTTAGCTCAAAATGAACGGGTAATTTTATGGCAAGATGAAGAAACAGAAGCAATTTACATAACAATCGGAGGACTTAACACTGCAGGAAGCGAAAAGCCCAATTAATGATCGAACAGAGCCCTTGCAGAGCAGACAGGAAAACCTCCTAAACGAAATTGCCTTAGTTGAAGCTGCATTATACGTTGCAGGTCGTCCATTAAACCTAGCTGAATTATGCGCAGTTTTAAAGACGCGGTCTAAGAATAAGGCTAAAAAACTTGTAAAAACGCTTGCAGCAGATTATGCCTGTAGAAACACAGCCCTCGAAATTCTTGAGTTGAAAGATGAAAGATATGTTCTCCAGTTAAAAGCTGAATTTACGCCTCACGTTAAAAAACTTGTTAAAAAGCCTCTTCTCTCTACAGGTCCACTGAAAACTTTAGCGTATATTGCCCTTAGACAACCCATATCTCAAAAACGTGTCGTTGAGGTGAGGGGACGCCACGCTTACGAGCACATTAAGCTGCTTAAAGAAATGGAACTGGTTGCTTCAGAGAGAAAGGGACGTTCAACTGTTTTAAAGACTACGGTTTACTTTGCAGATTATTTTGGTTTAAGCCATGATACCCCAACTATGAAAAGGGAGTTGAAAAAAATTCTGGAAAAAGATAAAACGTCAGCGGAAGTTTAGAACTGTCAATTTTAACCCGCCGAAACGGATACGTTTATATTTTAAGCAGCAGGATAATGAACAGAACTGACAAGGATTGATGGAGGAATCAGCATTGTCTGTTTGGCACGGCGACTTGCATAAAAGAAAAATGACGGGGGGGAAAAGACGCGCCTACAGGAGTAAACGAAAATTTGAGCAGGGTTCTTTTCCGGTTGAAACAGTCTTAGGCGAACCTGAGAGAAAAATTGAGAGAAAAAGGGGAAGCAACATGAAAATCAAGGTTTTAAGTGAAAAGTATGCCTGTTTAACTGATTTGAAAACTGGGAAAACGGAGAAAGTTGAAATTCTAAGAGTTGTCAGAAACCCTGCGAACGTGGACTATGATAGAAGAGGCGTTATAACTAAAGGCTCAATCATAGAAACACCGCTTGGCTTAGCGCGTGTAACATCTCGTCCAGGTCAAAACGGTGTGATAAACGCTGTTTTAACACGTGAAGAAAAGGCAGAATAAAAAGGTTCATTTCGAAGACTCGCTGCGGATTTTCTGCAGCTGCTTGGCAACTTTTCGCAGAATCTGATTCTTAGGTTCTTTTTTGGCGACCAGAACCAAACCGGTTTTTAACCATGGCGTTTTTGGATAACTAGCTTCTGAAATCAATTCATATTTAAAGCCGAGTTTTTCAACAGACTCTTTTAATTCTGAAATTTTAGGGAATGATACAGCTAAAGTTTTTGTCACTTTCCTCCCCTCCCTCCTAGTTTTTGCAGCGTCGAAATACGCTGGCCAAAGAATCACTTTTTCCTGTTTTCGCATGCCACTGCTCCCCTTTCTATTTGTGAGCGTAATAGGCTAAAAGTTTCCCGTCGACCTGATCTATTCTGACGAAACCGAACCTTTCAAACTGCACTATTTCATTAGGCTTTAACATTTTGCAAGCCTTTTCACATATTCCTTCAACTAGTTTTGCGTCTGACATGACAACTTGGCAAGGTATATCTGAACCTATTGGAACCCAATGAATTAAAGGCGCCTCAACCCTCCTCGCGTCTTCATATGACTCGCTTAGAAAATATGCTTCAACCGAGAAGGCTTCAACCATTTCAACCTTGATGTTAAAAAGCTCCATGAGGCGGATAACCTTTCCAACGGTTAAAAATTTTGAATCGTTTTTTGAAACCCAAAATAGGGCTGCCTCGTCTTTTCCCACAGGCGTTACTGAATATTCTCTGAAGCCTCTTTCAGGATGATTTGGATGAAGCTTAAGCCTAGCGGTGAAGATTTTTGGAATTCCCTTTACAAGAAGCTGAACAGGGTTTGCAACAAAAAAGTACCGGTTCACTTCAGAGTCTAAGAGCTTCCGATTGTACGCGTAAAGGTTTTCCCAGCTTAAAACAACGTCTGATGTTTTAGGTCCAACATCAATGATCAACTTCTTTATTGCTACAGGGGTTATGCCCCGCCTCCTTAAGGCAGCGAAGGTTGCCAGCCTCGGGTCGCTCCAGTCATTATATAGGCCTTCCCGCATTCCTTGAATTATTTTCGACTTGCTAAGATGCGCGCCTACAATTTTAAGTCTTCCGTAATGTATTGCTTCCGGATACCTCCATCCTAGGTGACGGTACATGTACTCTTGGCGAACCATATTTGTTAAGTGTTCCTTGCCTCGAATAATGTGGGTAACTCCCATCAAGTGGTCGTCAAGCCCGCATGCAAAATTATACAGAGGCCAAACTTGATATTTGCTTCCAACCCTTGGATGTGGAAACTTTTCAGTGTCTATAACACGTAAAGCAGGCCAGTCTCTAACCGCAGGGTTAGGATGGGACAAATCCGTTTTTACACGCACCACCGCTTCGCCCTCGTCATAGTCGCCTCTAAGCATTCGACACCACCTCTCAATTTGAGTTTCCAGCGGTAGGTTGCGGCATGGGCAAGACTTTTTAGCCAATATCCTTTCCCTAAAAGCTTGGGGTTGACAGGTGCAAACGTAGGCGTTGCCCTCTTGAAGTAGTTTTTCTCCATACTCGTAGTATAATGGGATTCTGTCGCTTTGAACATATTCTTCGTCTGGACTGCAGCCGAGCCATGCAAGGTCTTCCCTTATGCGTTCGTAAAACTCCAAAACAGGCCTTTTCAACTTGGGATCTGTATCTTCAAAACGTAGGATGAACTTTCCCCTATACATACGTGCATATTCATGGCAGAGTATTATGGCTCTCGCTGAACCCAAATGGAGGACACAGTCCGGGTTAGGTGAGAACCGTGTGACAATTTTCAAGTATTTATCAGCATTAGGCAATGGCGGAAGTTTCTTCTCCTCTTCAACTTTCTCCTTTTCCAAGGTTTCCGGCCAGTTTTCTTCAACGATGCGTTTTTGCTCGTTTAATGAGAGGTTGTTAACCTCATCAACAATTTTACCAACCAAGACGGTTATTTCCTTCGCTTTTTCCTTCATCTCCGGCTTTTCAGCTAAGACTTTCCCTACAACTGGACCAGTTTTGGCTTTTCCATCATGTTTAACAGCGTTTAGCAGGGCGAATTTGCGGATTAAATTTTCCACTTCAAGGCTTATTGGTTCTGACAAGATTAGCACTCGCTTATGTTTTTCTCTCTATAAGGAACTTGGCGAAAGCGTTTAACTTTTCCTTCGCCTCTGAAAATGGAAGAAGCTTCTCTACGTCCTCCCAGCTTTTCGCCAGGACTTCTCCTGCAAAATTTTTAGCATATTCTATTGAATTGTATTTCTCCATTATTGCTATAGCTTCATCTTTCAGCTTCTGGTCAGACGTGTGCATTTCAAGAATTTCAATAAGCCTCCTCTTATCTTCGGCGCTCGCCATCTTCAAAGTGTGGATAACCATTAAAGTGCGTTTTCCCTCTGTTATGTCCTGTCCGCGGCCTCCCTTCTTCTCCGCGAACTTTTCCCCTGTCAAGTCTAAGATGTCATCTTGAATTTGGAAGGCAACACCTATGCTTTCTGCGAAGCATCCAAGCTTTTCAACAAGCTGATGGTCTGCGTCAGCCAGCACTGCTGCAATTTTTGCAGCCATCCTTGCCAATGTTCCCGTCTTGTACGCGCACATTTGCAGATAATCTTTTTCATTTATTTCATCAGCATTTGCTAGACCTTTATGCCAAGCTATGTCTGCAGCTTGTCCCAAGCTTAAGCTTATCATCTCCTGAACATAAATTTCATAAATTTTGGCTAGTTTTTCAAAGCCTATTTTTTCACGGTTCAACATAAGGGGCATAAGCGGCAGATAATACATAGAGTTTCCAGCGTTTATAGCTATGTCTAAACCGAAGATCTTGTAGGTGCAAGGTTTTCCTCTTCTATATTCTGAAAGGTCTTCAATGTCATCTATCATTAATGTTCCATTGTGAACCACTTCAGGTATTATGGCGTAGTCCACAAAGTCTTCAGGGTTTTTCCCTAAAACTTCACATATCAACAGAAACAGGGCTGGCCGCCAACGTTTTCCACCCCTGTCCAGAAACTCCCATACAGGTTCAGCTATAGCCTTTGTTAGAGCTTCAATGTTGTAGGAGTATCTAGGCGGGTTAAGTTTAAACAGCAAGGCTTTTTCATGGAAGATTCTTGGAATATACTTTTCGATTGCCTTGTCTATGAGCGGCGCCTTTTCCTCTAACAGTTTTTCAATGTTCAAGTTTGTCCTCACTCCTCCTTGCGTAGACTTCTAAGTTGAAGCCTCTTAACCGTAGCCATTCAGCTGTCTTTCCAGTTATTATAATGGAGGCTTTGCGCAGTTGTTGAGGAGTTTCTGCTCCAACCAGAAACATGGCATTTCTAAACTCTTCAATAAGTAAACTTAGAGTTTTCCTTGTTTTTTGAAGACTCTTCACTGCAGCCTGTAAAACAGGCTGTGCGAGGCTTGAAAGACTTGCTCCAAGGGCTAAAGCTTTCGCCGCATCTAAACCGCTGCGCACTCCTCCTGACGCTATAATTGGAATGTTCACGGACTGCACAACTTCAACTATGCTTATCACGGTGGGGATGCCCCAGTCCCAGAATATGTCGCCTAGTCTGCGGTGATGAAGATTTCGTCCCCCTTTCGCTCGGAAATACTCCACTGCAGCGAAACTTGTCCCTCCGGCGCCGCTTACATCTATCCCTTTTACACCAACTGCTTCAAGTTTCCAAGCTTCTTCAGCAGCTATCCCAGCTCCGGTTTCTTTAACGATAACTGGTTTTTCTAGTTCATGGGCGATTTCACCTATCTTTTCAAGTATTCCCTTAAATGTTGTTTCACCTTCTGGTTGAACTGCTTCTTGAAGAGGGTTCAAATGTATTGCAAGAGCATCTGCCTCAATCATTTCCACGGCTTTACGTGCTTCATTTATGCTGTATCCCCGTGCAAACTGTACTCCACCTATGTTCGCCACTAGAAAAGCTGTTGGAGCTTTTTTCCTAACCACAGCGAAGGTTTTCTCAAGCCTCCTATCTTCTAACGCTGCTCTCTGACTTCCAACACCCATACCTAACCCCATTTCCTCAACAACTGTTGCTATTGTCCCATTGATCTTCTCAGCTTCGCTTGTTCCGCCGGTTATAGCACTGACCATTATCGGTGCTGAAAACTTATGGCTAAAAACAGTTGTTGACAAGTCAATTTTATCTTTATCGATTTCCGGGAGGGCTCTATGGACAAAATTAACATCCTCAAATCCGCTCGTGTTCCATCTCGCTTGAACATTACAGGTCGTGGCTATTCGAATGTGTTCAGCTTTGCGTTTTCTTGTTTTTTCAAACAACCCTTTCAATCCTTCTTTATGAGGGTTCCCTTCACTTTCTCTCCTTTAAGAGCCTTGTAAATATGCCTCGGCTTCGCCGCGTTAACGATTAAAACAGGAATCCCGCTTTCTATAGCTGGCGTAAGCTCAGCTATTTTGTTCGACATGCCGCCTGTGACATCGCAGGCATTTGAACCGCCAAGTTTCCCCTGAACCTTTTTAAGCTCATCCAATGTTAAATGTTCAAACATTTCAGCCTCAGCGTCAACCTTCGGGTCAGCATCATACAATCCATCAACGTCAACGCCTATCAAAATGTTTTTTGCATTAAACCGTAACGCCAAAAAAGAGGTAAGCTGATCTCCAGATAATATTGTGAAGCCTAACTCTGTGTCAAACACCGCGTCTCCATAGAGAACAGGAATTAAACCCATCTTTAGAAGCTGTTTAAGAGGAGCATCTTCGAAAAAGGCTATTCTGCCGTAACGCGTCATAATGCAGGATGACGGTGTAACGCTTACAGCAGGTATCCCCCTCCATATTAGGGCATCCATGAAGAGTCCGTTAAGCACTGTCATAACATGATGGGTCTCTGCAAAACCAGCTATTTGAGATTCCTCTTTAAAACCTTCTTTTATCCCATGTTTTTGTGCCATGGGATGGCCGAAACTTCCTCCACCATGTACGATTATCAGGTTTTTCAGGTTTGCTTCAAGTATTTCGTCAGCCAGCCGGCTTAATGCATCCATTCGCACCTCAAGCTCTCGGGTCTTATCAGTTAAAACTGAACCGCCTAACTTTAACACAGTTGGTCTAGCCTGACTCAATTTTAACACCCTCATCTGTTTTTTCAGCTAAAAACGCGTTTCCCCCAGCCCTTTGCACAGCCTCAAAAACCTTTTCCAACTTATCCCTTCGTGCAAGGGCAACCATGCAGCCGCCGCCTCCAGCACCTGTCAACTTTGCGCCTAATGCTCCAGCCTTGCGTGCAGCGTTTATAAGCCATTCTAACGATTCGTCTGAAACGCCTAAACCGTAAAGCAACGCATGGTTCATGTTCATCAATTCTCCAACAGATTCTAAGTCACCGCTTCGCAAGGCCTCAGCAGCTCTTAAAACAATTTCGCGGGCTGTACGCATCAGCCGTTCCACGATTTGCGGATACTTATCTTTCAATTCACGTACCTTTGCAACTTGAACACGCGTTGACCTTTCAACACCTGTATTGCCGATGACAAGTGGAACTTCAGCATTAACCTCAAGGGGTTTAAAACCCGTGTCAACTTGAAACATCAACGTTCCACCGAAAGTGGATACTGCAGGGTCCACTCCTGAAGGCGTGCCATGCATGATTTTCTCCGCTTCGAAGGCGACTTGGAACAATTCTTCCTTAGACATTTTAACATTTAATGCAGCGCTTACGCCTGCCGCTACAGCAGCAGCTACAGCTGCTGAAGATCCCAAACCAGCTGCAACAGGCACTGTTGAGTTAACCTCAACGTTTAAGCCGATTTTTTCTCCAGCTTTCTCAACAACCTTTTCCACTGCACATTTTAATGGTTCAAGCTTCATCCTAGCCTCTTTAGGGTTTCCCTTTTCAACCTTGAAAATGCCGTTTTCGAAAAATGCTGAAAGATTAAGGTTTTTAGAGTGGAAAAACAGCTTCTTGTCTCGACGTTTTTCCACTTTTGCATATGCCCTTTTGTCTATCGCCAATACAATTGCAGGTTCGCCGTAAACTACGAAGTGTTCTCCGAAAAGTATAACTTTCGCAGGAGCAGAGGCGACAACTACCTCCATTTTAAACCACTATTTCGTGAATTGCACGGCGCCGTACCCCACAACGGCTGAGTAATCGCCACTTACATCCCCACTGGTCTTGTAACATAATAATTTTGCCTCTTTCGCCCCAAGCATTTTCGCGGCTGTGACAAGGGCAGCTATAGGACCGTAACCGCATGCTGTGATTCCATGCTCCTCAACAACTGAATATAATTTGGCTGTGTCCATATCCTCGACAGCTTGAAGAACTAAACGGTCCTTTTTCTCTGCACTTTTATGAGGTTCATAATGAGTCATGTCTGAAGAAGCTATTATAACAGCGTTCTTACCAGCTAAAACCTTAGCCGCAGCTTTCCCGACTTCCACTGAAGAATGCAAATCCTGCATCAGAAAGCATACAGGAACAATTCTAAACTGAGAGTTGAAGAGAAACTGTAAGAAAGGAAGCTGAACTTCAATTGAATGCTCGTAACGGTGAGCATAATCATCCACATCTAGAATACTTGCCTCCTTTACAAGGCTGTTTGCTGTGGCTTCATCAACCTCAACGTCGCCTAAAGGGGTGCGCCAAAACCCTTCACTCATAACGGCTAACGCGCTGCCGTAACCCGTATGGTTAGGTCCGAAAAGAACAACAACATCAGGCTTGCCGTCTAAAGCCAAACTGTAATAGGCATGGGCTGCAACGGGACCGGAATACATGTAGCCAGCGTGAGGGCAAACAACACCCACTATGCGTCGAGGCCCAGCCTCCAAAACCTTCGGAATTTTTCCAGGTCCAAGTTTATGAAGGAAACATTCTTCAATCTGTCTCTTCAAAGATTCTGCTGTCCCAGCGTAGAAGGCTCCAGCCTGGCATGGATACCGAATTTTAGCCATTTTAGACTAGCCTTCCTCCTCCTTAGAGATTTTAGCCTCAAAATCTTCAATTGTCAACTGCCAATCTTTGTCCATTGGCAGTTCACCCCTCTCCCTAAGGACCTGCCTTGCAAGAAGCCAGTAAATCACAGCTAAGGCTCTTCTACCCTTGTTGTTGGTTGGAATCGCCAAGTCTACCCCTGAAAAATCGTTATCCGTGCTGCATAATGCCACAACAGGAACGCCTGCAGAAGCTGCCTCCTTAACAGCTTGGGAATCCGCCCTCGGGTCTGAGACGATTAAAACGTTAGGCTCAATACGGTTGGGATATAAGGGGTTAGACAACAAACCTGGAATAAAACGGCCTACAACCGGAGTTGCACGCGTAACCTCACAGAATTTTCTAACAGGCTCATAAGCGTAAAGCCTAGCTGCAACAGCAGCTATCCGTGAAGGTTCAAACCTTGCCAAGAATTTAGCTGCAACTCGGATGCGTTCATCTGTCTTTTTAACGTCTAAAACGAACAGTCCATCCGGTCTGACGCGGTATATGAACTGCTCCATATCCTTTGTCTTCATTCTTGTTCCTATATGTATCCCTGCAGAAAGCAAGGTGTCCCGCGGAAGCAAAAGTTCTTCTTCAACGCTTACGCTTGTTTCTTCTTCAAACTTTTCCTTTTCAGTCTGCTCTTTATCCGCCAAGTTTATCCACTCCATCCTAAACAATTTTAAGTTCAGCCATTTTAGCTCTGTCCCCTAGAAACTCCTCCACCCTTATCAACTCGTTTATTTTAGCTATCCTTGCCCCTTCCACCACACCTGTCTTCACTATTGGACATTTGAAGGCTACCGCCAAATGAGCGATATGCCAGTCACAAGTGTCTCCTGAACGGTGAGAAATCACTGGAACACATCCTCCCCTTTTAGCCGTTTCCACGGTTTCCAACGCATCTGTCAAAGTGCCCACCTGATTCACCTTTATTATAACGGCGTTAGCTGCCCGCATTTTCATTCCATGAACAAGCCGTTCGCTGTTTGTAACGAAAAGGTCGTCTCCGCATACTAGACAGTTTTCCACCTTATTTGTCAACTCTGCAAAGCTTTCATAGTCTTCTTCATGGAAAGGGTCTTCCACATAAGCCAAATGGTATTTTTCAACAAGTTGTAGAATAAACTCCAACTGTTCTCCAGAATCAAGTTCTTTTCCATCTCTTTTATAAACATATTTTTTGCTTTTGCCGTTCCAGATTGTGGAAGCAGCCACGTCAACGCCTGGACTGCAGTTAAAGCTAACCTCGTTGCTTACCTCTTCACATGCCTTGACCAAGACCTCTAATGCTTCAAGGGTTGTTATGTTTGCAGCCCACGCGCCTTCATCGCTTCTCCCGTAACTGAACAACCTATCTTTCTCCTTTAAGAATTCCCCAATTTTTTTATGGATTTTAACATTTGCCTCTGCAGCTTCAAAAAAGGACTCTGCCCCATGGGGTAAAACTAGAAACTCCTGGATGTCTGGAGATTTGCCGCCAGCATGCTTTCCACCGCTTATAACGTTTCCTAGCGGGTATGGAATCTCTCGGGCAGCATAACCGCCTAAATATTGATATAAAGGCAAACCGTAGGAGTTTGCAGCAGCCTCAGCGTTTGCCAAAGAAACCGCGAAAGCCGTGTTTCCACCTATTATCCTGAAATCTCCAGTGTTATCTATTTCGTGGAGATTCCTGTCAATTTCTTCTTGAAAGTCAGCGTTTAAACCTACAAGTTCAGGGCCTATTAGTTCTTCAACTTTTTTAACAGCCTCATCCACTCCGCCCTGCGGGTAATAAACAACTTCAGCTTTCCCGCGGCTTGCCCCAGCCGGAGCTGAGGCTCTTCCAAAACCGGAATTGGTTATAACGTCAACTTCGATTGTTTCTTCTCCGCGGCTGTTGAAAACTTTCCTTGCAATTATATCTTCAATAACGGTAGACATGCCTAGCTTTTCTCCCACATTTTTATTGCTGCTGGTAATAGTAGCTTCTAGCCTCTTTCCTTTTTTCAGCCTCTTCATAATAACGTAAAACTTCATCGATGATTTCAACATGTGAAAGAAACATACGTCTGCAGCAGTACCTTTCAATTCCAAGACTGTCTAAAACGTCGCCTGCATTTTCGCCAGTTTTCACCCTTCTAGCGAATTCTTCCCATTTGTCTCCGATCAGTTTACCACATGTGAAACATCTAACAGGTATAATCATTGCTCCTTTTCCTCCCTTCACCTGTAGCTTTTCTGGTCTCTGGCTCTCGCCCCTGGCCCTCCAAACTTTTTAGGCTCCTTTCTTCTAGGATCCCCAGCAATCATTGTCCTGTCATATTCAATCAAAACTGCGCGCAGCTGCGTGCTTTTCGTCCATTTCAACAACGCGTTTGCAATCGCCATTCTAGCCGCTTCCGCCTGTCCCATGTAGCCGCCTCCTGAAACCTTTACATCTATATCCAGCTGCTTCCAAACTTCCTCTCCAGCCTGTATAAGCGGCTCCATCATTTTCTGACGCGCAGCCTCCGGCTCGTAAATCTCTAAAGGCGTCATGTTAACCCTTATCCTGCCCATTCCAGGTTTTACAATTGCCTTTGCAACGGCTGTTTTTCTTTTACCGCTTACAACCAAAACTTTTTTCGCCGGCATACTATGCTCCGCTCCAACCTATTTCTTTGGCGAACTCGCCTAGAGTGAAGTAGGGACACGTCAGTTTTTCAGCTTGAGCTTCCACTATAGTTTCCATATTCACACCTTTAAGCTCATCCGGGACGCCGATGAAAACCCTTAGTCTTTTGTAGGCCTGTTTACCTTTAGGCTGTTTGTAGGGAAGCATGCCTCTAACAGTTCTCCTCAGCAACCTGTCAGGTCTCCTAAAATGGAACGGTCCCTTTCCAGGATGGCCAACCTTAAGGAACGCTTTGGCCTCAGCCACTTTGCTCCGCTTTTTACCGGAGATTACGGCTTTCTCAGCGTTTACAACCATAATTTTTTCGCCTTTCAACAAACGCTTAGCAATAACGCTTGCCATCCTTCCAAGTATCAGCCCATCAGCATTTATAACCTTAAAACTCTCCATTCCCATCAAGCTTTCACCCAATGATTTTAACGTTTGAACCTTCAGGATTTTTCTTAACAAGATCGAAAAAAGTTAGACATTTACCTCTGGCCTTAACGATTTTCTGTCTTGCCATTTCAGAAAAGGCAAAGGCTGCAACTGTTACTGGATGATCTAAGACGCCGGCGCCTAAAACCTTTCCCGGAACAGCTACCACATCATTTTTCTCTGTATGTCTGTTTATGCGGCTTACATTTACAGCTAAACGCCGCCTTCTTGAAGAAGCCAGATCCTCAGCCACGGTTTTCCATATTCCTGCTTTTTGTTCTCTGCCTTGCTTTTTCAAAAAGCGGATAACCTCTATAAGCTCAGAGTTCGACGCCTTGATTCTTTTCAAAGCAGTTACACCTCTATTTTGGATGCAAACTCCTTAAATTGTTTTTCCAAAATTTTCACAGCTTCACCCATAATCCTTTCAGGCGTAAGAGATCCTGAAGATTCTAAGCTGAATATGAAAGCGTTTTTCTCCCAATCCACTTCAACGGCTGAAGGTTCTTTGGGACAAACATCCATGCAGTCCCGGCATAATGTGCATGCTTGCAAATTGCGAATTTCTATTTTAGCTTCAGACTTTGCTAAAACTTTTTTAGGACATATTTCAACACATTTTCCACACTTATCACATGTTTTGCCGTCAATTTTTATTTTAGGCAAATACTTGTACGTGCAGGAAGAAACAGGCTGCCATTTAGCATGATCTCTGCCTCTTCCAAGCCTTGCATAAGCCTCAAGCCTTAACCTCTGCCCTTTTGCAAGTTTAGCTATTGGAATTTTATCGCTAACAGGCATTACATTCGGGTTTTCCGAAACAAGCTCCCCTGAATAAACTGTAACCGTCCCTTCCTCTGCCTCCCTGTCTAATGTAAAGGTAACCCTGCAAAGGTTACATCCGAACTCGCTTTTACAAGTGCATTCTTCTGGAAGATTATAACCGTCAAGGTCTGTTTTTAACGGTATCAGCCCAAGCCGATGGGCTATAACCTCGTCGTGAAGAACAGAAGAATTCTCAATAATAACCACGTCGTCTATCGCCATGCATGGAACCTCCGCCAAAGCAATCCGTCTTAACGCGTTAATGAACGGCGTATCCACTCCTTTAATAAGCAAACGCAGGTTCCGGTCGCCTCTTTCCAACACTTTTATTTCCACTTACCTACAGCCACCATAACTGTGCAGTTTAACCATAAGTGCCGTTGAATAGAATATTGGTGGTTTATATAAATTTGGCGATTCTACACCCCTAAACCTCACCTTCACTCGTTCTCGCAACGTTAGCTTTCAAAGTTTAAACTTTGCAGGTTCTGGAAAGCTGGGGAAGCAGCGCTCAGCATCCGCATCAAAGACGCTATTGCTAAACCTTCTGCAAACCCTAAGAAAACTTTAGATGTTAGTTAACGCTGCACTGCAACAAACATGCTTAATTCGACATTAAAGGAAAAGTTTAGCCAGCAAAAACGCAGATCATGTTTAAACGCTTGGCAAGATTACCATTTTCAGCATTAACCCTTAACTCTACACAGATGCCAATCTGAACCTCCCTTTCATAGAAATCCCCTTCAGCCATTTTCAACAATAACAGTTAAGCCTTTTCAGCGAAACGTGTCTGCAGGGAAAGAAGGCATTAACAGCCATTAAGCTTATAAAAACATAATGCCTAAAATGGAAAGCTGAGGGATATGAATGGAGCTTGTATCGCTTGTAATACAAATAATTGTGGCTGCTGTGATACTTGGACCGATACTGTGGGTTGTTGGTAAATGGTTCGTCGGAAAGGAAAAAGCAAAACTAACTGACGGGGTTTGGATAGGAGTTTTAGGAGTGATAATAAACGCGGTTTTAAGCTTTCTGCTTCCAGGCTTGCTCGGGTCAGTTCTTGGAACACTCATCATGATAATAGTTTGGCTGGCGCTGATTAAACACTTCTTCGACTGCGGCTGGCTGAAAGCAATAGTCATAGCTATCGTGGCAGGAATAATCTACTGGATAATAACAATGATATTATCCGCCATACTTGTACTGCTCGGCCTTCCTGCACTACCATCTCTTTGGTAAATAACGATAAACAACCCCCATTTTTTAACAGTTAAAGAAAAACGCGTAAAATATGCAATGGAACTGTTAAATTGAGGCGTAGCTTCACCTTTAATTAAATGAGCTAGATGCAGCCTTAAAGCGTTTACACATATCTTCATTTTTCAATAGCGCAGGTTCGGCTTGTGAAAGCAGCGTGAAACCATTTTGGAACGGTTAGACTCTTCTTCCCCTTCTACCGCCAGGCCTTCTTGTGCCGTCGTGAGGGATTGGTGTAACCTCTTCTATACGGCCTATTCTGAAACCCGCCCTTGCCAGTGCTCTTATAGCTGCCTGTGCGCCTGGCCCAGGGGTTCTTGGACCTGACCCGCCTGGCGCTCTAACTTTTATGTGTATGGCGGTTATCCCCTTGTCTTTAGCTATTTCTGCAGCTGCTGCAGCTGCACGCATAGCCGCGTATGGTGAAGATTCCAATCTGTCAGCTTTTACGAACATTCCTCCAGAAGTTCGAGCTATGGTTTCAGCGCCTGAAAGATCTGTTATATGCACTAAAGTGTTGTTGTAGGAGCTGTAAATATGTACTACACCCCACTTCTCCTGTTTCTTAGTTGCAGAAGTTGTTCCGCTACTCAATCCGTATTACACCCCTTTATTTTCCAGACTTTTTATCTGTTGCAGATGCTGCAGCAACTTGGATTATTTGGCGTAAGGGATGATTTGAACTAGCAAGGGGGCTGTCGGAAGCGTAGGCTACTTGCTCCTCCTCGTCTCTTGCGACTATGTAGCTTGGCACAGTTACCCGCTGTTTTCCTATGGCTATGTGGCCATGGGTTATAAGCTGACGGGCTTGATAAATTGTTTTAGCTAACCCTTTTCTGAAAACTATTGTTTGAAGCCGTCTTTCAAGAATGTCCTCAACTGTCAGGTCTAAAACTTCGTCTAAAACTGCTGTTTCATGTATCACGCCAAGCTTCTTTAGCCGAGTTAATAGTTCGTCCTCCATTTTTCTCCTTTCCTCAGTAGGCTTGCCTATTAAAGAGCGGGCAATGCCCCTGAACTTTGAAAGCATGGTTTTGTGGCGCCAAAGCTCCCTTTTATTTCTTAACCCATACTGACCCAAAAGTTTAAGTTCTTCCTGCAGTATGTCTGTACGCCATGGAAAACGCGGAGTCTCATACTTCTTCTTCTGCTTCTTAGGGTCGCCCATGACTATTTGCCACCGCCGCCTTCAGCTCTTGCAACAACCTTCTTTTTAACTCCTAAGGCTTTACCTTTTCTCCCGGTTGTTCTTGTTCTTTGTCCCCTAACTTTTAATCCGTAAGCATGCCTGTATCCCCGCCATGACTTCAACTCTTTCATTTTTTCTACGCCCATTTTTTCCTTAAGAATCAAATCTGCGCCTATAAGATGCAAATCATCTCCAGTTTCCAAATCTTTCCTCGCATTCAGAAGCCAACTTGGCATTCCATGCTTTGCCGGTTCCTTAAGTATTTGCTCAATTTTTTCAACATCTGCCTCAGTCAGGAAGCCGGCTCTAACGTTTGGGTCTATTCCAGCCTTTTTCAAAATTGCGTTCGCCAAGTTTAGGCTTATGCCCTTTATTTTTCGAAGAGCGAAAGGCGTTTTCAGAGATCCATCTACATCCGTGCCGGTTATTCTAAGTATGTGGCGGAATTCCCTTGACATTTAGCACCTTCCATCGTCTTTTAGCAGACTAGAAGTAAACCGCTTTTTATTTAAACTTTCCTAGAGGTTGCCGAAAGAAAAAACTTCACAAGCCTCTAAAACACATTTCACCGTGCTTAAAATAAGCGAGACGACGCTTAAAGATTTTTGAAACGTTCAAAAAGAAAACTTTAGCGTTGTAAAAAACGAAATCAATGTGATGCTTCGCATCTAAACCAGCACCCTTTCCATCGGAACCCTAATTTTCACAAAGCATCCGTGCCAGCCTGAGACGGCGGCAGACGCCATCTAATCCACATTATCCC
Organism: Bathyarchaeia archaeon; assembly: GCA_038826715.1. Classification (GTDB taxonomy): domain Archaea; phylum Thermoproteota; class Bathyarchaeia; order Bathyarchaeales; family Bathycorpusculaceae; genus JAWBOH01. The sequence continues at coordinate 13,032 of JAWBOH010000011.1, read as the reverse complement.
ACTACACACACTTTCGAAGTCACCATTCAATCTTTACCGTAGAAATCCCCTTTAACATGCATACAACCTAAAGGTTCCCTTAAGAATTGCAACATAATGTAGGTAGGCTAATATTATATGGTTCTAATCAAAATTAATTGGGGCGAGTAAGTATGCGTTCAGAGCGTGATGTTAAGACTAGGATTACGGATATTTTCAGTAAGGCATCTGAGAACCATTTTTTAAAGGTGATCAACGGATTGACGGTGAGTAATGATGTTAAAAGGTTGGAGTTTACGGTTTTAGGCGTGAATTACGCTTTAGAAGTGGTTGAGGGTGAAGTGAAAGTTTCAGTTAGTGATCCATTAGGTAGGGAAGAGGATTCTTCACGGCTTATTGTTTACATGCTTAATGCTGTTGAGCGGGTGTTAGAGGGTAAAACATCCTGTGGAAAAGGAGGGTTGATAAAATTTGCGCAGTTGGAGGGGGGAAGCACAGCGCAGCTTTACGAGAAGAGGATAGCCAACTATCTGGCAGCTGAGATGGATGGGTCAAACCTGCCAGAAATCGAAGGCGCTGTGAAACTTATTGGCGGCTATATGGTGGAGCATCCTAATGCCACTTGGAGTTTTGAAGTTTCTCCTTTCTGCGGTGTCCGGTTTAGAGTGGCTTATTGGCAGGGAGAGGAGGACATGCCTTCAAACGCTGCTCTTTTCTTAGGCGGGGAAGCTAAGGAGGCAGCAGTACCGGTGGACGAGTTGATTGTAATTGCTGAGATGGCTGTTAATCGTTTCGTCCTTTTCTACAGGAAGATCGCTGGTAAAAAGCCTAAACTCTTTGAATCATTATACCTTTAATGCAAGCTGTGAAGGGGTACACGTTTAGTTTGAACATAGAACCTGTCACTTTCCTTTGCAATGGCAAAAGGCTGTTTGGAAATCTTCATTTACCCTATAAAGGGGCTCCCTGTATCGTCACGTTACACGGTCTTGACAGTGGTAAGGACAGCGGCAAATGGCAGGTTATAGCGGATCGCCTCTTCGAGGAAGGATATGCGTGTTTAAGGTTTAACTTTAGAGGATGTGGAAAAATGCCGGAAAAAAGTGACGGCCTGTTTGAAGAAACTTCCCTCACCAGCAGAATTGCGGATTATAGGGCTGCGCTTCAATTTTTGGAGGAAAGCGGCAAAATTGATGTTAACAGAGTCGGCGTCGTAGGTTCAAGTTTCGGCGGTATGGTTGCCATAGCTGCGCGTGAAGAAAGAGTTAAGGCCATGGTGGTTATGGCAGCTCCATATAAGGCCATACGGTTAGGCAAACCCGTATCTTTTAGGAAGGAAGGCACATATTACGAGCTTGAACCAGGCAGGAGGCTAAGCAGAGAATTCTACAAAGACCTGTGTAGGTATAACTTGCTGGAGGAAGTGAAAAAGGCGCCTCCAATTCTCATACTGCACGGAAGCAACGACAAGCTTGTACCTGTGGAAGATGCGTTTAAACTTTATGAAGCAGCTTCGCAGCCTAAAAAGCTTGAAATCATAAACGGCGCAAATCATTTTTTCTCCAATCGTGAACATCTTGAAAAAGTGATTAGTTTAAGCATAATGTGGTTTAAAAAATATTTGCCTCAGGAATGTTAAATGAAGGCGCAAGTGTTAGAACATATAGCCAAAGTTGAAGAAAGCCCATTAAAGTTTTTGGAGTTACCATCACCCAAGCCCAAATCAAACCAGATCCTAGTGAAGGTTTCAGTTTGCGGCATATGCCACACGGAGCTAGACGAAATAGAAGGCAGAGTCATTCCTAAACTTCCAGTTATATTAGGCCACCAGGTTGTTGGATACGTTTCAGAACGAGGTTCAGAAGCAACCAAATACGATATTGGCGACAGAGTTGGCGTAGCGTGGATTTACTCTTCATGTGGAAAATGTTACCATTGTGTAAAAGACAGCGAAAACCTATGCGACCATTTTATGGGAACAGGATGCCATGCTGACGGCGGCTACGCTGAGTACATGGTCGTTTCAGAAGACTTTGCCTACCCAATACCGGAAAGGTTTACAGACTCGGAGGCTGCTCCCCTATTATGCGCTGGAGCCATAGGATATCGAGCCTTAAAACTGACTGGAATGCAGAACGGCGAAGTTCTAGGATTGTACGGTTATGGAGCTTCAGCCCACATCGTTCATCAAATAGTGAAGTACAAGTTTCCGAAAGCAAAAGTTTATGTCTTCACACGGAGGAAAGATGACGCCCCAAGCGTGCTGGCGAAAAAATTCGGCGCAGACTGGGTTGGGATAACAGGTGAAACTCCTCCAAAGAAGCTTAACCGGGCGATTGACACAACCCCAGCTGGAACAGTTGTAAAAGAAGCAGTTAAAAGCTTGGAAAAGGGCGGGAGACTTGTCATAAATGTAATTCGAAAAGAAACAGCAATACCTGATTTGGACTACACTGAGCATTTGTGGCATGAAAAGGAGATTAAAAGCGTCGCCAACATAACGAGGGCGGATGTGCAGGAGTTTCTACCATTAGCAGCTGAAATACCCGTAAAACCTGAAATAACTGAGTTCAGATTTGAAGACGCAAACCAGGCTCTTTCATCCTTAAAGTTTGGACGGCATAAGGGCGCGGGAGTTTTAAGAATTCAACAGGGAGAAGCTTAAGTTTCAAATTTATGAACAGAAGCGGAGCGCAGCTCAAAGTGTAACGCAAATTTTATTCATTCCTTTCAGGTTAGACGTTGAAATGGCAAACGCTTAAAAGTCTTCGCGATGGGAATATGCTGAAAGGTGCATACAGCAATGGGAAGCCGTCCAGTAATAGTTGCTGCTGGAAGAACAAGATTTGGAGAACATTACGAGAAGCAGCCTGAAAAGCTGATAGAAGAGGCTTGGCTTAAAGCTTCAGAAGAAGCCGAATTGGAACGTAAGGATTTAGAAGCTTGCTACCTTTCAGACTACTTTCTGCCAATAACAAATAAGCTTGGACTTGAAGAGGGATTCCTTTCTGAATTAACCGAGCTGCATGTCCCCATGGATGTGGCGCGCTCCTTCAGCTCCGCGTTTTCAAACGCGTGCAACGCCATTCAGGCTGGAAAATACAGTTTAGTGCTTGTAGGCGGAATAGAAAAAATGACTGACAGGTGGGACAAAATTCGCGACGACCTGATGCTTTTGGAGGATCCCTGGAGCTATTATGCCGGATGCACGCCGGAAGCCAACCATGAACTTATGCTGAGAGCTTACATTAAACGTTACGGTATAAAAGGCGAAGACCTTGAAAAGTTTAACATTGCCTTGGCACAGATTTCTGTTAAGAACCATTTAAACGCTTTAAAAAACGAGTACGCCCAGTTTCAGAAACACATAGATGTGGAGCAGGTTTTGGAGGCTAGACGAAACGCAAGGCGGCCATTAGGAGTTTACGATTTTGCTCCCATATCTGACGGTGCAACAGCAGTAATTTTAGCTAACGAGGAAAACGCAAAAAAGCTGACGGACAAGCCTGTCCATGTCCTTGCCTCGGCGTCAGCAACAGACTACCTAACCTATCCTGCGAGGGAAAACCTAACAGGCTTTCTCGCAAGCCGTTTAGCCATGGAAAAAGCTTTAAAAACAGCTGGCATAAGCCTATGGGACATACAGCTTCTAGAGGTTTACGATCAATCCACAGTTATGGAAATGGTTTCCCTGGAAGATTTAGGTTTCTGCGAACTGGGAAAATCTTGGAAAACAGTTTATGAAAGCTGCCGAGACTACAAAGGCTATTACAGTGTAAACGGCAAGAAACTTTTTGTAAACATGAACGGCGGGTTAAAAGCTGATGGAAACCCTTTAGGCGCAACTGGCGGCGCTCAAATCTATGAAGTTTTTAAGCAGCTTCGCGGAGAAGCTGGTGAACGCCAAGTAAAAGGGGACGAAGAGTTAAGGTATGGATGTGTGCTTGAACTTCAAGGTTTCGGCACTAAAGGATACGTTCACATTTTGAGGGAGGCCTCTAGATGAGCAGCGAACCAATAGAAAGAAGAGTTTCCTATCTTGGCGATAGGCTTAGGGGAAGACGCTGCCAAATCTGCGGCAAAGAATATTTCGAGTTAAAGGATTACTGCGGAAACTGCGGTAGAAAAAGCTTCGGTAAAATGGCAGATATAGACCTCTTCTACGAGAAGGGTAAGCTTGAAATCTGCACTTTTGTAAACGAACCTACGAATAAGTTTACAAAACTGGGCAGCTACATTTACGGCATAGTTTCATTCCACAATGGAAAAATAAGAGTTCCTGGAAGACTCACAGATAAGATAATAAAAGACGGTGAAGACGTGGATTTTTCAACCCTTGAAGGCAGAGAGGTTGCTCCAAGGTTTAGAAGACGCTATTCTGTTGAAAAAAGCGAGATAATTCCGACGATTTCGCTGGCTTTCACGTTTAACGACGAGTATTACCCGTACCAGGAATATTACGCGGCGAAACCCAATAGAGAATATGAGTATCCTGGGATAGTTGGCTACGGCGTTTACACTTCAAGGTTCAGAATAAAGGAAGGCAGCGTTGAACGTTCAGTTCCATTCATAGATGAGGATGCAGTAACCGCAGCTGTTGAAGCGGGAAAGCTTGCACTAATCCATTCAGCCGTGGACAGCTCACTCGTCGGCAAAGTTTACGTAGGTTCTGAATCAAACCCCTACGCTGTTAAACCAATAGCCTCAAAAGTAGCTCAAGTTTTGAAGCTGGGCGAGGAAGATGAAGACGTGCAAGGCGTTGACGCTGTAGACACCGAGTTTGCCTGCAAAGCAGCTACAAGCATGTTCAAAGACGCTGTTTCCCTTGTATGTTATCCAAAAACGGGTTTTCCATACGTAATGGTTATAGGCGCTGATAATTCACAAGCTGCGCCGAGAGACTTTCCAGGCGGGGAACTTGACCTTTACGTGGGTTTCGGCGGATGCGCCTACATCTTCGGCAAAAAAGACGTAATAGCTGAAGTTGAAGGATGGTATTCATGCACTTCTGACACGCCTGACTTTTGGAGGAGAGACGGTGAACCCTACCCTATGCACGGCGGACGGTTCACAGGAGACCCTGCCTATTTCAAACATGTAAAGAAAGCTGCGAAGAAACTTATGGAAAGGCTGAACTTACAGCCAAGCGACGTCAATTATTTTGTGGCTCATCAGCCTAACGTGCAGTTCCCAGTTAGAATGGCTAAAGAACTAGGCTTTAAAGAAGAGCAGTACTTGCCTTCACTGCAAGTTGCAAAGTTCGGCAATACTTATTCAGGGTCTTCACCCATAGGTTTAGCAGCAGTACTTGACGTTGCAGGGCCTAATGAAAGAGTATTGCTGGTCAGCTACGGTTCAGGAGCAGGAAGCGACGCCTACTCTTTCATAACAACAAACCAAATAACTGAAAAAAGGCAACGTCAAAAAATGACTGTTAGATATCAAGCTGAAAACATGTTCCTTGAATATGTGGACTACAACACATATAGAAGGTTAAAAGCTGGAATGTAGCAAACCATTTAATAAACAGTTAACGCAAAATATGCATGGAGCATAACCATTGTTTGCCTATGGAATATTTAAGATCATATACGCACCTTTTAAAACGTTTAAACAAGTGGTTCAAAACCCAAAGTATTATGGGCCAATACTGATAATGATTCTTTTCGCAACGGCAAACACAGGCTCAATGTACATGTTAGCTGGAAAAACCCTTGTTGAAGCTACTTTACCCTCCCCCTCACACGGCCAGAAGGACTTATGGACTGAAAACAAATTTTTATGGATACCCCTATATGGAGCACAATGCATCGAAAATTCAACAGATTACATAGCTGGAAACTACTATGGAAACAAAAGCATAGAGTTCCGAACAGTGCAAAGCGACAGGATAGCCTTCAAACTTCAAAACATTGGACCAGTGAACTGTTCAGCTCAAGACGGCTACACAAACCTATACTTCCGAGTGAAACGGATAAGCCCAAATATCCCGCCTGAAAACGTTTCATTATACCTTTATTCCTTAAACAGTTCCGCCTGCCTGGACATAAGCAGAGAATTCATCCATTCAGCGGTAAACGTCTGGAACAATTTGACAATCCACCTTGCCAGTCAAGACTGGGCTGGAAACATTAACTGGACAAACGTTACAGGCTTAATGTTAGAGCTAACATGGAGCCAAAAATCAAACATAACAATACTTGTGGACGGCTTGTTTTTCGGAGGAGTTTTCAAACCTTACATTGAAAACCTCACGGCTTACATGGCAAGCTATGCTGCCTACTCCTTTATGCAGTTCTTGTTAAGGTGGGTTTTACTGGGCGGACTAATACATGTACTTTCAAGAGTTTTTAAGGCCAGAACTGTTTGGCGAGTCACACTGGTTACAGCTGGGTTTGCCCTAATAACCATGTTTTTACAAGCTGTAATAGGGGCAGCGGCATTTTCAACCATGCCGAATCTTAAGTATCCTTTTGAACTGATGGGAGGCGTTGAAGGAGAAGTTGAAAATGCTTATCGAAAAATTTCGGAAGAAACATGGCTTGTAAACCAAATTTACAGCATAGCTCAAACAGTTCTAATGGTTTGGACTGTGGCTTTATGCGCCATTGCTGTACGCTTAACAGCTGAAGTTTCATGGACAACCAGCATCCTCATAGCCTTCGTAGCCTACTTCGCCGCAGTGCTTGTTGAAGGTTTCCTGCTTCAACTCTAGCATCAAGCTTTTCCGGCTTCACTGTCACTCGTATCTTAAAGCAACCACTGGAGGTATTTTTGAAGCTCTGTACGCCGGGAGAAGACCTCCAACCAAGCCGATGAGAATTGTAAGGGCCAAAGTTTGAGCTATGAGGGCGGGCGTTATAAGAGGGCTAAGCTGCAGCGAAAGCCCAGCTTCACCTATGCCGCTTATAGTGAACCCTCTGAAAGAGAGGACGTATGCGCCTACAACGCCTACAGATATTCCAGCTGCTGCCCCAACTAAACTCATGGTTATAGACTCTAAAAGTATCATCAACAGTATTTGAAAGTTTGTATAGCCAATAGCTTTCAAAACCCCTATCTCTTTAGTGCGCTCCATAACTGAAGTTATCATGGTTGCCGCCACCCCGGCAACCGCTACGGCGAAGGCTGAAAGCGAAGTTGAAAAGTTTATGAAGTTTATAGCTCCAGTCACGCTTGAAATGGCTTCAGCTATGGAGCTGAAGGCAATTATCTGAACCTTTTCCTCGTAATGTTGCCTCAGAATGGAAACCGTCGGCTTAACATTTGCAGGATTATCCACTAAGACAAGGATTCCTGACCATTTGTTCAGTCCCAGAAGCCTTCTGCCAGCTTCGAGACACATGAAAACCGTTGAGTCAGGATCAACAATCAACGCGCCTCCGTACTCTTCAAGAATTGCGCTTACAACCACGTTTACAGTTTTCTTGCCTGTTATTTTACCGCTTTCAATCTTGGGCACGGTTAAGGTTAAAACACTTTCAAGTTGAAAATATTTCTCGCCGTCTTTGTAGGCGATTTTCCTGCCTATAACCGTGTATATTATGTTTGATTCAGATGGAATTGAACCTTCACCAACTTCTAAACTGCCAATAGCCTCGAAAAGCATACTGTAATCCACCGCGAAAACTGAAAGCTTAAGCTCTTCACCGCCACGTTTAAGGATTCCCTGCGTGTTGTAAAACGGTTCAGCCCTTGCAACTGAAGAAACAGCTCTTATGTAGCTGATGTCTTCCTGGTCAAGCTGATAGTTTTCTGTTGGAAAAATTGCTATGGCATTCTGTCCCAGCGAGGTAACCCTTTCAACAATGTAGTTTGAATAGCTTCCAACCACAGAACTCATCATTACAAGAATTAAAGGACCTATGGCTATACCTACAATTGTAAGGGCAGCCCTCACTCTCCTTTCGCTTAAAGCCTTCATAGATAGCCTAAAAAAATCCACAAGCATGTGGAAGCCTCAAGCTAAGCTTCAGGGTTCACCGGCAGCCTCGACTTCTTCATCATTTTATAAATCATAAATGTTGCTATTGCCAAGAATACGATTACGCCGGCTACTATAACCCATCTTTCGAAAGGCCACTCTTCAGGCTTTGCAGGCGGAGTAACAGCTTCTTCCTGTCGTACAACATTAACTCTGGACTCTTTCAGCTCTCTCTCATTGAAGATGTTATAGTATTTCACAGTTAATACAGCTGTTTCGCCGTATCCAATCAAGTCAACTCTGAAGGCAACTTCGCCGCCTGGCTCAACATCTCCAATAAGCGAGGATTGCACAGCATCGCCTATTTTAACCTCAACCTCAACACGGTAAGCTGTTGAAGACCCGTAATTAACAAGTATTCCAGTAACCGTTGAGGACAAGCTTGTTCCCGTAGCTTTAATGTTTCTTAAAGAGAGTTCTATGAAAGGCTCAACAATCACCGTTAACGAATTGTTGAAACTTCTATAATATCCAGCTGCATCTCTGTAAACCACTGAAACCATTATGGGAACAGGTCCATATGTTACGTAGGAAGCTGCTCCTGTCTGCAGGTAGAAACCTAACGGGTTATAAGCCAACATTAAAGGCCTTGTACACTTTTCTCCAGGGCTTATCTTTTCAATGTAGGTTACCATCGGAGAAGCAATCAGTATAGGCGCGCCTTGAACAGGCGAAACCACTAGATACGCATCGTACACGGGTGACGTCCCATGGTTTATAAGCGTTAAAGAAGTGTTAGCGTAGCGGCTTCTCACGCTTAGGCTTTTATCCAAGGCTATTTCAATGTATCCAGCCTTACCCAGTACAGCAACTGGAATTGACAGTTTAAGGGTTCTGCTTCCGCCCCAAAAGTCAATGTATGAAAGCTGCGCGTTAAGCGTGTAGCGTCCCAACTTAACGTTGAAAAGGTTAAGGCTTACCGTGAATGTTAGAATGTCGCCTCTGCCATAAACCTGAGTTGGGCCTGCTTGCTGAACATTTAAAAACGCGTTGAGGATTTCTGAAAGACTCTGCGGTTCAAGAGGCATGGAAAACTGCATAGACAACGGTGTGGCTTTAACACGGCTTGAGTTGTCTGTTGAACCGTACATTCCTTCAGGCAGGTCGATTTCAAGCACAGCGCCTCTTAAACCATCCACATAAACATTTCTCACAATCGTTATAAGGTGGGCGCCGAAAGTGTTGGGTCCCACAGAGCCTTCATACCATCTTGAATCAACAAGCTCTAACGCAGAGCCGTCGTCGTTAACGCTTATGTTCACCTTGAATTCTTGAACCCGCCTAACCCCAGGGCCTCCGGAAAGCATTATGCAGTCAACAGTTAAATTCGCATTGTATTTTCCTGAAGGTAAATTGCCAACCGACAGGGTGAATGAGGCTGTGAAGGCAGCTAGGCTTCTAACAGGCCCTTCAACATATGCTGACGCTTCACTTTTTCCCTTGGAGCTGAATCCTGCGGGAAGCTTCAGTTTAAGGTTTAACCCACTTATCGAGTATGGCGCCCTATTCGCCAAAGTTACCTGATACGTGGCGTTACTGGTCTTTGGAAAAACGTATAAATCGTCCTGCCAGCCAGCATTCACTAATGACAATATGCTTTCCGAAGCGGGATAACCCTCCACCGGCAGGTAAGCTGCGAAATCCCTGACAACCCTGATGTTTGCTCCAAACTCTGCAAAAATGTAACTTACAGAAACACTTAAAGAAACCGCGGATGAATCCGTGTTCACGTCGAAGTAGAGAACCGCAGTGCATGAACCTCCAGCTGAAAGCGTGGCAGCACATGCCTCTGAATCCTTCACGGGTGCAAGCTGAGGCGACGAAGCTTTCACAACCACTCCTAAAACACTGTACCTTCCAATGTTGGAAAGCCTCACCGTTAAAGGTGCATACCGCGAACCGGAATAAACAGGCGCAGGGTCAGGGTAACCCCAATAAGCCTCAACAAAAGCCAACTCAGATATAAAACCATGAGGGCTGACAACATTTATTGGAAAGGCGACTGTCTGATTCATAAGGAAGGAAGCGCCTGACACTATTCTCAGGTAGGTTATGTTTAAAAGGCCAACATACCTTTTCGTCACATTTATGTCAGAGTCCACGTCAACCGTCAAATCGACGAAACATGTGCCGCCGGGCGCCATTCCATTAACATATGTGCCTGAAACTCCTCTAACCTTAAATTTTTCCGGAAGCCCAGCGTTCACAATCATAGCGCTTAACGTAGCATCCGGCATCCTGTTAACAAGGTAAACCCTTAACACAACGTCTCTCGCGGATGGAAGCAGCCATGCAGAAGCCCCATTGTAAAGCGTGTTTACAGAAGCCACCATAACAGGCTCTTCCAGAGGAGGAGTTTCAACCATAACAGGCAAATATAGAAACGTGGAGTTGCTGTAGGCCACTCCATCATCTGTTCTTGCACTGCAATCGCAGTAAACCTCGGCTGCAACCCATGTCCCGCCCTGAACATTTGAAGGTATAGAGATTCCTGTGAAAGTTAAAGTGAACTGGTCTCCCTTCTCAACGCGGCCAACAACCGCCCTTGGACTCCTAACATTAAAGCCTTCTGGAAACGTGACGTTAAAGTACGCTGAATTTATAGTGCTGCCATTATTCTCCAAAACTGCGTAAAGATTTGTATCCACACACCCTGGATAGGCTGCAGGTGAAAAATACGCGCTTACCACTCTAAACGAGACCGGCGGATAAGGCTTAACTGTTAAGTTTACCGGATACACTTCAAACGTGAAGCTTCCACCTTTCAAATAGGTTATGTTAAGCTCCAATGTGTACGTGTCTGGCTTCACAGTGGCTGAAATGTCAAGCAGATATTCAAAAGTTACAACCATGCCTAAACTGACTTCTTCAGCTATGCTTCCGTTAAGAAGCCTGGCTGGAGAACATGCTCCGCTTCCAACGCTGAAACCTATTCCTTCAACATCCAGCTTAAGCCATCCGAAAACGTTTCTAGCTGAAGTGCTGTTTCGGTATGATGCTTCAAACTTCAAATTAACCCTTCCACTGCCAGGATAAACAATTGAAGTGCCAGCTGAAGACCGCACATTAAAATTCTCAATAACGAAATCCATGTTTGAACTTCCAAAAGCAATTTTATGAACAGGCAGATACGCAGACTGCAGTAAAAGCATAACAGCCAACATCAGGATTAAGCCTTTACCCAAGCTTTTCATGCCATCGCCTTTTTAAATACTGATTTCACGGCTTATTAATAAGCGCCTCTGCTTTATTAGGCGCGAACACTCCAATAATCTGTCCATCTCTAATGACATATATTTTTTCCATACAGTTTGCAACTTCAGGATCATGCGTCACCACAACCACAGTGTGTCCCGTCTTGTTAAGGCTTAAAAAAGTTTCAACCACAACCTTAGCTGAAGCTCTGTCCAAATTACCCGTCGGCTCATCAGCCAACAACACAACAGGCTTCCCCACAATGGATCTTGCAATGGCTACACGCTGCTGCTGCCCTCCTGAAAGCTGGTTAGGCTTCTTGCGAAGCCAGCTTTCCTCACCGCCAACATTGGCCAAAGCTTCCATAACCATCTTAGCTCTAACGCTGCGGGGAACCCCCCGCGGTATAAGAGGCAACTCCAAATTTTCAAAAACAGTAAGCCTGTTAACCAGGTTAAACGTTTGAAACACGAAGCCCAACTTTGTATTCCTTAAACTTGCTAAGGTTTTGTCATCAAGCCTTGAAACGTCGATTCCCTCGAAGAATATTTTGCCCCTTGAAGGCCTGTCTAAAAGCCCTATCATGTTGAGAAGCGTTGTTTTCCCAGAGCCTGAAGGCCCCATAATGGCTATAAGCTGTCCGTTAAACACCTGAAAATTCACATTTTTCAAAGCTGAAGTTGAAACGTTTCCAACACTGTACTCTTTACAAACGTCTACAAGCTGAATTATTGGTTTCTGCTGCACTTGCCCAGGCAACCTTAAGCCTCAAAGCTTTACAGCATCATAGCAAATAACAAGCATCCATATATACTGTTCACTTAGCAAGATTTATATGCATGAACGTGGTTTGTGAAGTAACTGGCCTTAGCCGAAACTTGGTGCCCATAAGGCGCTTAAGTTTTTGGGTTGAAGGCTGGTTCCGCATTAAGGACGAAAAAACAGTATGCCAAGAAGGCTTCCAGAAAAAACAAAAAACATCCAGAGAAAACCAAGAAGGTTTGGAAGTAGCCGACGCTTCAACCCCGGCAGACCGGTTTTCCAAACATTACCTGTTAAAGAAAACCAGGAACTTGAAGTTGTTATAGACGATATTGGAAGCAGGGGCGACGGCATAGCCAGAATACAGGGCTACCTGATTTTTGTTCCAAACAGCAAAATAGGTGAACGCGTCAAAGTACGCGTTCTTTCAGTCGGCGGAAAATTCGCCGTTGCCGAAAAAATACAGTGAAATGGTGAAAAATGAATGAAAATTAAAGAATTAAGAAACGGCATGAAACGGGTGAACGTTGAAGCCAAAGTAAAGGAAAAATCAGAAACCAGGGAGGTTCTTTCAAGGTTCACCGACACAACGCATAAGGTGGCAACAGCCATAATAGCAGATGAAACAGGCAGCATAAAACTAACCTTATGGAACGACCAAATAGGCCAAGTAAAAGTAAACGACACTGTTAAAGTGGAAAACGGTTACGTTTCAAGCTTCAGGGGAGAACTTCAACTCAACATTGGAAAATATGGAAAACTAACAGTTCAGTGAAAACGCGGAACATTTAATTATCCACGTTTGAGAGGTGAAAACGTATGGAAGGAAGAAGAAAGTTTGGCGGCAGAAGAAACTTCGGAAGAGGCTCACCGAGACGTTTCCCACCGAAACCAGTTGAAATGGGAAAGGAATACGAAGTAGACATTACAGAAACAAGCAAAAGAGGAGAAGGCATAGCTCGAATACAAGGCTTAGTAACCTTCATACCTAACACCAAACCCGGAGACCATGTTAAAATAAAGATAACAAGGATAAGCCGAAGATTCGCAGAAGCAGAAGTGGTCCAAGCGCCACAAGAATAAAATAAGCATAGCCTCTTCAGCCAAAAACC
>JAWBOH010000010.1:0-58750 GCA_038826715.1 Bathyarchaeia archaeon | reverse complement strand
GCTACCCCGTAATCAACACGTAGAATCCTCGAGGTTAAAGGAAACTTTATACTTGGCTGTTTAAACGTTAGAAAAATTGACGCAACAAAGACAACCATAGCTATAATTGCTTGGCTATACAACAGTGGTGCACCCTGCTTACGTTTAAGGGAGCCGTTCGCCGTCCGGAAATTATTATGAAATTAATGGCGTACTCAGCACCCGTAAATAAACTTTGCTCGGCAAACCTTGGGCAAATCATAGGACAACTACTCTGAATAAACAAACACAATAATCCTTCAAAAACACCTTTAGTTCATTATGTCAATAAAGTTCAAGCGCATGCAATGTTTCTGTTTTCAGCCTTTTTGTTCCTAGTGTCCTTCGTCTTCAGAAGCTACAACTTAATAATATTTAACGATATTTAACCAACAATGATTAAACAAACCCATAAGCTAGTGAAGCAAACTTAGGTTAGATGTCCTATATCTCTGTTTAATTCTCATCGCTTTCCCGCTGAAGTTTTATTTAAATAGAAATAGATTATTTTGTTTAAATTGGGATGATACGTCATTGGCTATTTCGTTTGCTGTTAAGTTATCCAGCGTTTCTAAGCGATATGGCGATGTGACGGCTGTGGATTATCTTGACTTGGAGGTGAAAAGGGGTGAAATTTTTGGGCTTCTGGGTCCAAATGGCTCTGGAAAGTCGACAACGCTTAAGATGATTTTGGGATTGGTTAAGCCTGATTCTGGTTCTGTAAACGTTTTAGGTTTTAACGTTCAAGATGACCCGGTTGCTGTTAAAAGGAAAATAGGGTATGTGCCCGAATCTCCACGCATTTACGAGTTTCTTACAGGTCTAGAGTTTCTTGATTTCACTGGGGACATTTATGGAATGCCTGTGGATGAAAAGAAAAAGCGAATTGAAGAGTTTGTTAAGGCTTTGGGCTTGGAAGGAAGAGAAGGCGATTTAATAAGTTCCTATTCTGAGGGGATGAAGCAGAAGGTTGTTATTATTTCCGCTTTAATGCATAAGCCTGAGCTTCTGCTTTTAGATGAGCCTTTAAGCGGTTTGGATCCGAAGTCGGCGAGAATTGTTAAGGATTTGCTGCGTGAGTTGGCTTTGCAGGGGGTAACCACAATTATGTCCACGCATATTTTGGATTTTGCTCAGGCCATGTGTGACAGGATAGGGATAATGTATGAGGGCAGGTTGTTGGCGTTGGGCACGATTAAAGAGTTGAGGCAGAAGGCGAGGATGCCTGATTCAGGTTTGGAGGATATATTTCTTAAGCTCATCGGAACAGGTGATGTTAAACCTGTTGTTGAGGCGTTGATGAAGTGAACTGGAAGAACGTTTTTAGGCTGGTTAGCGTAGACATTAAGGCTTCTCGAATGGTTCGGGGAGCAAGATTTAGGAGATTTCGAGAAAACAAATGTGTTACATATGCCTTATACATGGGCGCATGCCTTGTCGGCTTATCAGTTGGATGGTTTATTGGAGACTTCTTTGATGGAATAACTGACTCAGCGTTCAAGCAGCTTCTTCTGGACGGCGCTACCAATCTTTTCATAACTCTTCCAACGATTGCGCTTCTTTACAGTCTTGTTTTCACTGGGATGAGTCAATTTCAACGCATCGGCGCCAAAGTGTCAATTCAGCCTCTCTATTGGTTTCCAATAACGTGGCAAGAGCACACGCTTGCCTCCATACTGGCTAACATTGTAGGCACGCCTCTCATAATCACAGTTTTCATCTGTTCAAGTATGATTATTGTTTCCGCGTTTTTGGGGCTAGTTCCCCTAGCGGTTTTCACAGTGCTTGCATTGATGGCGAATCTGTTTTCAGCCAGCATAACCACTGAATTGTTTAAGGTTTTGCAGGTTAGAATTTCTGGGGTTGTTACAAAGGCTGCTGGGAGGGCTGCGGTTTGGGTTAGGCTTATTGGTTCAATCATTTTTTTCATAGTCTTTTATTTAATCTATTTCTCCCTTTACTACAATGTGCCGCCTCAGGTTCTGATCGAGTCGGTTGCTGGCGGACAGAGGATGCTTTGGTTCATTCCCTACCTTTGGCCTGGCATGACGCTTTCAGCTTTTGCTGCTGGCTTGTGGCTGGAAACAGTGTTATTTTTGCTGGCTTCTGTAGGGTTTATTTGTCTCCTTTTTTTAGCTGCTGTTCATTTGAACGTTAGGTTCGGCTTGTACGAAGCGCCTTCGATTAAAATTTCTCGCGGATTCTATGCTCCTAAAACTGGTGTGCTTGGAAGGCTGGGTTTTTCTCCTCTTGAAACAGCGGTTTTAAGGAAAGACTTGAAGGCGTTTACTAGACGACACGAGCTTATGTACGTATTCATATTTCCAATAATTTTCATTATTATGCCGCTTCTTTCAACGATGAGGGGAATGACGGGGTTACCTGCAACATTTTCTTCTTTCCTATTCATCTATCTAACTTTACTGCCTGGAACCTTAATGGCTGTTCTCCTTGGAAGCTTAATGGTTGGCTCAGAGGGGGCTAGCGTTTGGCTTGTATACTCGTCTCCCATTTCTGCAAGAAGTTTTGTAAAGGCAAAGTATTCGTTCATTGTTCTTTTTAGTTTACTTGTAACTTTTGTTTGTTCAATTGTTGCCTGCTTCTTAACATATCCATCTATAAGGGCGGCGGTCATAGGCTTTTTGGAGGCAATATTCCTCGCTGCTTCCTTAAGCATGGTTTCACTCATCTTCGGGATAAAAGGAGCAGATTTCCGTGAAATGCTGCCTAGACCTAGAATGATAAAACCGCTCTGGAGTTTAATCAATGTGGCTGTTTGCGCTGTAATTGGACTAGCCATAATCGCTCCATTGATTCCTTATGGCATTCAACGTGTTTTAAAATCCATGCTTATAACTTCATCCTTCCTACCTGGCTATTATCCTTACTTGGCGTTACTTTTAAGCGCAGTTATTACAGCTGCCACAACCTACTTAGCCTATAGAACAGCTTTAAATAGCGCTGATGAACTGTTGCGCAAAGCAGAGCAATGAGTAGATAAGAGATTCATAATGGAATTGACCATAGAAACCATAAGCTTAACCGAAGTATGGCTGCTTAAAAGCTGCAACAAGCTTAAGGTTGAAAATTGAAGAAATGCTTAAAAATCCATAAACGTTGCATCTCTGGATGAGAATATGAGATTTGGTAAGAAACTGATTCTAGCGGTTATCCTCTTGTTGCTTGCTGGAATCGCCGCCGTCGCATGGTTCTTTTTCACTCAACAGCCGCGGAGAGGTTTCGGAATCTATCTTGCATGGAGCAATGAACTTGTGATATCAGACGAGGACATTGTTTCGTATAATAGAACTTCTCATGAAATCAGACTTACCGTTGGAGGGGTTGAGAAAATTAAAGCATTAAAGGTGCCTGTGACAGGCATTCCATTTGTGATAAAGATAAATGGCAGAGAGATTTATGCTGGTTCATTTTGGACATCATTTTCATCTTTGAGCTATTCAGGAATTGTGATAGACACTCTGAAGATTCAAAACTATACCATAAAAATTGAGAAAGGCTATCCCTCTTCAGCCTTCTTTAAAGGCGTAGACCCTAGAAACAATTCTGAAATATTTAACTACTTTCAAGAAAAGGGGAAGCTGGTTCAATGAACAAGCACTTGCTAAAGAAGATGCAGGAATCTGCGAAACTTACAGCGTTAAGGCTTGAGAGATTCTGGCAAATACACTTGTAAAGGGCAAAATAGGGTGCGTCAGCGTCAACATCCAAAAACATACCGTCAGCCAGTTTGGCGCTGAACCTGCGTTGTGCTTAAATGAATCTGAAACAGTTTTCTAGGTGCTGATTACCCATTTTACACGTTTAAATGCGTTTGACGAAGATGTTAACAAATGGCTAACTATTCTGAGGTTATCACGTAATCTATTAATTCATTTTTAGGGTTTGGAGGAGTCTTCCCCCTCTGCCTGGTAAATGTATATGGCGTATTTACCGCATATTTATTCGTCTGAACCTCAACGGTTCTAATCTTTAACGTGGCACGTTCATCGCCAATACTGCGGTATAAACTGAAAATCCACTTTCCCCTTTTCCAGCAAACGCCAGCCCCATAAATTTTAGCATTCTCTCTAAACATGTTTCACCCGTCCGGTCTCTTCCCACTCCAATTCGCTGTCACAGATTTCAACCCAGCACTTCAGACATATTGGAAGCTTCTCGCCTCCGTGGCATATATAAAGCAGAATGTCAGTGTTACCGCACTTTCCATTCCAAGGGTTCATGCAATGTTCTTCGTCCTGCCTTAACCCATCAAGGGTTTGTTTACGCGCCATTCTCACCCACAGGCGCATGGTTCAGCTGAATAGGTATAAAAAGCCAACGATGAAATGTCCGTTCACACCTGTGGAGAGAGATAAGTTAAAGTGAACACTTTTATTGGCTATTTGTATAATTTAGCGTTTCAGTTTATGGACGGTCAGCTTAATGGAAGTTTGATGCTAATGTTCTTTTGCAAAGCTGTGGAACAACATTCCGCGATATCTTCCACTTTGTGTAAATGAAATTTTGAAAGGAAACGTCTCTTATATGTTAAGTGGGGCTAAGTGTGTATTTGCAGCGCAATTTGTGGAGGCCATTTTTGTAAATGCTTGATATGTGTTTTTGTGTTGAACTTTTACGTGGAAAAGTTTATTAAATATTAATATTTAAGTAAGGCGCCAGTGCTTAACATGCAAAAAAATCCAACTTCAGCAAAAGATGGCGAGGAACAATGTTTTCCGGAGGCAAGCAGTGGTGTTTCAACCTGTATTGAATGCAGAGAAGTTTTTGAAAAGCCTGTTTTGGCGACGGTTTCTTCTAACGGTTATTCTAAAACTTATTATGCGTGTCCCCGCTGCCTAGCAAAGGTTGGAGACACTGAACCCATGGAAGATGAAGAAGGTGAAGAACTACATACCGAAGTGAAGAACGAGACGGAAGGCGGAGAAGGCGTAACACGATGTGAGCATTTTCTAGGTTTCCTAAAAAACCGTCCTAGAGACATGGCAATCCCTGACGAATGTTTCACTTGTAACAAGATGATTGAATGCCTGACTAAATAGAAACTTAAAGCGCAGAAACTTTCATTGACGGTAAACTTAAGTAATTCTGCATACAGATGCAGTTTCTCGAGGTTGCAGCTTGCTTCCGCTAAAGGACTTAAACCGTCCGTTGACGGCTCCACATGTAAACCGCATGCTTCTAATTGCAAATATCATTATATTCCTGATCTATTGGTTATCTGTGGAGGAAATTTTCTTCCCAGCTAAAATAGCTGAACAAATTGAAGCCAAGTTCATCATGATCCCTCAACAGATTATGCGTGGGCAAAGACTCTACACGTTGATAACATCCATGTTCATGCATGCCAACTGGCTTCACCTAATTGGAAACATGCTTTTCCTGTACATTTTCGGAGACAATGTTGAAGATGTTTTCAGCCATGGAGGCTACTTTGCCTTTTACATTATATGCGGGTTGATTGCAGCCTTTTTCCATATAATAAGCATGTGTATCGGTTTGGCTCCTCAAGGTTTTAACGCTGGTGTTGTAGGTGCTTCTGGGGCAGTCAGCGGGGTTTTAGGCGCCTATTTTGTGCTTTATCCAAAAGCAAGGCTTCTAGCTTGGGTTTTCTACTTTGTACTGCCCATTCCTGCTTTAATATTTCTGGGATTTTGGTTTCTAATGCAATGGTTTTACGGATTTTTCAACATTTACAGTGGAGTTGCTTATTGGGCGCACATAGGTGGGTTTATCACAGGCATGATTTTGGCTTTAACGTTTGGGCTTAAGAGAAAGAAAGCGAGATATTCAAAACTCCGTCTCTGAAGGGGGTCCGCCGGTTATAGGTTCTTCATATGCATTATTCAGACTGGGACGGCGTCATCATTCCCCAAACATATTACGTCATTCACCAAGATTAATGTGTTATGGCGTTTGAGAAACGTTAATTTGGAATTAGCTTCGCGGTAAGACCATTTAGGCTTACGCTTAACCGTTGTGTACGGCAAGTGAAAAAAGTTTATTTTTGCGGCACTCAGGTTATATATGCAATTTGTTACAATCATGAGGCTGCTTAACAAATGCGCGATTTAGCTTCCGCTGAAGCCGGCGTTTAATTTTCTGCGAAGGGCCTTGACGGTTCCGGAAACATTTATGACATGTACAGCCACAGGCTTGTTGGTTATCTCTGTTATTGACGCGACTGCCGCTCGAACTTTTTCAACTTCTGCGTGAAAAACACGGATTATGGCGAATCCCCTCTCAGCATCATAGTCTATTGGCGTTAAACCTGCCTTGCTGGCGCCGTACTCTCCATAAAGCCTTGAAAGGGCGCTCCAAACGGCTTCAATAAAATCTTTTAAGAATATTTTTTCGTTTGAATCAATTTTCAACGCAAGGTAGCGGCGTCTAACCCTCATGGCAGTTTTTTCCTTTTCGGATTAATCGGATTCCAGGCGCGATAAAGCTTGGACTAAGCTTTTCTCTGTTTCTTTTAACAATAGCAAATGGGTTTTTTGAAACTGCGTCAACAGCACATGTCTTTTCAATATCGAAAAGACAGGCTAATGCCGCCATTTCTAAAGGCTTCCGCATTAACCACTCGTTCGTAGCTCCGCTTGATATTACAATCGGAACGTGATGTTTTTTAGCCATTGCCGCCTCCCTTCTCAAGGTAGACATAAACCTAATTCTTGATGGACCTTTAAGCATGATTAAAGGTTTAACGTCAAATTCAAGGGACGCTGAACTTTTTGAGGCAAGCTCAGCTTCAGCTTTGTCGAAAAACCGTTTGTGCAGGTCTGCCTCTGGAAAGCTTAGGATGTCCACTCTATGGTCTTTTGCTGCCTGACGCGCAACAGCCTTCGACTCGCAAATCACAGCGACAACCTCGATTTTTCTCCTAAAGATTCTTAACTTGTTCAGCAGTTCTTTAGGCGTTTTGGGTTTCAAGTCTAAACGTGATGCAAAATCAATTTTAGCTTCTTGACACATTCCCATCAACCGCTGAATCCAGTTTTCGGTGGAAACCAGCGGGATAGGTATAGCTACTAAACGATAGCCCAGTTCAGAAGCCTTCATTATCACGCGTTTTGTCTGTTCCACACTGCTTAGATTCGGCTGCAAATGTAAATCTGCGAAAATTCTCCTCATTGAATTATCCCAATTTTTCGACAGAACTCAGCTATCCCCTTCGAATCAGCTCTCCTAAAGTGAATTCGTAAATGTATAGGGTCTGATGTGCAAAGCCTAATTTCGTTCAGATATGCTGACTGTTTGTCCAACCTTAAGTATAGGCAGCTTCTTTCAACATGTTTCTCAATTTCGCTGTTTAAAATTTCTTTATCGAGACTTGTCATTTTGGAGCCAAGCTTTTCAAGGAAGGCTTTAACATGGTCTTTTTCCTTGACTTTGGCTTCGAAAAGTTTTATCGGGTTTCCATGATGCCCAATAAGGTTTGACTTCTTAAACATGAGGTTTTCAGAAACTTGAGGGGGAAGCGTGTTTCTGACAGCGGCTAGAACTTTATCTTCGTCTTCGGTTGCGTGGGCGAATACTCTTATGTTAATGTAGGCTACCGGGACTTTAGAAGACAAACAGCTCATCACATGTTATTCTGGTTCTTACCTCTTTTAGGTTTTGCTTTCTTTCTTTTAGGCTTCGAGGCCCTTATTTCTTCCAAAAACTTGACAAGGGCTTCCACATTCTCCAGATGGGCTGTTCTTCTCCTACAATCAACTGGAATTCCAAGCTTCAAAGCCTGTTTCACGTTTAGTTTTGCCTTTTTTAACTCGTCTAAGCTGAAGCCTTTTCCAACACGTTTTTCACCGCCTTTCTTGAAAACTAAAGGTTTTACGGCAGCCATAGAACGCAACTCCTTCACTGCTGCTTCTTGCTGGGTCTAGCCTTTTCAGCTCCACGTCCTTTACTGCGTAGCCCCCTGACTTTTTTACCTGCACTTGTTAATCCTCTGAAGACGCGTCCTTTATGTTGTTTTTGGCATATCCAGTTGACGTCCTTGTCTGATTTTATCGCTGGATGGTTTGGATCCACCATTATAACTTCAAACCATTTGAACCTTCCGTCTTCTCCAACCCAATAAGAGTTTAAAACCTCAAGGTTTGGAAACTTTCTTGCAGATTTTTCTTCAGCGATAAGTTTCAAACTTTTAGCCGGCTTATACTTTTTAACACCCATTCTTTTAGGTCTTCTTCCAGCCTTCGGACGTTGTTTCCCCAGTCCTCCCCTTCTGACGCGAACTCGAACTATTATGAAACCTTGCTTCGCCTTATAACCAAGTTTTCTAGCTCTGTCAAGCCGTGTGGGTTTCTCCACACGTTTAACTGCTGGTTGTTTTCGCCATTCTATGAGTCTCTGCAGCATTAAATCATCTACAAATGACTCCTCTGGTTTTTTCCATGCGTCCGCTATGTATTTATATGCCATTTTCACACCTCCACTTCTAGTTTACGGTTCAACCATGATGGTTACATCCCAGCGGATTGTCATCCGCCTTAGCCTTCAATGATTCCTCAACGGCAAAATAAACTTTTCCAAAGGTTAAAGCAACTGTTTCGGCTTTTCTTGAAGCTCAGCCTTTTTCACAAGAAAGTAGCCGCTTTGATTTTCCCAAAAGCTCTCCGCCTCAACGATTTTCAGTTTTTTCTTGAAAAATGGAGCATCCACAACTAGGGTTTCATATTCTCCTCCTTCACCTACAAGGGAAACGCCGAATCGTCTATTCAACATGATTAAATCGTTAACAGTTTCTGCATCTATCCTTTTTCCAAGCCATTCTTTTGAAAAGCCATATGCACAGACACTGGTTATTACTGCTTCAAATTTCAGGTCTAAAATTTCTCTTAGAACGTCATATGGGCTTATTTGCCAAAGAGGCGCAATACACTTTATGCCTAGCTCTTTACAAATCTGTTCTATTCTTCTTTTTTGGTAAGTTGAAGCTATTGCACCGCATACTAAGCCTTCAACTTCAAGCTTCCTGATTAAACGTTTTAAGTCCTCAACCTCAACCTCTTTTACTCCTGAAGTTTCGCCTTTCAGTAGGGGAAAACCTGCAGCCTCAGCGAACAAGTCCATTATGTGCATGTTAGGATAATGAAACATCCAACTGTCCTTTCTCAAAGGAATCATGCTTACCAAACACTTCACTTCGCAGCCTCTGCTGAGAACCTTGTAAAGCGCTAGCGTAGAATCTTTTCCGCCTGAAGCTAGAACCGCAACCTGCATGTTGCCCCTACTCTAAAAGCCTTTCTTTCGCCTCTTTAAAAATTGCCTCTGTTTTAAGTCGCCAGCTTTCAAAGTCTTCCGGAGTTTTAGGATAACTTCTATAATGGGCTTTAACTCTCTTCATCAAATTAACCGTTATCCTCAGCCTGTTTAGGAACCGGATTCGCTTTAATCCTTTGAAAACACGTTTCGCAGCCTCTGTTATGTTGAGGCTGAAATCCTCGCCTAACCCTGCCTTCAAAACATCTTCCTCGGTTAAGAGCTGACATTTCATGCCATAGTTTAGATCTTTATCATCACATGTTAAAAGCAGCAGTCTAAAAACATCAAGTCCCGCCTGCTTCGTCCCGTAACCATCCATATATTCGACATTGTAAGGCCATAAGGATTTTTGGTCGGCAAAGCCTTTCTCTAAAGCCTTCACTATTGTTTTCCCAGCTAAATAACCGCTTAACATTGAAGGTCCTATGCCGCCGCCGTGAATGGGATTTACAAGGCAAGCAGCGTCCCCAGTGATTATCACGCCGTTTCCAACCATGTTGTCTAATGGTCTCCGCGTGGGGTCATACCATGCTCCCCCATCCAGCAATAGGGAACCTTCAAAAAGCGGCATTGTTAAGACATGCCTATAAAACTGTATTTTAGGGTTTGGAAATTTGCCCCGCATGCAAACTCCTAACCCAGCGTTAACCTTAGAGCTGCCTTTATAGAATATCCACATGTAACCCCCTGGAGTTACCTTTTGGTTCAAATATATTTCGCAGTAATCTTTGCTTCCAGATTCCTGTTTAAGCCGTCGTATCTCTCTATAACAGGCTTCAACATCATCACAGGAAACCTCATTGTCTATGCCGAATTCGCTTGGAAGTTTCCGTCGAACAACACCTAGAAAGCCACTAGCATCCACAACGGTTTTTCCCTCGAAGCGAACTTTTCCGCCAGTTTTCATTTTTTTAGCGTAAACTCCGGCAACGTAGCCCTCCTCGATAATAGGGTCCAAAAATTGGGTTGAATCATAAAGATCTGCTCCTTCATCCAAAGCCATTTTCAGAAGCCACTGTCCAAAAAGGCGTCTGTTCAGTAAATAGCCTGAAAAGTCCTCATGCTTAACTTTAAAAACAGTTTCCAGGTCAGGTGAATAAATTTTGACACCTTCAATTCTTCGTTCAATTTCGCCGTGTTGAGGTGGTTGCAAGCCTAAAGCCTTTAAATGGTGCTCACCTAATGCGTCTCCGCAGATTTTCTCTCCAATCATTTTCCAGCTTTTCCGTTCAATCAAACAAACTTTCAAGCCGGCTTCAGCTGCAGTTTTTGCAGCCAAGCAGCCGGCTGTTCCTGCACCTACAACTATTACGTCATATTCCATCAGTAAACCTCAGCTTTGATGGGCTTTCTATACGTTGTTGTAATAGTAACCCTTTATAAACGTTGAAGCCATGTGCACTCAATTTCAGCGCAGCCAGTTAAACGACTCTAGACCTGCCACACCTTATATTGGTAAAAAATGGGTCAAGGGAAAACGTGTAAGACGCTTTTGCATCCAACCCATACTATTTTCTGAAGGTCTTATACGCTATTGGTATGGCGTTAGTTTCCTTCAATGTGTCGAAAACCATGCATGTCAAGGTCTTTTCTATACCTTTGACAGTTCTCAGCTTGTCTACAACGAACTTTCCAACAGCGTCCACGTCTTTCTCTTTAACTTTTATCAGGATATCCCAGTCTCCAGAAATTATGTGGACCTCTTGAACTTCTGGAAACCTTGCTATTTGATTCGCTATGGTTCTCTGAGAAAGGGGAGTTTCTTCCTCTCTGCCCGTTCTATAGGAGAAAGATGCCAAAATAAACGCTGTTACGCCGAAATCTAATTTTTTATGGTCTAAGACGGCTTTATACTCCTTTATTATTTCCTGTTGTTCCATCCTTTTTATTTTTGCGAAAACAGTGGTTATAGGCGAGTCTACTTCACGGGCAATTTCTTTAGCTGTCATTCTGCAGTTTTTCTGCAGCAAAGCCAGTATTGCTAAATCCTTTTCATCAAGCTTTATCTCCATATATAAAAATTACATAAATTCCAGCTTAAATAGCTGTCTGTTCAACACAAAACATGATAAATCCAGTGAAAATGTAAAACCTCTATTTGCTAGTCTGGACACAAAAATGTTGTTGAAATCTGATGCTCGCAGCACAACTGCATTGGTCCTAAGAAAGTCACGATCTGGATTAACGATTCATAACAGTTAATTATATTTATAGGTGAATTGTGAAAAATGAAAGTTGAAGAAGGCAGGCAGATGATTGAGAAAGCTGATATCAAAAAAGGCGCAACTTACACAGTTGATTTGATGAAGATTGAGGGAGACGGCACTTTTCGCTGTCCCAAATGTGGAATTCCAATATCACCTGACGATGAAACTGACGAGATATATCAAATTGTCGAAACAAAAGTTGAAGGAACAGAACTAGCAGAGCTTGTTATCCTGTGCAACAACTGTGGAAGCACAATTAAACTTGTCGGTTTTCTGCAGCAATCCGAATGCCTATAGCTTTAAAGGCCATTAATCCATTAAAATCTCGGCTTAAAGAGGCAAAACCAGCAATAAGACAACCGCAAAAACTGCATCAAAAAGACGCGCAAAAAGGGTTTTCCCTGAGGATAATAGCTCAAAAGCGTCAAGAATGTTAATAACCAATAAACATTACTGTGGAAACGATAAAAAGTGGTTTAGAAAAGCCCTGTCAAAAATTCGATGATAAAATACAGCAAGTCTAGTAGAAATGATGAGAGAATGAAAACTACTGCCAAAACCGCAACTAAAAATTTCCTGTTCTTTGAAAGTGAAGAGACATCGTCTAAAGGACCTGGATGCTTAAACATGGACATAAACACGACGAAAAAGGCCATTGGAAGGCTTACAAAAGCCAAGAATATGATTGATAGAACCGCAAGCACTGCTCTCGTATTTTCGCTGAACAATGATCTTGCAACGTGGCCTCCGTCAAGCATGGCTGCAGGCATCAGATTTAGCATTGTGACAAATAGACCAACCCACCCTGCAACAGCCACAGGGTGCAATCTTACAGCTAAAATGTAGTCTGGCTGCGGCGGGTTCGTCGCTTGAATGGGTGGAAGCAGAAAAGGCATAATCAGTCTGAATAGGAGTGGAACCGGCAATGTGGGTTCGCCTCGCTGCACCCAGTCATAAGCCGAAAAGGGAAGACCTACCACTGTGGCAATTGTGGCAGTTATAAATCCAAGTATTGGACCGCTTACGCCAACATCGAAAAGCGCGTCTTTATTGGGTGGAAGAGACTTCTGCACAATAACCGCTCCAAAAGTTCCAATTCCCAGAAAGTTTCCTAAAGGCGGCGGTCCAGGGATAAAATATGGAGCTGTAGCCTCTATCCCCTCCCTGTCAGCCGTCAGCTTATGTCCCATTTCATGCACTCCTAACACAGCCATAATCGCCACTGTAAAGGTGGCTCCGCCTATGAATGGGTCTGTGAACCCTTCTGAAATTAAGTATCCTGTTACGAAGGTTGTGCCAATGGTTGCAAGAAACAACAGCCAGTTAACGAGAACGTTGCTTTGCTTAACTGGAGGTTTTTGGAAGATTTTTAATACAACCCTTCCATTAGATTTCCGCAGAACCGCCATTAAACCCAACGGATCAAGCGTTTTATACAGTTCAAGGAAGGCTTGCTTTGTCTCCTGAGGCTGTTTAAGATAAAAAGTGGGGACGTCATATTCTATTAGAGCTTCCTCTACCTGGAAACGTGTTGAAACTGTCTCCTTTAGTTTTTCAAACTCTGTTTGACTTGCAGGCTCCGCTGTCTTGGCCGGTTCGCTGCCCATGCCAGTATCCTCTACACCTTAAACTGGTTAGTAAAGGTTTGGTGATAGAAAAGGTTATTGGCTTTTCACTCTTAAGCAGAGCAAAAGCGTTTCGGGTTTTTCACTTGCCAAAAATTTTCAAATGTTTATGAGGCGACTTTTTTCCAAACTTTTCGTTTAAGTTGAAAACTTCGTAAAGCTCGAAGCTTGCCCCGCAGCCTTTACATTGAACATAGGCTTGGTTACGCTTCGCTGCAAGCCAGAAACCCTCCTTGGAACTGCATTTTGGACAGACTTGTATTTTTGCCGCTGCAGCCAGAATTTCCTCCAGATTCAAGCCTCTCCAATCTCCTAAAACGTTTAATGCAATCCAACAATTTATGGATTACTTCATGAATGAAATATCCCGTGTCGTTAGAAACTCGGGTAAACTTTATTAAAGGATCTGTTTAGAATTTGGCTGAACGGCAAAATGATAGTTCAAAAATTCACTGTAGGAAAACTTTATACAAACTGCTATATTGTTGTATGCCAAAAAACAAAGGAAGCCGTAATCATTGATCCCGGCTTCGGCAACTCTTTTGAAGCTGAAAAAATATTCAGTTTTCTTGAGGAAAAAAGGTTAAATTTGAGATTCATCGTCAACACTCACGGTCACCCAGACCATATTTGCGGAAATGGAGTAATTAAAGAGAAGCTTAAAACGCCTATCCTTATCCATGAAAAAGATGCTTTCATGCTTGAAAGGCGCAGCGGAGTAACCTTCAGGTTTTCAGGTTTCAGCGGCATCCTGCCTTCAGCAGACATCCTTCTCAAAGATGGGGACTCTGTGAAGCTTGGAGATCTAAACCTCAAGGTTATACACACTCCCGGCCATACTCCGGGAAGCATATCGCTGTTAGGAGAAAAGGAAGTGTTCACTGGAGACACCCTTTTCGCAGGTTCAATAGGTAGGACAGACCTTCCGCAAAGCTCTGAAAAAGATATGAAATGCTCTCTGGAAAAACTTGCAAGCCTTCCGGACAATTTAGCTGTTTACCCAGGTCATGGACCAATGACAACTATAGGGGAAGAAAAGGAAAACAACCCGTTTCTCCGTTGGAATTTAAGGCGAATGTTATAAAGAGTCCTTAAAAAGGTCTTCCTCTCTTGAAATTTTCAGCTCCTTTACGCTTGACCTTTCACAGAGGGCGACAAATCTGTTTAATCCCTTAAATATTACAACAGGCGTGGCTTCTGATGCTTGACCCATGAGAAGTTCCGCTGCAGCTGCAATCTCATCCGCCACAGCCACATTCTTAACCTTTAAAACGTAACTGAAAAGGTCCTTCAACCCTCTATAATCTTTAAGAGGCTTAATTCCGGAAACTCCTATGGCGAAATTCACCTGACCCCGCCTGAATGGGCGGCTGAAAGTGTCACATATAACAACTGCTACATCCTTCCCAGTTAACCTCTTAATTTCAAAGCGGCATTTTTCAGCCGACGCGTCGGGATCCGCGGGCAGAAGCGTAAAAGCATCTGATCCTTCCACGTTTGACTTGTCTACACCTGCATTTATACACACTAAACCACGGGCATCTTCCACAAGCAAAACTTCAGGGGAAACCTTCAAAACATTATTTGCCTCATTTAAAACCAACTCTACAAACTCCGGGTTTTTTCCAGTTTTCTCCGCAATTTCTTTAGCCTTCTCTGAAGGGTTGACATCTCTAAGCCTTGCAAGACGCCCCTCAGCCTTTGAAAAAACCTTCTGAGCTACAGCTATTACATCCCCATCTTCAATCTTTAAACCTTCCTTTTCAGCAACTTCAACAATGATTTTCGCCAAATTGTCTCCAGGCTTTATTAATGGAAAGTTTTCAAGAGCAACCGCCGTAAAGCATTTCAACTTTTCCTCTCACCGCTTTCAAAATGTTTAACGTCAAGTTAAAACAATTGCTTTTGCACTTCCTTCAAAAGATGTTCGAAACAGTATTTCCAAGTTTTATTTCAAATTCATAATGTTTAAACAAGCATCAGTCCAAGTTAACTTAAAACGTTGAAAAAGGTGCAGTTGCATGGCATGGAAAAAGGTAAGATTATTATTCATATTAATCACTTTGATTTTTGGCTTCCTATACGTTTTCCCAATTGAAAGCCTACTTCCAGCTGCGAAAGCAACCTATGTGGAAGGACCAATTGAACTGGACACTGTTTGGACCCTTGTGGACAGCCCCTTTGTGCTTTCCCGAAATGTGACAGTTTCCGCAGATGTCACTTTAATGATAGAACCTGGCGTTGAAGTGAAATTTGGAGGACCTTTTTCGCTAATTGTAAACGGCGCACTTGTCGCAATTGGAACTGAAGATAAACCGGTAAAATTCACGTCTAACAAGGAGATGCCTAAAGCCGGAGACTGGCAGACAATCCTTGTTAACGGGTCCAGCCTTAAGTCTTCACTTTTAACTAATTGCTTGGTAGAGTATGCAACAAACGGCATAACCCTTGAACGTGGCACCTTAATAGTTCAAAACAGCATTGTACGGTCAAATTCTGAAGACGGGATTCTGGTTTATGACGGTTATGCCATAGTTGAACATAACATTTTGCAAACCAACGGCAAAGCAGGCATCGAAATTTCTGGAGGCGGCGCCATTGTGCAAAACAACTTTTTAACATCAAATGGAGACGGCGTAATCCTTACCGGAGGTTTGTCATCCCAAGTCGCGATAAAGCAGAACATGATTAACTTCAATAAAAACAGTGGGGTCATGCTGAAAATGAATGTTTCCACCATTGTTTCTGTCGAAGAGAACACGGTGACGTCAAACAAGTATGGTTTTTACGTTTCGACAAGTATCGGCACGTTTATTACACGCAATTACGTTTTGAACAACAGCGTTGGAGCATTCTATGAACAGGGAGAAGGACATGTCGCCGTTTACAACGACATTTGCGGCAACAAGTTAGGCATGGATGTATCATCAAACGCAACTGTAGATGCAACGAAGAACTATTGGGGAGATCCCAGCGGCCCGCATCATGTTTCGTTAAACCCGCGGGGTAAAGGAAACCCTGTCGGCGGAAACGGGGTAAACCTAGACTTCATATTTTTCCTGACTACGCCTATTGATCACGTTGCTGAAAATTCTCCGCCAACAGCAATCCTTTGGACTGACAAAACATTGGTTGCTCCAGGCCAGGAAGTCAGCTTTGTCAGCGCTTACTCTTACGACGATGGCCGCGTTAACCAGTACCTTTACGATTTCGGAGACGGATACAAAACCAACTGGACGACCCTATCACTTTTCATCCATGCCTACAACGCTGCCGGAGAATACAGTGCAAGCCTAAAGGTTATGGATGACTGCGGCAACATAAGCGACACCGTCTCCACTTTTATACGCGTCGTGGAAGGCTTGCAGCCTTTAAATGTGAAGCTAACCCTCGGCAGCTATGTAGTAGGCCCTGAGGAGGAAGTTCCAGTTACGGTTCATGTTTCGCTAAGCGGCAGCCCTGTGGGAAGCGCAAACGTGGTGCTCTTATCAGTTAAAGGTGGAAGCTTCTCACGTGAATCTGGCTTAACAGACTCTTCAGGCTATTTCACAACAACTTTCAAAGCGCCTGACGTTGAAGAAGTAACTGAAATTCGCCTTATTGCGAAAGCCTCAATGGAAGGGTTTGCTGACGGCTCCGGCTACGAGTATTTGAGAGTTCTCCCGCCATTAACTGTTAATGTTGCCGCTGAACCAAAAGTGGTCACTTCAGAAGGGTCATCCACCATAACTGCAGTTGTATCGTGGAACGGCATTCCAGTGTCAGAGGCAACAGTCGCTTTAACGTCAAGCAGTGGAGGAACCTTCACAGAAACGCAAAAAATAACAAATTCAACAGGCAAAGTGGCATTCACTTTCAACGCGCCTCCAGTATCCAAGGAAACAAACATCACCATTACCGCAGCAGCCTCTAAGCCTGGCTATCCAAGCGCTGTCGGACTTGCAACTTTGACGTTGAAGCCTGCAACGATGGCTGTGAACGTTGTTCCAAGCTCGTACTCTGCAAAACCTGAAGAAATGTTAAACATAACCGTCTATGTTAAATGTAACGGGAAACCCTTAAAGGATGTAAGCGTCACGGTAACAGCTGATGCCGGAACATTCGCCGCAACCTCAGCTTCCACGGACGCGGAAGGCCGCTGTGAATTTTCATTATTAACTCCGAAAACTGCAGAGGTAACATCCGTAAACGTTACCGTAAACGCTGCTAAAAACGGTTACGTAAGCTCCAGTGAAAGTGTTTCGCTGACTGTTATTCCTGAAGCTGCTGGAGGAATACCCATAACAACGCTTCTGCTTGTGCTTATCCCAGTGTTGCTTGCGGCGGCGCTGATAGTTCTGGTTAAGGTTGGAGTTATATCCATTTCTGCGGGTGGAGAAGAATGGAGAGACTAGCGCTAGTAGCGTTTCGTACGACGTAATATTTAATAACTTAACCCAACACATATATAACAAGCATAGGAGAAAAAACAATGCCTAAACTTCAAATACGAAACAAGCTTGCAAAACTTGGGAAAATAAGAATAAAAGTCAACCTTGGGAAAACAAAAAAGCAAGTTATACCGCCGCCTCCGCCTAAACCTGTCCCGAGAAACCTGAAAGTTGTCGACAGATACCCCCTATACGAACCATTTGCACATGTAGCCATAGTACAGAACCCTAAGACAGGCGAATACAAGTACATATTGGATGAACTGCAACTTGACCCTCTTGAAAGAAGCGTTTACCAGCGCATACTGGAAATACTGCTGGCAGAAATTGAATCGCCAAAAGAGGAAATATTAGATCCTAGAAAATTCTTTGCAGAAGAAGCCAAAAAAATCGTCGGCAAATACAGAATAAGCCTAGGCTGGCTGCCGGACGTCTCCTGGTACAAAATTCTCTATCACGCTGAAAGAGACCTTGTAGGCTTCGGAAGAATCGACCCGTTAATGCGGGATCCAAACATAGAAGACATTTCATGCGACGGCGTCGGCAAACCAGTTTACGTTTGGCACAGAAACTATGAAAGCATTGAGACAAACCTTGAATTTGAAACAGATGAGGAACTCGACAACATGGTTGTTAAACTTGTACACATGGCTGGAAAACATGTAAGCTCAGCCTTCCCCATTGTAGATGCTTCACTTCCTGGAAAACATAGGCTTGCAGTCTGCTACAGAAGGGAAATCACACCTTTCGGAACAGCCTTCACAATTAGAAAGTTCAGAGAAGACCCCTACTCAGTAATCGACCTTATAAACCTCGGCACATTCTCTGAAGAAATGGCAGCATACTTCTGGATGTGTCTTGAAAACAGAGCTTCAGTAATGGTTTTAGGCGGAACAGCCGCTGGAAAAACAACAGCCCTAAACGCTTTAGCCTGCCTAATCAAACCTGGAAGCAAAATAATCACAATTGAGGAAACAGCTGAACTTAACCTTCCCCATGAAAACTGGGTTTCTCTAATCGCAAGGCAAAGCTACGGGCTAGGCGGAAGCACCGTCGGCGAAGTAACCCTCTTCGACCTTGTCAAAACCTCAATGAGGCATAGGCCAGACATACTAATAGTAGGCGAGGTTAGAGGACAAGAAGCCTACGTGCTTTTCCAAGCATTAGCAACAGGCCACGGAGGCATGTGTACAATGCACGCTGAAAACCTAGACTCTGCAATAAAACGGTTAACACAGAAACCCATGGACATCGCACCAGCATACATTCCTTTAATGAACATTGTGCTTTCCGTGCAGAGGGTTCATCTGATAAAATCTGGAGAAAGAAAAGCCTGCAGACGCGTAATGAACGTTAACGAAATAGCCGACTACGAAGACTATCGAACAGTTTTCAAATGGAATCCAGCTGAAGACGAACATTCGCCAGCCTTAAACAAAAGCGTGGCGCTTGCAAAAATCTCTGAAAAGCTAGGCATAAACCAGAAAGACTTAATTGAAGAAGTTGAGAAACGCAGAGAAATCCTACATTGGATGAGGGAACGTAACGTAAGAAGCTACAGGGATGTAGCCGCAATCATCGCTGAATACTATGCTAGGCCAGCGCAGATGTATGAAAAAGTCATAGCAGGTCAAGAGGTGAAAGCCCTTGCCATTCCTCGAAGCCCTTGAAGCCTGGTCTTTCAGAATTTTCGGGCGAGCGTCGCCCTTCATCCTGAAACATGTTTCAGAGCTTAAAAACCATCTGGAAAAGGCTAAAATCAAAATCTACCCGAAAACCTATGTTTCGCTGATGCTTTTAACGTCAACCTTAACAGTTCCCATATCCATACTGTCATTAGTCCTGCTCTATCTTTACGGTTTTATTCCCCTAATCTTTCTCGTGCCTCTTCCAATTTACGTAATGATAGGATTCTTTCTAATACCTTTATCGAAAGCTGGAGAAAGAGCCTCAAACCTTGAAAGGGAAATGCCGTTCGCAGCTGCCTACATCAGCGTTATGGCTTCTGGAGGTATAGCTCCCTACACAAGTTTTAAACGGTTAGCAGAAGTTGAACTTATGCCCGCCATGCGGGTAGAAGCAAGAGAAATAATAAAAGATGTGGAAATCTTCGGAATAGACCCCCTCACGGCTATTGAGAAAGCTGCAAAAAGCAACCCACTAGACATTTTCAGAGATTTCCTCGCAGGCTACGCCTCAACAGTAATCATAGGCGGAGACATAGGCCACTTTCTTGAGCGAAAAGCAGAAGACATATTCAAAACCAGAGCTTTACGAGTCAAGGCTGCAGCTGAAAGGCTTGGAATGCTTCTGGAAACCTTCATAATAGTGATGGTTTTAATGTCGCTTTGCTTCTACATCCTCTTCAGCGTTGAATCCATCTACAGCGTTGGAATCTCCACATATTCAGGAGTCATCCTCTACACTTACCTATTCACGCCTCTGCTTTCAATGGTTTTCATCTATTTAGCGCATAGCATGCAGCCGAAAACCCCAATAGTTGATATGCGTCCATACAAGGTTTACGGCATCTGCAGCATAATCGGCATAGCAGTGCTACTATTACTGACAAACTTTTTCGGGTACATGCAGCTGCCCTTCTTCAGCCAAATTCAAACAATAATCGACCTGCCTGTAGCAATTGCCCTATGCCTTTTCATAGCAACCGCTCCAGCCGCCATAATTTACCAAAAGGTTAACGGCAAAAAGACAAGCATGGAACAGGGAATCAGCAGCTTCCTACGAGACTTAACAGAAGTAAGAAAAACAGGCTTATCCCCTGAAAAATGCATCGAAAGCCTAGCCAACAGGGATTACGGCGAATTCACCGGCGAACTGCGCAAAATAAGCTCAGAAATCTCCTGGGGACTCCCAGTCAGGAAAGTTATCATGGACTTTGTCAAACGTGTTAAAAGCTGGATGGCTCAACTCGTAATGTTCCTACTTGTAGAAACCATAGACGTAGGCGGAGGCACAATCGCCATGATTGAATCTCTTGCAAGATTCAACAACCTAACACAGGAAGTTGAAAAAGAAAAGAAAATGGCTGTCCGACCATACATAATGATGCCCTACTTCGCCGCAATCCTCCTCGTAGCCACAACAGTAATGATGATCGGATTCACATCAGGCACCTTAAGCGTAGCCGAAACAGGTGGCCAACCAAAAGACCTGAGCCCAATGATAACAACCTTCGTCACATCTGCAATTTTCCACAGCTACCTAATAGGCATAGTAGCCGGCAAAATAAGCGAAGAATCCATAGCAGCAGGCTTCAAACACGCAGCAATCCTAGTAATAATCGCGGTAGTAGCCGCCAAACTTGTACCAATGTTCATAAAATTCGGTGTCTAAAAGAGAGGGAAACCCTTGAAATCTAAAAAGACCAGACAAAACAGCTTTAAAAAAGAAGGCAAAGCCGTCAGCCCAGCGATCTCCGCAGTCATCATAACCGCTGTAACAATAGTCCTAGTCCTAGTAGCTGGAAACTACGCATACCAAGTACTAGAACGACAACGGGGAGCCTCAGAGCTTGAAGCTGTAAAAAAGTCGTTCATATCATTCGACGACGCTGTAAGAGATGTTGCATGGGACAAAAGCGGAGCACGATCAGCACGTTTCACCCTTAATTACGGCTCGCTCGAAGTGATACCTGCAAACGCACAGAAAGGTTTACTGATAAATGTGACCGTTGACGAATATCCTTACAACGACGCAAAATACATCGACTATACAGGATATTTAAGATACAATATATCGACGAACTACGTGACCTTTGGAGATAAATACAAATCATACATGCTTGGAGACGACAAGGCAGCGATTTCAAAGGGTACAGAAAACTTTGGCGTCGCGTTAATTGAACAGCGGTCAAAATGGGTTTCCATAACCCTTTGCTATAGAGTTAGAGTTATGAGAACTTCAGTTGTAGAAGTACACACAACCAACGGTGACTACACGGTCAACTACGTAGAAATATTAATTATCAAAATTGTAACCTCAAAATGGTACACATATATCGGTGACTTCGACCTTGTAGCTAGAAATGTTGCCATAACCACGAAAACCTCAAGAGACTACGATGTTGCTGGTAAGCAAAAATGTAATGTTTCAGTCAGCGTTGGCTGCTTAACCAATAGCAGAATACCTGTAGACTTAGATCCTGGAACCCTTGATAAGCCTGGAAAGGTTGTCTTCAACTTTGTTGTTGCGGAAGTATATTTAGGCACGTAGGAGGACGAAGAATGCCCGCACCAGCAATAAGCCACCTCATATGCACTTCAGCTCTTGTTATGTTAATTTTCCTTTTGCCGTTCTTTTACGCTACAGTTATTGACAACATTCGAAACGATATGATTTGCAGAGAATTAAGAGAAATTGCTGACTACGTGTCTAACACAATAGCAAATCTATACTTTTTAGTTAATTCAACAGAAACCCTTAACGTTGCGTTGCAGAAAGAATTAGTATATTTACCTTCCAATGTTGAAAATTTTGTGTACATTCTAGAGATCGCAAAAAATGGTGAACATGCTTCAAGGGTAGTTGCTTATCTGAAAGATAAGCCGTCAGTTACTGCTGATGCTTGGTTAGCTCCAGGCTTAAAAATTGACAATGCAAGAAATAACCCAATAGTGAGTTGCGGGTTAACAGTGACGGCTGGTTGTCAACGGAACGTTACAGGTGTTTATGTTTGGATTTGCTACGGATAGTGAAGCAACGTTTATATTCAGGTATAGTAAGACTTAATACACAGGATCCGCCTTAATGGAAATGGATCAAAATGGTTAACGCCGTCTACGACCATATCGTGGCAATTCTCGTGGTCTGTGTAATATTTGTTGGGGCAGTAGTTGTACTGCCCAGACTAAGCATCGCAAATATCCAGGAAGTCGATCAACAGCAACTACGGAACACAGCTTTAAACGTGTTTAACACCATGTTGTTGGATACCGGATATCCTATTAGCTGGGGGTCAATGAAGCCATTTTACGCGAATGATCCCAGAGTTGTAAGGTTTGGACTAGCCAGCGCTAAGGACACAACTTTTTACGTGCTTGATCCAGACAAGGTTCAAAGGCTTGTCGTAGGAAATCCTTTAAACTATTGCGACTATACCAAGGTGCGTGAATTGCTCGGGCTTCAGGATTACGGTTTCCTTCTCCGAATAGTTCCCCCCTTTAATGTGACGTTTAACAAAATCACTGTTGTGAAGAACCAGTTGCTTTTCAATGTAAGCATTTTCTATCTAGATGGAACACCGATACCTAACGCTGAGGCTTATGCAACAGCTGTATATACAAAAGGTGCCCCAAGTAAAGATAAGCCAAACCAGCAAGATGACACAAAATTCGGCATTACTCAAGCGGGTCCTGTATATTCAAATGCGTTAGGTGTATGTATCGGCGTGGTTAATTTAGATTTTGACAATCCAGACTATTATACAGTAGTTTTAAGAGTTACTGTCTCGAATGTGGCGACACTGGTGGTTACTTCTGGACAGGATTTTGAAAACAAAATAGCAAGGGTAAATGTTGTTAATGAAACAGTAATTTTAACAAGCTGGAAAGACCCGCCTGACTATAATTTCAAACCGAATGAGAACGTATGGATTTTAGACATAGTTTCATTTAACGGTAGAGGTTCCATTTGGCATATGTTTAAAGGGGGAAAAAATGGGAATGATAATATGTTTAACACTGGAAATGGCCCTTTTGAGCGGTGGAGTCGACCCTTCGGTGGTCTCAATAATTTTCAACCAGTTATTTTCGTATTCAACTTTTGGGCCGTGGATAATGAAAATCAAAATGGACGCAGCCAAGTGCTTATATATTTGGCTTATCCCAACCTGCTTAGTACAAATGTTTTCCAGTATGGTGGTGTTCCTCGAAACTTTAACGCAGTTATTAAAACTCAACGAAGTGTCATTATTTCCGGTATGACCTACACTGCGGAGTTGTGGCTTTGGAAAGAAACTTCCTAGTAGCCAATAAAGGACAAATGCGTGTCATTGAAGTCATTCTCGCTTCTTTTATTATTGTATTTGCTTTGTCTTTCGCAAATATTCTTGCCGTTACTCCGACGAGTTCAAAATATGTAGCGACTGAACTGGAAAAAATGGGATATAATGCACTTTTCGATTTAGATAAACAAGGTCTTCTTGCAAGCTTTGTATATAACAAAAAGTGGGCTGACCTTTATGCTGCGCTTCGAGTTTTATTACCTTCAGAAGTGCACTTTAACTTAACTATTTATTATTTGGACGGAACAAAAGCTAATGATGCAACGCCAATTTTTTATGGTGATGCAAATACTTTTTCAGCGTCTAAGAACATAGCTTCTGTTACTTACAGTTTATCTGGTTACTCGGAAAACAAAATTCAGTATGATCCTAGAATCTTGGTCTTGCAACTGGCAACGGGATAATGTATGAAAAAAATGATAGACGAAAAAAGGGGACAGTTCATAATAATTGCAGCTTTAATGATAGCAATAATGATTGTGTCAATAGGTGCTTTAATGCACAGAGCAGTGACATATTATCGTCATGAGCCATGGGAAGAATATTTGGCGTTAATAGGCAACATAGAGTTAAACTCTAAACGCCTAGTTGAGTTAAGCCTAGCCAATTATAGCCGCACTTTAGATGAAAATCTCCTAAAAACTAACTTGGACGAATGGAAAGCAGACTTGTCAAGGATATATCTTGGCCGCGGAGTAACTATAAATTGCGAATTGGCAAATGGGTTGTACGATTTTTGCGATACAAGTATAAATTATCTGTCTGGGCTGAATCATAGCTGGTACAAACAAAGATCGTTCTCGGCAGCAAACGCCATTTTCACACTTGATATAACGTCAATAGGGTTGACAGGGTATAGATTCACAACTTTAGCGTTTCTTGATTTGACGATAATTGGGGTTAGTGGAAAGAAAATTAACGTGACTGTAACAATGGAAGACAAAATGTTTGTGTTCGATCTTGGAAGAGACAACTTTCAAGTGAACAAGACATCTGACAATGCGAATATACCAATCGTATCGGTTGAAGAGTGTTATGATGTTGCACGAAAAGAATTTGTTTACGTAATAGAATGCAGCCTAGATGTTAGCAGTACCTCTGTAAAAGTTAAAGTCTGCGACTTCAGGGGAATCCAAGTAATAGCTAGATACTCTCCATAACCGCGAGCGTGCCGGCAAACATTAAAAAGGTTTTTGATGTAAAAATTTCCATTTGTTTGCTCAATTTTGGAATTAGTATTTAAAAGCGACTGTAATATAAGATACTCCATTGGAAATCAATCTTATGGTGGCTGCGATGCATGGGCTAATTGAGGCTGCAAGAGTTTGCATATCACTTTTTTTCTTTTTGGTCGCGTCTTGGAGTGATTATAAAACTCGTGAGGTAAGCAATCGTGTTTGGATTGTTTTCGCTCCACCAGCCTTAGTGTTGACCTTCGTTGAACTTTTCCTTTTTGATTTTTCAGCTTTTGCCCTTTTCGGTTTATGCTTCGGCTTGACAACAGCTGTCGCCTTAATACTTTTTTATGTTGGAGGTTTCGGTGGTGCAGATGCTAAGGCTTTAATGTGTTTAGCATTGGCTTTACCCTTCTATCCGAGGATGCTTCTTGCACCATTATCTGGGGAGGTTTCCCCGTTTATGAGGTGGTTTTTCCCTTTAGCTGTCTTCAGCAACTCTGTTGTTCTTGCGGCGTTGTCAGCTGTGTACCTCCTTCTACACAACTTTTTCTGGTTGTGGAAAAAAGGCGGAGTGCTTTTTGAAGGTGGACAGAAAGACGAGTCTTTCGGCAAGAAAATCCTTGTTCTCGCAACCGGCTATAAGGTTTCATTTGCAAAGGTTAAGGAGAGATGGTATCTTTACCCTATGGAGGATGTGGAGAGAACTGAAAACGGCTTGAAAAGGAAACTTGTGGTTTTGCCGAAAGATGAGGGTAGAAACGGCATTATCAAAAGGCTTGAAGAAGCTGCCATAAGCGGTGAAATCGGTGAAAAGGTTTGGGCTTCTCCAGGGTTGCCGATGCTTATTTTCTTGACAGCTGGGCTGCTTATTGCCCTTTTCTACGGGGATATGGTTTGGAGCCTGATCCGGTTTCTTTTAGGCTGAACAAACTCTTGAAAAATGGTTAATTGGCTTTACGATACAAGTATTTGTTGGACGTGTCTAGAAATGCTGTTAGACGATTATTTAGAGGATGTTAAAAGTTTATTACAAAGTCGAGACGAAGAGGTTAACGTTGTTGTGATGCCCGACTTTTTCCTCGACAGGTTTGTAAGCTTAAAGTGTGGTTCAAAGACTTTTTTTAAAGCAGTTTTGGATGTTTTAGCTCGAAAAGGCGGAAGCATTGATGGAATAGTTCAAAAAGATTTTAGAGGCGGAAACGCAGTGAATACGGCTTCAGCCTTGGCAAGTTTAGGCGTAAACGTTACACCAATAGTATGCACGGATAAGCTGGGTTTTGAACTTCTAAAATTCTATGTTAAATCGCCGAGAATAAGCTTTTCCTGCATCAAAATAGCGGATAAGCCGTCCGTAACAACCGCCATAGAATTTGAAACGGCAAACGGGAGAACAAACGTTATGCTTAGAGACGTCGGTTCGCTGGCTGATTTCGGACCTCAAAGCCTCAGTGACGTGGACTTCAATTTTATTGAAAAGGCTGATTATGTTTGCGTGTTTAACTGGGCTGGAACTAGGAAATTTGGAACACGCCTCGCTGAAACTGTTTTCCGACGCGTAAAAGCTAGGGGTAAAGGAAAAACCTATTATGATACGGCTGACCCCGCTCCAAACAAAGAGAAGGCTCAGGGTTTAATAGAGAAGGTCATGCAAGCAGGCATTGTTGACATTTTAAGCCTTAACGAAAATGAAGCTGTCTTCTATGCTTCACAATTAAGAGTTGAAAGTCTGAGGAATTGCTTAAGTTTTGAAGCGCTTGCCATGGAATCCGCAAAAATTCTTGCAAGCCGATTAAATGCAAGGATAGACCTGCATACTACGAGCTTTTCAGCTTCCTTAACGAGAAACGGTGAAACGGTTGTTCCAGCTTTTAAAGTTCCAGTTTTAAGAGTAACCGGAGCTGGAGATGCTTGGAATGCTGGAAACATAGTTGGCGATGCTTATGAGCTTTCGAATGGTGCAAGGTTAACATTGGCAAATGCTGTAGCAGCCTACTACGTTTCAAACCCTGAAGGGAAACATGCTGCACGCGTAGATCTTATCAAATTCTGCGAGAAGCTGAAAAGGTTGTGGAAAACCAAAACAGATAAAAGTTAGCGTCTTTTATGAGAAAGCAACTGGTTTGGAGATGTCCCTGTGCCGTCTGAAATCTTTGACGTAGACAAGTTTGTTGAAATAAGCGAAAGAGCAGAATACTGCGCGGTTAAACGGCTAAAAGACATTGTAAAACTGAAGCTTCGCACTGCACGGAGACTTTACACATTAAAGGTTGACCCGTTAAAGGCTGAAGAAGTTATAAAACAACTCCGATGCGAAGTCCGAGAAGTTTAAATCCGAATTGAAAAAGCTTTGATGTCTCCCAAAATACACTGCTGTGCCGTAGCCATGATAAGAAACAGGCTTAAGCTTTGACATGGAACAGCAAAAGGCTGGTTGCTCGCTTTAAGCATTCGTGCAAGGTTTATTTTCAAAATTTTTACAATTTTTAAACTGTGACGTGTAAATAGTCATTTTTGGTTGTGTTGAGCTGGCTGAATTTTCAAGTTTGAAAGTTTTCAGAATGGCAGTTTAAAGGAAAAATGGGGTTTGGGTTTATTTTCTGAATTTTTGAAGTTTTGTTAATAGTTCTTTGTCGCCTTCGTAGTCTCCGGCGCATGTTGCTATTACACCGTCAACGATGCCTTCAAGTTTGCTTGCCACTTCTTCGACGCGGTTCATCGTTGCGGTTATGGGCCATCCTATTATTTTCACCATTTCCGCATTTTTCGCTGTGCCTACGAGGAAGTACGTGTATACTGGTTTGTTTAGGCGTTTACATTCTTTGGCTACTTGTTCCAGTGCAGGGAAGGTTTTATCCTCCAGTCTCATGAAGAAGACGAAGTCCCATGGTTCCTTTGCACGGGCAACTGTTTCTTCAATGGTTCTGCGGGCTGTAAGCAAGCATCCTAGTTTAACCGTTTTTAGACGTATTGTTGTGCGGAGAAAGTCTCTGGCTTCTTCAGAGGATTTAAGCATTTTTATCGGTTCGCCGTGTTTAGGTATGTCTCCCATGGTGAGTACCAGTCCATCGAGGCCTACGGCGTCTGCTGCTAATGCTAATCCTCCAACCTCTACAGGTCCTTTATAATGCAGTATGAAGATTGGCACCACTATTTTTTCCGGATATTTTGTTTTAAGTACGCAGCCGATGGCTGTGCCGCTTGGCGCCGGCATTCCGGCAGCGCTGTCTGTTATGTTCCATCCGTCAACAAGGTCTTTAACTTCTTCTGCAAGTTTCAGGAATTTACGTGTTGGGACAAACTCATGCAATATTTTCATTAGGCGTCATCTCGCGTTAAAGAGAAAGCTGCCTGGATTAAAAATTTTTGCATAAACTTTGCTGAAATCATTAAATGGAAACATGTTTAAACTGTTTAAGCGAAATCATTAGAAGTATGCGTGTCATATAAGCCGTTGTGCATTATTATGAATATGGTTCAGATCATCGGGATCGGCGGGTTGCCGATAGTGAAGACCGGGGACAACATTGCTGAACTGATATGTAAGGCTGCAGAGGAGCAGGGAACTCCGTTGCAGGAAGGTGACATAATAGTGGTTACCCATGTTGTGGTTTCTCGAGCTGAGGGGCGTGTTGTAGATTTAGAGAAGGTTGTTCCATCAGTTTTTGCAATGAACATCGCTGAAGTTTACGGTAAGGATCCTGCCATGGTTGAAGTTGTCCTCAGGGAAGCTAAGGGAGTCAGGCGTATGGCTGACGGCAAGATAATCACAGAAACTAAACATGGGTTTGTATGTGCGAATTCCGGAGTTGACAAGTCCAACGTGCCTGGAGAGCGAAACGTAGCCTTGCTTCCTGAAGACCCTGACGGTTCAGCGGAAAGGATTAGACTTGAGATTAAGCGGTTAACCGGCTACAATGTCGCCGTCATAATTTCTGACACTCATGGCAGACCGTTAAGAGAAGGCGAAATAAACGTTGCAATCGGTGTTTCAGGTTTAAAACCTTTAAGAGACCGAAGGGGTGAAAAGGACTTGTTTGGGTATGTTTTACGCGTTAAACAGACAGCTGTGGCTGACGAGTTGGCTTCAGCAGCTGAGCTGGTGATAGGCCAGGCTGACGAGGGGGTTCCAGCGGCTATAATACGTGGATACAATTTCATAAAGTGCGAAAACGCAAGAGCTTCAATGCTTGTGAGGCCTAAAGATAAAGACCTTTTCCTGTAAGGGATGCCGTATGAAAGAGGAACATTATAAGCTTCGAGAAGTTGAGGGTTTAGAAATAATATGCCTTATGGACAATTGTGTTGATTTAACGTCTTCTATTGAAAAGAGTGAGGTTAAAAACGTTAGAAGTTGGGTTACAGAACGGATGGGCAGTGAATGGGCTGAAAAACACCTTCGGTTTCCAGTGGCAGAGCACGGTTTGTCTCTGCTGGTTAAAGTATTCTGTGAAAATAAGGTGCATGCAGTTCTATTCGACACAGGCATTAGTAGAAGAGGAGCTGTTTTAAACGCTAAGCGTATGGGAGTAAACCTAAATGATGTTGAGGCTATAGTTTTGTCCCATGGGCATTACGATCATTGGGGAGGCTTAAGAGCCTTTATTAACGCGATTGGTAAAACCGGCTTACCTGTAATAGTGCATGAGGACATGTTTAAAACTCGTGGAGTAGCCTACAAGGATGGAAGCATAAAAAAGCATCCTGCTTTTCCAACTGAAAGTCAGGTGATGCCTGCGAAATTTATAACTGTTAAAAAGCCCTATTTTCTAGCAGGTAACACGGTTCTGGTTACAGGTGAGATTCCTCGGAAAACAGGTTTCGAAGAGGGCTATCTGCAGCAACGTGCATTTGTAAATGGTGTTTGGAAGCCGGATCCATGGATTTGGGATGACCGTGCTTTAGCGATAAGCGTTAAGGGTAAAGGGCTTGTGGTAGTGTCAGGATGCGCTCATGCTGGAATAGTTAACACAGTCCTTTACGCGAAACAGATTAGTGAAGCTGCAAGAGTACATGCCGTAATCGGAGGTTTCCACTTATCTGGAAGAGACTGTGAAAAGAGGATAGGCAAGACTGTTGAGGCTCTTAAAAAGTTAAGTCCAAACATTATAGCGCCGATGCATTGCACCGGTTGGAGAGGAGCCTTTGCAATTGCAGAGGCTATGCCTGAGGCTTTTGTTTGGAACAGTGTTGGAAATCTCTACACTTTTTAATTTAGCTACAATAAGCGTTTGAAAAGCTAAAGGCTTAAAAGTGAGGCTTCAAAGATAAGCAGTCGAAATTGTGAGGTTGGGAGTCTGTGATAAAGGAGAAAAGGCAAACTCCTTTCTTTAAAAAGAAGCTTGAGCCTATAGAAGTTAAAGTTCCGAAAAAAATCTCAGAATTGCTTGCGGAAATGGCTAAAACAGGCTTTCAAGGCAGAAAGCTAGGCGAAATCGTTGAAGTTTGGGAGGAAATGTTGAAAGATGATGTTGTAATATTTTTCGGATACACAGGCTCAATGAGCACCACGGGTCAATGGAAAATTGTCAATTGGCTTATTGAGAAACGTTTCATAGACGTAATAGTTTCCACAGGCGCAAACATTTCTGAAGACATTTTAGAGGCTATGGGCGGCACTTATTGGCAAGGCCACCACATGGTTGACGACAACCAGCTTTTAGGATACAAGATAGACCGGTTCTACGACGTTTTTGCAGACGAGCTTGAGTACAGGCAGATGGAAAGCCTGATAGCAAACTTTATGAAAAAGCTGAATCCGAACCGCAAATATTCTTCAGCCGAATTTTTACACTTGTTTGGAAAAGAACTTTCACAGTTAGGCATTAAAAGCATTATTGCAACAGCCTTCGAAAATAATGTGCCGGTTTTTTGTCCAGCCATTGTTGACAGCGGCTATGGCATAGCCTACCTCCTAAACAGGAAGACTGAAAGCAGCTTTGACCTCACCATAGACCAGATGAAAGACTTTGAACAGCTTGTAGACGCAAAAGCTAAGGCTGCTCCAGACAGCGCCGTAATTTACATAGGAGGCGGGGTTCCCAAAGACTTTATTCAGCTGACAACTGTGGGAAGAAGCCTAACCGAATCAAGAAAGTATGAAAGAGTTTACCCGCATAAATACGCCATTCAGATAACTACAGATGCACCTCACTGGGGCGGGCTGTCAGGATGCACTTTTGAGGAAGCC
The DNA here is from genome assembly GCA_038826715.1 of Bathyarchaeia archaeon. Classification (GTDB taxonomy): domain Archaea; phylum Thermoproteota; class Bathyarchaeia; order Bathyarchaeales; family Bathycorpusculaceae; genus JAWBOH01. The sequence continues at coordinate 27,795 of JAWBOH010000010.1, read as the reverse complement.
ATAAGCTGGGGAAAGGAGTCTAAAGAGGGTAGAAACGTGCAATGTTACTGCGACGCAACAATAGCCCTGCCAATAGTTGTCCACGCTTTAGCTGAGAAAATCGACAAAAGGGGGAAAACTCCAGACTTAACGTGGCTGTTTAAGGGTTTAACATAGGCCTTGGCGCGTTTTATGGATAAAGTGGAAGACTTCGAAATTTCTAAACCAATTTCCATAGACATGCTTGTAAGGCAAATGTTAAAAAGTGGAGGTTTCACAGCTAAAAACCTTTCATTAGGCGTCGACATCCTTGAAGAAATGGTGAAAGACAAGGATTCTCTCAACTTTCTTTCATTTCCCGCGTGCATCATCGCCACAGGCGCCAGGGGCATAATAAAAGAAATGCTTAAGAGAAAATTTTTCAATGTTGTGGTAACGACATGCGGCACTTTAGACCATGATTTGGCAAGATGCTACAGAGACTATTATCAAGGCGACTTTTACATGGATGACCGTGAGCTGCGCAAGAAAAGAATAAGCCGAATCGGCAACATTCTAGTGCCGCATACCTCATATGGCGAAATCATTGAGGAGAAGATGACTGAGTTCTTAAACGAACTCTATTTGCAAGGAAATCGTGAGCTGGCAACTTACGAATTGTGTTGGGCTTTAGGCAAAAAACTTGATGAAAACTCCCTGCTGTATTGGTGTTGGAAAAACAGCGTTCCAGTCATAGTTCCAGGCATAACAGACGGCGCGGTGGGCTACCAACTGTGGCAGTTCAGCCAGGACCGCGACTTGAAAATAAACGTGCTGAAAGATGAAAAACTGTTAAGCGACATGGTTTGGGAAGCTGAAAAATCTGGAGCCCTAATTATAGGCGGAGGCATATCAAAACATCATGTCTTATGGTGGAACCTTTTCAGGAAGGGATTAGACTACGCTGTATACATAACAACAGCCGTTGAATACGACGGAAGCCTATCTGGAGCAAGACCTAGAGAGGCCATATCTTGGGGAAAAATCAGAGAAAAAGCCAAAACTGTTACAATAGAGGCAGATGCTACCGTAGTTTTGCCAATAATGTACGCAGCGCTTCTGGAGAGACTTCAACGCTTTTCCCAATAACACTTATATCATGCATAGCTGCAGAAGTTTTCAGTAAAATTTGAAACGTCCGTAGCTGAAAAATAGTGGTGTTTTATGAAAGTAGCTGTCTCCGGCAAGGGCGGCGTCGGCAAAACATTAGTTGCTGCTGGTTTGGCTTGGGCTTTCGCCAATAAAGGGTTTAAGACAATTGCCATAGATGCTGATCCTTCACCTAACCTTGCCTTAACTTTGGGTTTAATGCCTGAGGAAGCCCGTAAAATAGTGCCTATTTCCGAGAATAGGCAGCTTGTTGAATCTAAAACAAGCACCGGTTATGCAGGAGTGTTCCGTTTAACCTTCACTGTTGAAGATATTGTCCGAGACTATTCTGTGAAAACTCCTTTCGGCGTGAACTTGATTGTTATGGGAACTGTCCGTTCAATGGGTTCAGGATGCACTTGTCCAGCTAACGCTGTGATCCGTTCGCTTTTAAGGCATTTGGTTGTCGACCGAGAGGAGGCTGTTGTCTTAGATATGGAAGCCGGTGTTGAACATATGGGTCGAGGAACTGCTCGCCACGTGGATGTCATGCTTGTAGTTGTAAACGCTAACATAAAGTCTCTCGAAACAGCGAAACACATTCACATGCTAGGCGTAAAAGCTGGAATGAAGCAGGTATTCCTCGTGGGAAACAAGATTGAAAATGAAGTTCAGAAAAGGGCTGTTGAAACCTTTGCCCGCGACAACGGTTTAGAAATCTTAGATTTCCTGCCATACGACCCTAAGATTTTAGATGCAGAAATGAAAGGCGAAACTCCCCTCAAAAACGGCGATGCTCCAGCATTGAAAGCCATAGAAATGTTATGCAGCAAGCTTCTGGAAAGCAACACCTAATAGGCTCGAAAGCAATAGAACAATCAACAATTAAAATGATAGTGATGCTTCATGAAAATCCTTGTGACAATGGGGCGTGGCGGAACCGGCAAGACAAGCTTCGTGGCTTTGATGACAAAATATTTCATCGAAATCGGCGAGTCTCCTCTGCTTTTAGTAGATTCTGATCCAGACCAAAATCTAGGAGAGATGGTCGGCGTAGACCTTCATGCAAAGGGTAAAAAATCCATTTCAGAACTGCTTGTTGAAACCTTCCTTGAGGAAGGCGGAACCACAGTTGGCGTTCCACCCACAGAACGTATTGAAAGCCGCATATGGGCTCATGGAATGTATGAAAGCGAATACTTCGATTTCATAGCCCTTGGAACAAAATGGGTTGAAGGTTGCTATTGCCTTCCAAACGCCGCGTTAAAAGGCGCTTTAGAGTCGCTTACCAAAAATTACAAGTATGTTTTAATAGACTCTCCCGCAGGTCTAGAACACCTTAATAGGCGAGTAACATCCAAGGTTGACGATGTTTTCGACGTGATAGATCCTTCAAAAAAATCTTTCGACCATGTAGAACGCGCCTACCGTGTGGCCAAAGAAGTTAAAATAGACTTTGAAAACTTCTATGTGGTCGGAGGGTTCAGATTTCCAGAAAGCCTAACCGATCAGGCTGAAAAGGTTTTAGCCTTCAAGTTTCTAGGAAGAATAGCCTATGACAAAAATGTTGAGGATTACGTTCTAGCCGGAAAACCCCTTCTAAGCCTGCCGTCAAACACGCAAGCATACATTTCTGTTAAGCGCATCATGGCGAATGCTGGGTACGGCAAGGAATAAGCTTAGAATTCTAATGGCATCCGACTTTTGTTATTTTCCTCCTAGAAAAGCTTAAAACATTGATTGAATAAGTAGACCTTCTAATGCTTAGGTTGTGTTATCTTGAGCAGGAAAGGATTACACGTTAAAATTGGCGAAATGAAGACAGATGTGGGGCTCATTAAGAACCTTGAACTTTCAATCGGTAAGATTGTTGAAGAGAAATGGGCTGAACCTATGGGGCCTACACCGTTTCCGTCGCTGACAACCCTGAGAGAATGGGATATGAAGCTGCTGCAGCGTTATAAGCCTTTTTACCTGCCTTTCTGTGATGTTTGTTGCCTATGCACTTTTGGTAAGTGTGACCTAACTGGAAATAAGCGTGGAGCGTGCGGCATAAACATGGCAGCTCAGCAGTCCCGGATAGTTCTTTTGGCATGTTGTATTGGAGCAGCAACTCACACCGGGCATGCCCGCCACCTCTTAGAGCATCTTATTGAAAAATACGGTAGAAGGATGCCTTTAGACGTTGGAGGATTAAACGTCCAGGTTGAAGCACCCGTAACTCGACTTGTCTGCGGCGTAAAACCTGAAACTCTAGGCGAATTGGAGGAAATTTTGGATTACGTGGAAACTCAGGTCACGCATTTGCTTTCTGTCGTTCACACGGGACAGGAAGGCAGCAACTTGGACTTTGAATCAAAGGTCCTGCAGGCAGGCATGATAGACCATGTTGGCATGGAAGTAGCAGATATAGCCCAGATAGCTGCTTACGGTTTTCCGAAGGGAGATCCAGACGCACCGCTTGTGGATTTAGGTTACGGCACAGTAAGCATTGAGAAACCGGTGATTCTCTGCATAGGCCACAATGTGGTTCCATCCGTGGGCATAATAGATTACATGAAGGAAAAAGGGCTTGACGGTCAAATCGAAGTTTGCGGGTTGTGCTGCACGGCCCATGATATAACACGATATTACTCCCGCGGGAAAATTATCGGGCCGATTTCTTGGCAACTACGATTTATAAGAAGCGGAGTTCCAGACGTGGTTGTGCTTGACGAACAGTGTATCAGGGCCGACTCTTTTTACGAAGCCCAAAAGATTAAAGCTCCAGTGATAGTGGCTTCTGAAAAAAACTGCATGGGACTTCCAAACCGCACAGACGAACCTGCAGACGCCATAGTTGAAGACCTTGTAAGCGGTAAAACTCCTGGAGCCCTAATTCTTGACCCTGAAAAAGTAGGCGAAGTTGCTGTTAAGGCTGCCTTAAAAGTTGCACCTTTAAGGAAGAAGTTTAAGGCTATACCTGAAGTAGAAGAGGTTCTTCAAAAAGCTAAAGAATGCAGGCAATGTGGAGACTGCCGCAGAGCTTGCCCTCAAGACCTTCATATTCCTGAAGCTATCAAAGCTGCCCGAGAAGGCTCACTGGCGAAACTTGCAGAGCTGTACGATTTATGTGTTGGTTGCGGTCGCTGCGAGGAAGCGTGTCCAGTGGGCCTGCTTGTTCACAGCTTCATTGTGAAGGCAGGTGAGAAGAAGCTTAAAGAGGAAACCTACAAGGTTCGAGCGGGCAGAGGCCCAATCCAAGATGTGGAGATAAGAAATGTTGGAAGTCCCATTGTGCTCGGCGAAATTCCAGGTGTAGTAGCCTTTGTTGGATGCGCTAACTATCCAAAAGGCGGAGTTGAAGTTGCGGAAATGTGCAGAGAATTCGCCAATAGGCGTTACATAGTTGTGACTTCTGGATGCGCAGCAATGTCTGCAGGCATGTATAGGAATGAGGAAGGTAAAACGCCGTATGAAGAGTTTACAGGCGAGTTCACTGCAGGCTGCATGGTTAACGTTGGCTCATGCGTTTCAAACGCGCATATTGCAGGAGCAGCGATAAAGATTGCTAACATTTTTGCAAAGAGGAATTTGAGAGCCAATTATGAGGAAATAGCAGACTACATTCTCAACCGTGTAGGCGCCGTAGGCGTGGCGTGGGGGGCTTACTCTCAAAAGGCCGCGTCAATAGCTAGCGGTTTTTGGCGTTTAGGCGTGCCCGTAATCGTTGGACCCCACGGGATAAAGTACAGGCGCATGCTCTTAGGCAGGGCTGACCGTGAAGAAGACTGGCTTGTTTACGACGCGCGCAGCGGGGATAAGGTTTATGTGGGACCTGCGCCGGAGCACCTTTTCTATGCGGCTGAAACAAAAGAAGAAGCCATAGTTATGATTGCAAAACTTTGCATGCGTCCTAACGACACGACGAAGGGAAGAGCAATAAAGCTGACACACTACATTGATTTGCATAAGCGTCTTTATGGAACTATGCCTGAAGATATACATCGGTTCATACGTACAATCGCAGATATCCCCGTTACAATGAAGGATGAAATTGTGAAGGTTCTTGAGGAGAAAGCCTGGAGGGAGACAGTTATTCCAGATCCTACGCTTCTGCCCAGGCTTATAAGGAAAAAGAAGGAGTGATTATGCATGGCGACAGCTGAGCCTTGGCAAACAGCGGAGATTCCAGGGCCGAAAAAGGCATTGGTTATTACAAAGCCTGAAGTTGTTACAGCAATGATTAAACGGGCTAAACATCCAGTGCTTGTGGTTGGACATAACGCGGGTGAATTAGACTTTGAAGGCGGTAAACTCGTAGACTTCATCATTGAATTTTCAAAGAAAAGTGGAATTCCGGTTGTTGCTACAGCGCACACGATAAGCGAATTCATAAAGCGGAACTTTAAGCCTGCAGCTTTTATGCCAGCGGTGGATATTGGAAGCAGGCTTTCAGACTCTTCTTGGAGCGGCGTTGACGGTAAAGGGCAGCATGATTTAGCCCTATTCCTGGGGCTTCCATACTACATGGAGTGGACAATTCTTTCAGGGCTGAAACACTTCGCGCAAAACCTGAAAACCATAACCCTTGATAATGTTTATCAGCCCCATGCAAGCTGGTCTTTCCCAAACATTTCACTTGAAGAATGGGTGAAAAACCTTAAAGTTATGATTGAAAAAATTTGAAAGGAGGCGAATATAGAATGAGCATGTTTCAAGACATACCGGTTGACGTAGGTGTAATCTATGAAGGCGAGAGGATACGTAGAAAAGAAATGTACGTGGAGCTCGGTGGACCTGACGTTAAAGAAAAGTTTGAGCTTGCAAGGGTCAAGAAAATGGAGGAGGTTGAAGACGGGAAAATAACCATTGTAGGGCCGGATTTGAAGGACATGCAGGAGGGCAAATCATACCCGTTCGGCATTCTCGTAGAGGTTGCAGGTTCAAAGCTTGAACCTGAACTTGAAGGAGTGATTGAAAGACGGATACATGCCTACTGCAACTACATTGAGGGTTTCATGCATTTAAACCAGCGATATGACATTTGGATTAGGCTTGGCAAAAAATCTTTCCAGAAAGGCCTAAACTCTTTCGAGTACATTGGGAAAGTTTTGCATAGACTTTTTAAAAGTGAACTTCCCATAGTTGAGAAGATTCAAGTAACCTTCATAACAGACGCTGAAAAACTTAAAGAGCTTTACAACCAAGCTTTGCAAATTTACGAGGAGAGGGATGCAAGGGCAAGAGGGCTTAAAGACGAGGAAGTAGACAAATTTTACGGCTGCATCTTATGCCAGTCTTTCGCTCCGACTCATTGTTGTGTAATAACTCCTCAACGGTATTCCAACTGTGGAGCCATAAGCTGGTTTGACGCCAGAGCTTCTGCAAACATTGACCCTAAAGGGCCAATCTTCGAAATTGAAAGAGGCGAACTCCTTGAACCGGTCAAAGGCGAATATTCAGGTGTGGACGAAACTGTTAAAAAGAGAACTTTAGGCGAGATAACCAAGGTTTGGCTTTACACGGCTTTCGGCTATCCGCATACCTCATGCGGCTGCTTTGAAGCTGTTGCCTTTTACATTCCGGAGGTAGACGGCTTCGGCATAGTTCACAGAGGCTACAAAGAAGTAGCTGTGAACGGGCTTCCCTTTTCAACGTTGGCAGATTCAACGGCTGGAGGACGCCAAGTTGACGGTTTCCACGGTGTCGCTATTGAGTATATGCGTTCGCCGAAGTTTTTACAGGCTGACGGCGGCTACAAACGCGTCGTGTGGATGCCTAAAGAAGTTAAAGAGCGTGTTAAAAGCTTCATTCCAGCTGAGCTTGTTGACAAAATAGCCACAGAAGAGGATGCAAAAACAATTGACGAATTGAAGGCATATCTTAAGGCACGTAACCATCCAGTTGTTGAACAATGGAAAGAAGAGGTTGCAGCTGTTCCAGAGGAAGTTCCCGCAGAAGCCGCTGTTGAAGTTAAGGAGGAGGCTGCTCCAGCCATGGTGCCTGCAATAACTGCGGCAACACTGCCACTACAGGCTGGCGGTTACAAGATAATACTTAAGGATGCTAAAATCTATGCGAAACGTGTCATAATACGCTCTTTGCAAAGTGAAAAACCGGAGAAAAGGTGAAAAGGTTTTGGCAGAGAAAAAGAAAGACGAGAGTTTTCATGGATTGAAGCTTGACTCCCGCCTTTTAGAGCTTCTTGCAAAGCTTCAAGAAGTTGAGCTTGAAGATTTTGAAATGGATGTCGGCGACTTAGAAATATGGTTTCAGCCAGGTGCAGTAGCCTATCCCACGGTTACGCCGCCTAAGGCGGTTGCCCCGCCTGTTAAGGCTAGGCCCACGCAGATAATTGAGGCAGAGTTCACTCCGCCTGTTGAAACCTACCCAGGTAAAGTGGTTGAGGTTAAGCTTGGAGCTACAAAAAGCGAGGGCGGAACCCGCGGCAAAACTGTAGTCATAGGCGGGGAGACAACTCCAGCCTTCTATACTTTTGAGAGGCCTATGCTTCATCCGCCAGTCATATCTATAGATGTTTTTGACATGGAGGTTCCACTGCCTAAAGCTGTGAAAATGCATGTTAAAGACGTTATCAGCGATCCAGCCGCTTGGGCTAAGCTTGCTGTTGAAAAGTTTGGAGCAGACTTGGTAACAATACACTTGGTCAGCATCGACCCGCTTATGAAGGACGCTTCGCCTAAAGAGGCTGTTAAAACAGTTGAGGCAGTTGCCCAAGCTGTAGACGTTCCGTTAGTGATTGGAGGATGCGGTGACCCTGTTAAGGACGCTGACGTCTTCCAAGAGGTTGCAGAAACCTTTGCAGGTGAAAGGTTTTTGATAAGTTCAATAACCAGAGACATGGATGTTGAAAGGTGTGGAAAATTCGTTAAGAAAAATGGACACGTAGCCTTATCCTTCACCCCTATGGATTTAAACCTTGCAAGGGAGTTAAACCGTAAACTATACGATTTCTTGCCGAAGGAAGACATCGTCATGGACTTGACAACAGCTGCTTTAGGCTACGGCTTAGATTATTCCTTCACCAACATGGAGCGAGCTAGACTGGCCGCTTTAATGGGAGACCCTGAGCTGGCGCATCCGATGTCTTCTGGAACAACAAACGCTTGGGCTGCCCGTGAAGCTTGGTTGAAGATGCCGCCGGAATGGGAACCCCGCGAGCTTAGAGGGCCTCTATGGGAGGTCGTCACCGCTTTAACACTTTTACTGGCAGGCGTAGACTTGTTCATGATGATGCATCCAGCAGCTGTAAAAACTGTGAAGGACGTTATAGCCCAGCTGATCAGCGGCAAGTCTGGAAACGCTGAAAAGCTTTTCGAATGGGTTTCAATGAAGTTTTAAACTTTGGAGGTTTAGCAGGTGAGTGGAAAAGAATCTAAAAGCAAGGCTGGGGTGAAAGAGCTTAGTCCGATAGATGTTTACAAGCTTCTGCCTAGAACAAACTGCAAGGAATGCGGCGAAGAAAACTGCATGGCCTTCGCCACGAAAGTCGTCAACCGTGAAGTTTCAATAGACAAGTGCAGCCCCCTCTCCAAAAAGGAGCACGAGAAAGCCTATCAACAGCTTAAGGAGATGCTGAAACCAGCCGTGAAAGAAGTTTTAATAGGAGCCGGCGACAGAGCCGCAAAGATCGGCGGAAAACTTGTCATGTACCGGCATGAACTTACATACACCAACCCAACAGCCATAGCGGTAGACGTAACGGACGAAATGAGCGAAGACGAGGTTCAAAGCAGAGTCAAGCAAACTGAAGGGTTCAGCTTCGAATATATCGGGCAGATTTTAAAGCTTGACATGATTGCTGTTCGCTCCACGTCAAACGACCCGGACAAGTTCAAGGCAACTGTCAAAAAGGTTTCTGAAACCACGAGGCTTCCACTCATATTATGTTCGCTTAACCCAAACGTGCTGGAGGCAGGTTTAATGGCTGCACCGAAATCAAAGCCTCTGCTGTACGCTGCGACAAAGGACAACTGGAAGGAGATGGCTGAACTCGCATTAATGTACAACTGCCCCCTAACAGTTTTTGCACCCGGCAACCTTAAACTTCTAAAATCGCTTGTGAAAACGCTATTAGAGTACGGTGTTAAAGACCTCGTTCTGGATCCAGGCACACTTCCCGGCGAAGGCTTAGCTGAAACAATTAACAACTTCACAATGGTTAGGAGGCTTGCATGTAAAGGAGGCGATGAACTTCTAGGGTTCCCGTTAATGGGCGTACCTATGACTGTTTGGCTTGAAAGCAGAGGGATTGCTGAAGAAATTGTAAAGTGGCGAGAAGCCTATTTGGCATCCATGCTCCTTGTAAGGTTCGCAGACATCATAGTAATGCATAGTTTAGAAGGTTGGGCCCTGCTGCCCAACGTTGTGTTAAGGCAGAACATATACACAGATCCTAGAAAACCTGTAGCCGTAGAACCCGGCTTGAAAGTTTTCGGAACTCCAGACGAGAACTCGCCTGTAATGTTCACCACAAACTTTGCCCTAACCTACTATACTGTTGCATCAGACATCGACTCTGCAAAAGTAAACGGGTACCTACTTGTTGTAGACACAGAAGGCGCGGCGGTGGACAGCGGAGTAGCTGGAAGAAAACTTACAGCTGAAAAAGTAGCTGAAGCCATAAAACTGTCAGGCATAGAAAACAAGGTGAAACACCGCAAACTGATAATTCCAGGCAAGGCTTCACGCCTAAGCGGCGAAATAGAAGAATTAAGCGGATGGCAAGTCCTCGTAGGACCTAGAGACTCGTCAGAAATACCTAAATTCCTGCAGGAAAAATGGCACTTGTAAGTATTCAACTGTGACAAAAACGCTGTATATACGCCTGTCTTGATTCTTCTATCATGCTTTTTCTCCAAAACAATGTTTTGCAATTTGCAAAATCCGAAATAAAGCTGGCGGTTTCCACCTTGCGCAGTGGCTTAGCTTACTGTGGCAAACATAAGCGGCGACAGCAAAAGAGTTAAAAACCGTCATGCAGGAGCTAGAACAGTAACAAGCCGTAAATCAGCTTCTTTTCAAGCTAATTGCGGTTTATATATTTTTAAGTATTCTACAACCGTTGGGAACACTGCCTCAACCATTTTATGACGTTTTTTTGCGTTTATAGCATGCTCCAACATTGTGAAGGCCCTTGACGTGCTGAACTTTTCAATTTCACCGCTTCCTCTTTTCCGCACAATCCTTATACAATCGTCGACAATACAACTCAGTACACATGCCCCGCAGTATATGCATAACTCCTCTGCCACGCCAACCCCATCATACTGCCAGAAAAGCGCGTTTGTAGGACAAGCTTTAATACATAATTTGCATTCTACGCCTTTGCAAATCCGTTTGTTTATATTTACGCTTCCATCAACAAAGAACTCTTTAACGCCAAGCGGTGAAAGAAACTCCTCTCTACGCTTCCGCTTCTCCCTTTCGCCAGTCTCCACTAACAGCGCAAATATGTCGGTGCTTGAAGAATCTGCAGGTTTATCACCTTTAACCATTCAACCCTCATCTTCAATTGGCATCTTGCCTTAGAAAGGAATTTGCCATTTGTGGATTATAACCATTTATCCAAAACGATTGCCTCCTAAACATAAAAAGAAATTTATAACTGAAAAACTCATTCAAACCGCGGCGATGATGAATGTGCGAGTTTAAGGTAATCCTTAACGGAAAAGAAGTTTTCAACGATGTGGTTTACGCAAAAGCAGAAGGCGGCAAAGTATTAGTTAAGGATGTTGCTGGCCAAGCTAAAGAATTCAAAAACTGCAGAATCATAGAAGTAGACGTTAACACAACGAGGCTTGTTTTAGCTGCTTCTAAACAAGAAAAGCGGCAATGAAGCCGAGGGTTAAACCTGAAAAGACTGGAATAGGCAGTCCTGGGAAAATTCCCCTCTTTTCAAGAAGTCTGAAAGCCGAAAAACACCCTAGTAAAACGCCGGCCATAGAAGCCAGGCATGGTAAAACCCCGAAATAAAGCAGCATATGCCCTACAAGCATAGAATAGAAGGTTAAATCCCCTAAACCCATTTGGATATGTCTAAAAGAAAAACTTAAACCCCGAAATTTTTCAAGCCCATCGTTTGCTATTTTCCCGACAGGTCCATGATAAACTGCAAAAGCATCGTAAACCGCTAGAAAACATAGAATAAGAACAGTGCTTAAAGTTTGAATAACTGCCCCCAAAAAGGTTCCAAGAGCACCTCCCAACAACAGAACTATAAAATCCCCTGTCGTGCTCCCCACTCTGAAAACAACGTAGCACGCTAGAAACGTTATCACAGCTGACGCTGAAGCCAGAACTTCAAAAGGCATCGCTGTAAAAAGCGAGAAGAGCGCGCAGAGGTATATCATGGAAAGGAGGAAAACAGCCGTCGCCAACGCAAAGCCTGTGACAAAAGCAATAAGCCTGCTGCTTCCCCTCTTCAGAAGGAAAAACAAAAGTGAAGCACCTGTCCCCACCAAAATGACGAAGTAGAAAGCGTTGCCTAAGGATCCAACTGGGCTTTCAGGAAAAGGCGCTACACTGTAAAGTTCCATTGCCGAAGCCCTGAGAAGATAACCGCAACCGGTTCCGAAAAGCAAACTAACCCAAATAGGCGCCAAAACAACCAAATCTGCTTTAAAATCGGGACTCAAGATTCCCACCAAGTCTGGTAATGGCCTTTTCAACCTTCAGGAAGCATTTATTACAGAATAAACTTTTCTTCCGGTCTGTTTCAAAGATAGAATTGGAAAAATACATGACGCAAAAAGGATTATCACAGTGTACTAAGCCTAAAGTGTGCCCCAGCTCATGAACAGCCTCTTTGATGCTTCTCTCAATGAAAATTTCAAAATTTCGAGGCTTACCATAAAACTCAGGTCTAAGCCTATGCAGAGAGACGATTGCAGCTTTACCTGGGCACTCTGCCACCCCGAAGACAAAGTTTAACCCTGCGGCAAAAATGTCAACGTCAACAACTCCTAAAACACGGTCAAAAATTTCTGTTCTATCTGCATAGTTTTTCACTAAGCCCAGGACAATGTCTGAACGGTGCTGCCTCCTATGAGTGTCAAAGGCTTCAGGAGGCAAATTTAAAACTTCAGAGATCAATTGGCAGTTTAATCCTGGAAAGGCTGCAGCCAATTTTTCACGAATCCTTTCTAAAACGTCAGAATCGACGCAGCCTATGCGTAGAACCCCTATCTTCATTGTGCGACACTAAACCGCGAAGGTGTCTCCTGGTTTTGGAGCTGCAGCCTCTAAACCAGCCTCTTCTCTAACCCATTTTGCAAGAAGTTCACAGTTTCCCTCAGCTCCATGAACCACGTAGACTTTTGCCTTCCCATTAATTTTTTTAACAGCTTCTTTAAGCTCTTTAGCTCCACAATGGGAAGAAAAATCGAAATGTCTAACAGCTGCCTTAACCTTCCTCAGCTTGCCGTCAATAACGCAGATGCCTTTCTCCAAAAGCTCTCTTCCAGGCGTTCCAGGAATCTGGTAACTGACAAGGAAAACAGCGTTCTGAGGTTTTTTCCCAATTTTCGACATGTAAAATGCAGCTGGACCGCCTTTAAGCATTCCTGCAGGCGATATTATCACACATGGAACTTTTGTGGCTTTCCTACGATCCCTCCAACCTTCAACCCAGTTGACAGAGTGAACAGCGTCCATAAACAGTTTAGGATCTCTTAGAAACCGCAGATGATTCATCATCATTCTACTTGCCTCCCGCGCCATTCCGTCAAAATAAACTGGATGTTCAAAATGGTGCGAGGCAAGTATGCAGGCGATTTCCTGAGACCTTCCAATGCTGAAGGCAGGCACCAACACTGTTCCGCCTCTTTCAACAACCTCTGTTGCTTCTTCCACGAAGCTTTTCTCAAGCATCAAACGGTCAGGGTGATCCTCATTGGCATACGTGCTTTCAATTATCACCGTGTCTAAGTCGCCGTAATCCATTTTGGCCCCTTCAAGAAGCTTTGTGTCTGTCAAGTTGAAGTCTCCAGTGTAAAGGATTCTTCTACCCTCAGCCTCTACAAGCACTTGAACGCTTCCAGGAATATGTCCCGCATTATGAAACTCGAAGGTTACGTCGCCAACGGTTTCTTTAACGCCGAAATCCACATGCTTAACATTCCTCATCATGGTGCGCAGTTCCAGATACTCGTAGGGCAGGTAATAGCTTGAAAGATGAATAAAGTCTGAAATCAACAGTTGACTTAGCTCCGCAGTAAGCCTGTTAGCGTAAACAGGTTTTTTTTCATGGATAAAAAATATTGGAATAGCCCCTGAATGGTCCAGATGGCTGTGCCCTAAAATTATAGCGTCAACCTCTTTTGGAGGCACATGGATGGGAAAGCCAGGCTCATGGTTTAACATGACACCGTAATCTAGCAGAACCTGCGTTTTAGCTGTTCTAACAGCTATAGCTGCTCTTCCAACTTCACGGGTTGCGCCTAGAAACCTTATCTGCAGTGAACTCATTTCTTTTCAACCGTTAACGCAGTAAACATTTGCACTGCCATTTTAAAAATGTATTGACTTCTCAGCGTGAAATGCCTTAACAAGTCCATGTTTAATAGTTTTTAAAATGTCATCTAAATCCGTGGAAGCTTGAATCTCAGTGTAAACAGTCCAAAGTTCGTCTGTTTTATGAGCGTCGCTTCCAGCTAAGCCAGGTAAACCCATAAATTCAGCCAATTCCGCTGCCAGCTTGTTAAGCTGACGGGGACAACCGCCATTTAAAACTTCAACAGCGTCAATGCTGTATTTTTTTGCAGAATCTCCAAGGCCGAACGCCCTGTAAGGATGCGCTGCAATCACCAATCCTTCTCTGCTATGTGCAAAATCAATTACGTTTTTAACAGTCCAAGGCTGCGGAGGTACTTCTGCAACGCCTAGAAGAATTAAATCACCGTCAAAAGTGCTTACCTCAACTCCTGGAATAATCGTTATGTCTGAGTAGGCAGAAGCCAACTCCCGAACTTTGAAATAACCCTTCACAGTGTTATGGTCCGTAATGGCTACTGCCTTAATTGATGGGTGGGCTAAAAGCTGATCTACTAAGGTTTTAGGATGGATGGAGGCATCTGCCGAATAAACCGTGTGAACATGCAGGTCTGCTCTAATCACAGCGTCTCAACCCTTATCCATGCAGTTTCTGATTTAAAAAGTTTGAAAGAGCCTTAGCCCAGTCTTCTTTAAGGCTAAACTGTTTAAAGATTAAGGCTTTTTCCATACAAACCTTGCTGCAGGCTTCCAGAATTTTATCATTCCAATTATCCTGATCATGAAATAGCAAAACTGCTCTATAGCTTCCTCGCCGTACGTAGTCTGCCGTTTGAACTGCAACATATTCCACAGTTTCCATGTCCGGCGGAAGAGCTGTCTCATGTTGGGAGAGAGGGTAAACCTCGTCAAGCTCTATTGGGATAACGCCGAAAGGAGCTTCGTAAAAGCAAACATGAATGTTGGCTAAGCGTTTTTCTCCCAGAGCGTTTCGGAGAGTTTTCGCAAGCTTTTTATACTCTTTAGACTTGTGGAAAGGCTTCACTCTTGCCTGAGGCATTAAAACTAAAATTTCTGCTTTCTCCATAACTGAAAATCTTTCTGAAAGCCTAACCCTGTGGCGTACAACTTCCGGTCTTGATAAGCCTGTACCGCTTAGGAAGAAGAGGCCGCTGGGCTTAACCGTGGGACTATGCTTTTCAAATAAATCTTCATACTTTTTGAGTTTTTTCAAAGCTTGGAGAAGTTTAGGGTGTCCATAAGCCCTAAACTCCAAATGCTCCCACAGTCTGCCATCTTTTATCGCCTGCTTTATCCGTTTAATTTCAGAAACACACATGTAGAGGTTGTGTTCAGCTAGGAAAACTTGCCGTTCTTTTTGAGGCATTTCTCGCACTTCTCTGGGCGTTTTTCCCACACATCTGGAACATGAACATGGGAAATATTCAAGCTTCTCCAGCCTGGCAGTTCCCGTTTCCGTCATGTAACGGTTTTGTCTGGCGTATATGGCGTAGGCTGCAGAGTCGAAAAGGTCACATCCTAAAGCCACCGCCAAAGAAAACATGAATGGATGGCCTGCCCCGAAAAGGTGAAGCGGTCTTTCAACAGGAAGGTTCATTTTAGCCGTTAAAATCATATCCGTTAAAACGTCGAAACGGTAATTTTCCATTACCTCTGTTGGACTTCCTAAAGCGTGAATGTGAAATGGGAGGGCGCCAGTTTCAAAGGAGGATTTAGCTAAAAGGTCTAGGTAACGTCCACCCTGAACTGGCCCGACCCAAAGGATATCTGTACTTTCTTTAATTTTGAAAAGATTATGCGCCCTCTTCAAGGTTTCCTTCACTGTTTCCTCTGCATGTTTCCTGGAAGGTTTCCATCCAGTTGGCCAATCCAGTATTGTAGCTATATCCGCGCCTATTTTTTCTTGATAATTCACAATTTCTTCAGGAGTAACGTCTACGTCTCCATAAACTAGTATTTGATAGGCTCCAGAGTCAGTCATCACTACGCCTTTAAAATCGAGAAACTCATGTAAGCCTCTTTCCACAGGTTGGTTTTTGAACCGTTTCTTCAAAATGTAAGCGTTTGTTATAACCGCTTCTAGGCCGAATTCTTCGCAGATACGTTTAGGGGGGATAACCTGCACGACAGGGTTTACAACAGGTAAAAGCAGTGGAGTTTCCACTGTGCCGCTTTTGGTTCGCAGTTTTCCAATCCTTGCCAGCAAGTCCTTCTCCTTTACTGTAAAGCTCATTTCAACTCTAGACAAAATCAGTTAAACAGATTTATAAAATGTGAAGCTGCAAACTTATTATCTTACTTCCTCAACTTTAATGTTCAGGAGGTAAATCTATGGCTTTAACAATTGAAATTGAAGAAAGGCCTAAACTTGACAACCCTGTTCTAATTGAAGGACTGCCTGGCATAGGCTTCGTAGCAAACATTGTGGCTCTGCATTTAATCCAAGAGTTAGAAGCTAAACGCTTCGCGAAGATCTTCTCCGGCTCATTTCAAGACTTATCCGTGACAACGGAAACTGGAGAACCTCGTTCTCCAATAAATGAGCTTTACTATTACAAAAGCAGGGAGGAAGGTCGAGACTTGCTAATATGGTACGGCAACACTCAAGCCTTAACAACTTTTGGACAATACGAGTTGTGTGGCCGCGTTTTAGAAATTGCTGAAGAGCTTGGATGCCGTTTTCTAATAACCATCGGAGGATTTAAGCTGGAAGAGGCTAAGGAAACTCCGGAAATTTACTGTGCAGCTTCAGACGTTGAAACCCTGAAAGAGGCGTTAAGTCTCGGCGCAAAAATAATGGTTGGAAACATTTTCGGAGTAGCTGGCATCCTAGTGGCGCTTGGAAACCTCAGGGGCTTTAAAGGTTTTTCCCTTCTTGTGGAAACTTTAGGAACATATCCAGACGCGAAAGCTGCCCGCTACGCTCTTTCAGCTTTAAACACGTATTTGGGTCTAAAAGTTGACTTGTCAAGGCTGGATGTTGCAGCTGAAAAAACTGCAAAAATATTAGAGTCCTTCGGCTGGGTTAGAAACCTTAAAGAGGAAAAGAAAAGGGAAGAACAGTTCCGCTGGTTCGTTTAGCCTTTAACCCCGCTGACAAACTGTTCGTAGACTTTCTGCACTCTTTCCGCAGCTGGACCTGAACCTTCAACAACACCTTTCTCAGTTACTTTAACTTTATCCATAACCCAGATGAAACCCTTATCCTCATAAAGTTTAACCATGGTTGGGAAAACCCTTTCGAGACGCTCAGCCAAAGCCTTCAGGTCAAATGGCTTTTCCACGCTTAAGATTTGAGCGACAACAACCCCGTTCATAAAGACTCTGTGAAGCGTTTTTCCCTCTTCATCCTTAGCGTCTGCTAGACATAAGCTTAAATTGTCCGGGTTTATGCCTATTAGGGTTCCGTTATATGTTTTGCCAGCTGTTGTGATAACAATAACAGTCTTGTCCACAAGAGACGAAACTTCAGTGAAGAATCTTCTCTGAGCTACTGACAAAGCGCCTTATCCTCCTCTAGCATACACGTATACAACACACACATATTTTAGGATTTAAAAATTCTTCCAATATTTTACCAGCAGATAGGCAGAAACCGATAAGGCTGCAGTAAAAGGCATTTATGCCAAAAATTCCACATACAAATCGCTCTCGGTACAGTGCAACTGATCCAAAATCTGCAAAAGGAGGACCATCCGCCTAACAGAATCAAAATATTCAGCTGCTTCTAAACTTTCCAGCGGCTAACCTTAATTTCTTACTGCCTTGATACTTGAAAATGCATTTTCAAGCCAAAATGGAGGTGAAACTTCAGCCATTTTGTCTATCCCTTTCCCCTACGTTTTATGCAACTGGCGGAAGAAATTTCAAAATCAAAATCATAATTTCGGTTAGGAACCTAAATATGTCTAAAATTAAAATATGCAGCGTAAACTCTGGCTTAACAAAATAATTCAGCCGGTATGCGTTCTAGGCAGGGCTGTTTCAAGTCAGATCATTTTAACTGTTTTTACAAGAAGGAGTTTCAAAATCAGCCCTGCTCTTTTCTTCCAACTTCTGCTGTAGAAACACAGCGGTGTCGGCTTGTAAATCAGTGTAGACAATAACGTTTGGACCAACCCAACAGTTGTTTCCAACCTTCACACCTGGCATGAAAAGCGCATTTACGCCTGTCTTAACATTGTCGCCTAAAACTGCTCCAAGCTTTGTTCTACCGCTGTCTACAAGTTTATCCTTAATCGTCACTTTAACAGTTCCAGAGTCAAGCCTGTAATTGGCAGTCATTGATCCGGCGCCGAGGTTGCAGTTTTCACCTATTATGCTGTCCCCTACATAGGACAAGTGTCCAATGTGCACGTTGTCCATGATTATACTGTTCTTGATTTCACAAGCGTTTCCGATACGTACTTTTCTTCCTATACTTGTGTATGGACGTATGTAGCAGTTTGGCCCTATGTCGCTGTTTTCCCCTATGTAGGCTGGTCCTTCAATGTAGGCTCCGGAGCGTATCAATGCGGTCTCAGCAACAGTCACCGGACCAATTATGTGAGCGTCTGCTTCAACACATCCAAGCATTTTATGCTGCATCCGAGTCAGCACCCAACGGTTTGCCTCAAGCAAATCCCAAGGTCTGCCAATGTCGAACCATTCGCTTCGAAGGATTTCAGCTGCCAATACTGGTCTACCTTCCCTAACCATAAGCCCAATAGCGTCGGTTATTTCCCACTCGCCTCTAGAAGAGACAGTTATCATTTCAGTTTTTTCAAAAATTTCAGTGGAAAACACGTAAAGACCAGCATTAGCCATGTTTGAAAAAACTTCTCCCTTACCTGGCTTTTCAACAATGCGCTTCAACTTTCCCCCGTTTTCAAGCTCAACTATGCCGTATTCCTCAGGCTTTTCAACAGGCACAACTGCTAAAGTGGCTGCAGGCTTCTTTGCATCATGCAACAAAAGAACTTTCCTTAAAGCTTCAGGCGTGAAAAGCAAGTCACCATAAACAAGTGCAAAAGGCTCGTCTACAAACGGCTTGACAACGCTTACAGCGTTTCCTGTGCCGAGAACAGAAGGCTGCTCCACATAATCTATATTTAACCCGAACTTTTCGCCTGAACCAAAATATCGACGGATAACATCAGCCATGTAGTGAACCACAATTGTAACGTCGCTTATTCCACAAGCCTTAACAGCGTCTAAACAGTGCTCAAGAACAGGTTTACCGCCGACGCTGATCATGTGTTTTGGACGTGTAAAAGTTAAAGGTTGAAGCCTCACACCTTCGCCTGCCGCTAAAACTACAACCCTCATTATTTAAAATCCTCCACCACTTTACTAACTAGACCTGCAACCTTCTCCATTATCTTTTCTGCATTTTTTAAAGATGTCCCCTCAACTGTCAACCTTATAAGAGGCTCCGTGCCGGAAGCCCTAACCAAAACCCAACCGTTTTCAAGGGTTAGGCGAACACCGTCAATCGCAGAAACGTTTTTGAATTCTGGAAAGCAGGCTTTCGAAAGCTTCTCAATTTTTTCAACAACAGCATGTTTTAACTCGTTTCTACAAGGCACATTTCGCCTCAAAACAGGATAAACAGGCGTTTCACCGACGAAATCTGAAAGGCTTTTATCTTCTTCTTCCAAAGCCTTTAGCAAAAGCGCTGACGAAAGAATCCCATCTGGACAATAATGGTGTTGTGGGTGTATCCAAGCTCCACATGGTTCACCGCCGAAAACTGCACCTAACCTTTTCATAGCCTCGGCAACATAAACGTCTCCAACCTTAGTTCTAACAACTTTTCCGCCTTGTGTCTCCACCATGCTCTCAACACACATGGAAGCCTCAACATTAGTTACAACGATTCTTCCCTCACCATGCCTTTTTCCAACAATATAAGCTGCATACGCAGCTAATACTCTGTCAAAATCAACAAAAGCGCCTTCCTCGTCGATGAAAGCAACTCGGTCAGCGTCGCCGTCATAGGCTATGCCAACATCTGCCCCTAACTTCTCCACAATCTCAGCCAGCGGCCTCAAAGACTCCGCATTAGGCTCAGGGCTTCTTCCAGGGAAAAACCCATCCGCATTAGCATTTATCGATGTGACCTTACATTTCAGACTTCTAAAAACTGCAGGAGCAATTTGACTAGCTGCACCGCATCCAGGATCAACCACCACACGCCATTCCTTTTCCAGCTTAACACTTTCAAGTATCATGTCCAAGTATAGGCCGGTTTTATCCTCCAATGCAAAGTTTTCGCCTAAGTTTCGCCAATCAGCCAGCGTGAAATTCCCCCGTTCAAAAATA
Organism: Bathyarchaeia archaeon; assembly: GCA_038826715.1. GTDB lineage: Archaea > Thermoproteota > Bathyarchaeia > Bathyarchaeales > Bathycorpusculaceae > JAWBOH01. The sequence goes on along the minus strand of JAWBOH010000010.1, from coordinate 7,869 downwards.
TCTTCAATTTCACTTTGGCTTTTCTCACCGTACGCCATACCTTTCCCATCGAAAACTTTTATGCCGTTAAATTGAGGCGGGTTATGCGAAGCAGTTATCATTACTCCAGCATCAGCTTCAAGCTTCCTTGTTAAATAAGCTAAAACAGGGGTGGGCAGAACCCCTAAACAATAAACCTTACACCCGCACGCCAGCAAACCTGAAACCAGCGCATTTTCAATCATTAAACCAGAAACCCTCGTATCCCTAGCTACAAAAAACCTTCCAGCCTTGGCAAAAGTTCCTAAAGCCAAACCCACTTTAGCAGCTAGAACCGGAGTTAACTCCTCATTGACCACGCCTCGCAGTCCGGAACTTCCGAACAACCTTGGCTTCACTTTCGTACACCCTGCTGAACAACTTCGTTATGGTAAATAACCAATGCAGTTTAAATAATTTGAGCATGAAACCTGCTTAACAATTTTTGATTTTCCTAATCACCCAATTTTACAGTTCACTAAAAATGTGTTTCTTGCCTCCCTAATGGTTAAATGTTAAACCCGAGCACACGCAATGACAATTAAAGAGAAACGATGGTGGGCCGGACCGGATTTGAACCGGTGACCTTCCGCACGTCAAGCGGATGTCCTAACCGAGCTAGACTACCGGCCCCACTGAGTTAGTCTACTGCAGAGCTTGAATATTTTATTTTCTTTCCCGATATATAGCCGCTTCGTCGTTCTCGCGGTATCTGGCTAATTCAAAAGTGTGCTTCCATTAATTTTTCCCCTCTAAGTTTTAGACTATTGCCGTCGTCGTTTCCTCATTAAAATTTTTATCTGAATGCCATGCAAGCTGATCTGTGTCTTTAACTCAGGTATACCTCAACTTCAGCCTACAAATCAGTTATGAAATATTGATTCTAACTTCATAACTTTAAATTGCATTATCCTGAAATACTGCTTTCCAGTTATAAACCGTTGAGGCTCGCTATGGGTGTCTCCTCCAAAAACTCGAAGTTTAGGAAAGCCTTTGCTTTGGTCATAATCCTTGTTGCAGCGTTGGTTGCCGCTTATTTGTCTGTTGCTTATCCTAAGGTTGTAGTCGATTTTTCTGTGTCTTTCACCATAGGCGCAGATGTTAAAATGGTGGAATTTGAGGTTCCTTTTCTACATGAGCATGTGAAGGTTGAGGTTTATGTGCGGAGCGGCAGCGCGGTTTGGACAGCGAAAATTATAGGCAGTAACGGTGTCTTGTGGAGTCACACTGCATCACAAGGCGGCCAAACAACTTATACAAGCGGATGGATGAAAATAATAAGCGGACGCTACAATTTCTCATTTGCCACCGTTGGAATAGGCTCCTTAGAAGCGCAGATTAAACTAACTTCAAAAGGCGTATTCTGGTAAAAACACAAACCGCATAAATTTGCAGTTTGTCGCAAAAGAGGCAGCTGAATTTAGAATTCTCTTGCGATGACTGTAGCACGTTCGCTTCGTTTCCCAGAAGCCTGACTGCGCAATCAAGAACCCTGTAGAGGAAAACATTGCAAAATTTTATTTAACATCAACTTGTAAAGAATTGTTGGTGTTGATGTGATGGTCTACCCGAATTCTGAAGATTTGCGGAGGCAAAGAGCTCGAAGATTGGAAGATGCGATTTTATGTAAGAAGCCTGACCGGGTTCCTTTCTGGGCGTCTATAAGCTATTTTGCCGCTCGCTATGCAAACATAACATATCACGAATACGATTTTGACTATGACAAGAATTTCAACGCAGTCGTGAAGACGGCTATGGCCTTTGATTTTGACATGTTAAGAGCTGGGTTTGGAGGAGTGTTTGTACCGTTCCCACCTATATTTTTCGATGAAGAGGCAGATGTTACGCCTTTGATGCGTTTAGGATTCGGCACTGTTCATGATATTCTAGGCGATAAATACACTAAATGGGCTGGCAGAGAGCTTGAAGCTAACACTCCTTCCCAAATAGCCTACGTAGACCTTCCATACATGAAAACTGAAGAATATGATGAGTTGATAAAGGATCCTGTAAGTTTCTTCGGCGAAAAACTTATCCCAAGAACTTTTACAGGTCTGAAGCGTTTAGGAAGCCCAAAAAGTTATTCAACATTGGTCAGACTGGGTGTTGAAGTTTCCAAAATTATGGATTACACTGAAAAACTTAAAGTTGCCCTCAGAGATTTAGGTTATCCTCAGTTTCCAGTGTTGCCAGGCGTCTTTATTCATCCCTTAGATTTCATTGCAGACAGTTTGAGGGGGCATTCTAACCTTATGGTTGACTTATTTCGGATTCCAGACAAGGTTATGGCGGCTGTTGACGTCATATTAGACCTTGCAAAGAAAAAAATCAGACTGAGCAAAGGGTTCTGGGAAAAAATGCCGCCGGACATTAAAGCTACATTTGATTCGCAACTGGTTACAGGCAGCATGCCTCTGCACCTTAATGAAATGTTATCGCCTAGATTTTTCGAAAAATTCTTTTGGGAACCTTTGAAGGCTATTGTCAACGAAGCCTTAAAAGCCGGAGTTATTATCAACATTTTTTTTGAAGGAGACTTCACCCCCTTTTTGAAGTACCTAACAGAGCTGCCTAAAGCGTCAATCATAGCATATTTCGAGAAGACAGATCTTAGGAAAGCCAGAGAAATCATAGGTGACCGTTTGGCAATTATGGGCGGAGTACCTGCGTCGCTGCTTATTTCTGGAACATACAGTAAAGTGTACGAAGAGACATGTAAACTTTTAAACGATGTCAAAGAGCCTGGAGGTTTCCTGTTTAGCGGGACAGGAGTTTCTATACCTAACGAGACAAAACCTGAAAACCTTAAAGCAGCAATAGAAGCTGTTAAAAAGTTTGGAGTTTACTAATATGGAGAAAATGCCTTTCATTAAACAACATAAACTCGGCAGTGCCTATTGCATTCTTAAACGTTTCCATGTGCAGGATGCATGTTACCCAAATTTTTATACAACATTCAATTAAAATATGAGGTAGGAGTTTACACATGTCCACTCATGACGTGTTTATAAATGCAATTCTAGCTCTGGACGAAAATAAAGCCCTTGATTTAACTAGGAAAAGACTGGAATCTGGAGAGGATCCGGCTAGGATTCTTAACGATATGAAAGATGCCGTTGAAATGGTTGGTGAAAAGTTTGAAGCAGGCGAGTTTTTCACAGTTGAGCTCATCATGGCCGGCGAGATTCTAAGGGAAATAACTGAAATGATTAAGCCTAAACTTGCCGTGAGTGAGAAAAAAGGGGAAACCGCTGGCAGAATCGTCATAGGAACTGTTAAAGACGATATACATAACATTGGCAAAGACATTGTCAAGGCAATGCTTGAAGCAGCCGGATTTGAAGTAGTGGACTTAGGAGTTGACGTTCCCCCGTCAAAGTTTGTAGAAGCGGTGAAGCAATATCGCCCACATATTGTCGGCATGAGCGGTTTACTCACAATATCAATAGAATCTATGAAGGTCACAGTTGACGCGTTAAAAGAGGCTGGTTTAAGAAATGGAATAAAAATAATCATAGGCGGAGGAAGAATGGATGAACTGGCTAAACAGTACACTGGAGCAGACGCGTGGACCAATGATGCCAGTACCGGAGTTAGGACATGTTTAAGATGGGTTAAGGAAACAAAGTAGCGCTTGTTTCCGCATGAAAATTGTTGAGGCGTTTTCAAATCTGGGAGATGTGTCCAGCTGCGTGTTCAACCATTAAAACACATTGTCAAATTAAAAGCGGCATAGGCAAAATTTTACATTATAAATTTGAAAACTTTATAAAATATAAATGCAACTAGTTGAAAATGTGACGGTGAAAGTTTTGACGGGTAATTTTTCGTCTTTAGAAGAGTTTTATGATGAAGTGGCGCGGAAGTTTCTGGAAGAATGTGTTTTCTGCGGGCAATGTATGGATAATTGCCCTTTAGTTCTAGTGCTGCTTAAAGATACGCCTTCTCAGAGAATCATGGAAGAAGTGGCTAGTTTTTTGAAAGATGGAGAGCATTCGGAAGAGGTTTACCTGAAAGCTTTTGCCTGCACTTTATGTGCAGAATGTTCTAATGTGTGTCCCCAGGGAATCGATGTGATGGAGGTTTTCTGCAAAGTTAGAAATGAATTTTTCAAACGTGGAAGAATACCGGACGCTCTTAAATTTTTTGAAAAAGAATTTGTCAATTCTAAAGGAAGATCTGATTTCCTAAGGGTTCTCTCCGCTATCCAGTTTAAGCCTTCTGAAATAAGATGGCTGCGAAAGGTTCCGTCAAAACCTAAGCAAACTGAAAACTTGCTTTTCTTGGGGTGTATCTTCACCCATTTTCCACACATAACCCTTCCGTTACTTGATATTCTTGAAAGCACAGGTATAGATTTCATGGCAATAGCTGGAGACACTGTTAAAGATGGTAAAACCTTATGCTGTGGTTTTCCCTTCGCCATGTCTGGAAACATTAAGCAAATGGAAAAAGACGCTAAGGGGTTGATCTCCGCCTTTAAACTCTTTTCTCCCAAAACGGTGATCACAACATGCGAATCATGTCACCGTTTCATTACAAAAATATACAACATGCTTTTTGACATGGACTTTAAAGTTGAGTACTGTGCAGAGTTCCTACTTGACAACATTGACAAAATAGAATTTAAAAAGCGTATAGAAAAAACCGTATACTTTCAAGATTCATGCAGCGGTAGAAGCGCTAAAGTTGATACATATTCACGTAGGCTATTGGAGAAAATACCTGGAGTGAAAGTTGTTAAGGGGCAAAGGCTGTGTTGTGGAGGAACCCCTAAAAGAAGTTTCATCGAGTTTTACAAAAAGAACGTGTCTGGATATAGAGAGGCTCTTGCCGGAAAAATTATGGAAAGCAAATGTGAAATTCTGACATTTCAGTGTCCCAACTGTGAGTTAGCCTTCTCTCCCCATGTGGATGAACAGCCGTTTGCAGTAAAAAACGTTTTAGCTTTAATAAATGAAGCCATCGGAGGAAGAATATACGAAAACAGATGGCTTAAATATTGGAAATGCAAAAACGAAGATGAAATAATCAAAGTTTCAAGAGAATATTTTGAAGCAAACGGCATGTCAGAAGATGAAGCGAGAAAAGCGTTGCCTTTCATTCTTTCATGGAAATAGTAAACTAGCCTACAACCTACAGCTTAAAATCCAATTTAATAAACGATATAGCGAAGGCAACATTCACACAATTTCTTAAGTCTCTTTCAAAACCCTTTTTCACGGTTTGCTCTAGCTATTTCCTCCAGCAATAGCTCCGCTGTCCACTTGGCAGCTGCTCCAACAACCATTGGGCACCCTCTTTCTGCATGAGCGCCAGCTTTTTCAAACTCCTCCATATCAACAATTATGGTATCGCCTTCCCTTTTAATCATGGGGAAAGACTTTCCGAACACTTTTTTCTGTATGTCACAGCATATTACGCTTCCGTAAACTTCAATAAATTTGTCATGCAACTTTTTTGCCAAAATCACAGCCTGCCTGTTTTTATCCGGCTTCGCCTTAAACTCTCTAAAACCTTCAACCCCTCTCCCAAACACGTAACCTATAGCCATGGCTCCTCCTGAAAAGCCTCCGCAAGATCCACTTCCGCTTAAACCACCTCCACCTCCAAGGCCGGTTGCAGCTTTAAACGCTCCTTCATCGTAACCTATGTTTAAAGCGTCTAAAACAGCGGCAAAAGTACATTGGGCACAGTTCCTATTGAACCTTTCATAATTAAACCCAAGCTCATAGGCTCTGTTTAAAACCTCAAGGTTCACCATGATGGGTCATTTATAATTAAGGCGGGTTTATAATAAGCTTTCCGACACTGAACCGTTTAGCGCTATTCAGCAATGAAGTTTGGATGCGTGTGGAAAAGCCGTAAAACTCAAGCATAATCGCTGCTAGCGTTTCGACAATTAGTGATTCTTTAGCAGAGTGCAGCTGCGTATCGCAGGCGTATCGGCTGGATGTTTCTAATTTCGCCTTAAGTTTTTTCTGAAGACGTTTACTCTTGGTGTATAACCTTTCGAAGTGGAGGTGCATATATATCTATTGAAATTAACGGTTCCTCTCCAACTACTCTGGCTGAATGCAAAACGCCGCTTGGTATAAATATGGCTGCTTCCGCTTCAGCAACTTCCGTCTTATCGTTGATTGTGACTTCAAGCGCGCCTCTCAACAAATACACAACCTGTTCACAATCATGCTTATGCATTTTTGCTTCAGCGTTAGGTAGCGCCCAATTCCAAGTTACTAACAAATGGTCTCCGCACACAACCTCTTTCCTATACATGCCTTCAGCCAATTTAAACATTTTAAGCTTTTTAGGTTCTATCACGACCATAGAAAAGAATTGGCGTCAACAACAAAAAAGCTTTTCTATTAAAACCGACAACACTGCAATTAAGGCGTTTTACAAAAATTGAAGGCTAATTTAAGCATTATTTCAAATTTTTACCAGCGTTTGGACATGTTGGACAAGTGCAACTTGCACACTCTGCCAATATTACAGGTGGAAGTTTAGATCCTTTAAGCGACTCCACAATTTTTATTGCCTTTTCAACTTGCCACTTCTCCCCTTTCACAATCATCGTTGTTGCCCCTTCAGCCCCCATCAACCCTCCCGCTCCTATCGGTACGGCGGAAGCGCCTGTTAAAACTTTGACAGCATCTAACTCCGTTACCACTAGTCCACGCATAGGGAGAAGACCCACCGACATGCCCATAGAATAATCCAGCTTTCTTGCATATGCCTCTGCCGACGCCTCTTCAACTGAAATTGGTATCATCTTCTCTAAACCTATAGGAATAACCACCTTGATTCCCTTAGCCTTACATGCTGAAAGAGCCAAACCCAAAGGTCCGCCTTCAGGCGCCCCTACTAAAACTCCAACATTGCCATTAACGTCAAGAGCATTACCCGTTTTAATGTAAACATCATTGGAACTCATCTTTTCTAAAGCATCCATAAGCCTAATGTTTTCGTGAAGTTTACCATGCATTATCACCCAAGGAGGAAAATCTCCTGGGCCTTTTACACATTTTTCAGCCAACATTTCCGCCATCTCTTTCGATGTACACGTGCCTTTTGGTGTTATCACACCGCACACAAATCCGGCTGTTGGAAACTTTCCGTAAAGCTCCTCAATTATGAAACTTGTTGTTGTGCTTGGATGTATAACTATTATGCCGCTGGTTAAAGCGTTCTTAACAATTTCTAGCCTAGTGACAGCTTTGGCAATGAGTTTTTTTGCTTCTGTTACAGTTAAAGTAAATTGAGCTTTCATGCAGACATCCACCTCTTAGATTTTTAACTTGTTATTTATAATTTTCACAAGCGTGTTGAAAAGTAACTTTTGTCAGAAACATTTTCATGCGTAAGGCTTTAACTCTGCAATAGCCACGTTATGAATTCCTATCCTCTAATTGGGTAGGGTGAAAAGTTTTATATTGTTTGTTTCTGACATGAGATGGGTTTGGGTTGATGTGGATTGTTTAAGGAGCATGTTGTTGAAAGCGATGTTTTGGTGGTTGGCGGAGGCATTGCCGGCTGTTTTGCAGCTGTAAAGGCTAAGGAAAAAGCAGATAAGCTTAACGTAACAATGGTGGATATGGGCTACGCAGGATATACTGGAGCCACCCGCAAGGCCCTTTTAGGCTTTTTCGTTTACAATCCTGGTTGGGGTACGGATCTTCATGCCTGCCTGGCGGAGATAAGCCGTAAAGGCGAATATGTAAATGACCCTGAATGGACTGAGACTGTGCTCAAAGATTCTTGGCAAATATATCAGGACCTTGTTTCATGGGGAGCAGACTTCCGCTTTGAAAGCGAAGATAACGCTCAAATAGTGAAAGATTTTCTTCC
>JAWBOH010000009.1:0-60926 GCA_038826715.1 Bathyarchaeia archaeon | reverse complement strand
ACAACAGTAACAACCATTACACTTAGCCAAATCAACAACAAACACTTTCAAGATTTAAAACCTCCAACATACCTCTCATAACATAAACCAGCAGCCTCATGATAAGGCTTACGGAAAGCCTCAGAATACCTAGCCACAAGCTCTTCCAAACTGGCTTTCTTAACATTAACTAGATAGCCGCTGACAACCATTAAGGCGGCTGTCTTACCCTCCTCTTTAGGAGCTATCAAATTAATAGCTCCTCCCCTATCTATCCTGTCTTCTAGGGAGATTATGTCAGCTCTTGCACCATGATCCATGGACACCACGCCTGGCATTATACGCTCAGTCACGTAGGCTCCTGCCAATACCGCGCCCCGCTCATTATAAACCACTACAATGTCGTTGGGCTTTATTCCAAGCCTCTCAGCATCCACACGGTTAATCCACACAGGCTCATACAAATATCCGTCTGGGCCTCTAACCTTACAGGTTGGTATTTCATGAAACCATGCAACGTCGTCCAACTGCGCATGCATCCTCCACCTAGGATGATTAGAAACCAACAGAAACGGATAATCGCCAGCTCTTGGATGTTGAAGGCTCTCACTCCAAGTCTCACCAAAAGGAATAAAACGGGGAACAGGAGGCCTCTCCGGATCCTGTAAACTTGCTAACCTTTCAGAGTAAAACTCAATCCTGCCAGAAGGAGTTTTTAACGGAAAAGATTCAGGATCTTCAGCGAAAAAGTTCATGTAAGGTCTTTGCAGCTTCCAGTTCGGATCCACAGGAAGCAGCCAATATCCTTTCTCTTTCCATTCTTCAAAGCTGATATATTTGGAAACGCCTGTTTCTTCGAAGAACGCCTTTAACCATTCGTCAAAATTTCTTTTCCCTCCTGTGAACTTGTCCAAAAGATCAGGTATTCCTAATGCTGGGCCAAGCTTTTCAGCAATTAAACAGCAAATCTCATAATCACTTTTAGACTCCCCAATAGGCTCAACACACTTAGGAGAATACACAAGTGCATTAAATTGCGTGTTTTTAGGCCATTGTACGAATACTACGTCGTCTTCCTCTAACGGTGTGGTGACGGGTAAGATTATGTCGGCAAAAGTAGCGTCGTTCTCAAGCCATGGAGTCTGTGCCAATATAAACTCTATTTTCGGGCTCCTGAAAGCTTCAGCCATCTTGTATCCGCCATTCCAACACGTCAGCCAGCAACAGCTGCTGGTCCATATCATCCTTACCTCTGGACAACCCTCAGCCGGATACCTATACTTGTCAAATTGACATTCTGTTGGGCAAGCTGTCCACGTGTGGCTGTACCACTCCACTGGGGGATTCAAAATTGCATCTGGCACTAGAACTCGTGGAATAAACTGTTTAAACAACTTTTTAAATTCGTCATGTTCCCTAATAGCCGTTAAGGAGTAAGATGGCGCGCGGCAGTGGCTGTACTTTATAATGGCTTCTTGAATTTTTGACCATAGGTCAACAGGATGAACAATTAGGGAAGACTGTAGGAAAGCTCCGTGAAGTTGATGCCGCCCAGGTTTTCCAACACCTTGCATTGCAAGCAGCAGAACTATCAGTCTGGCAGGTTCTGTCGAATATGCGCCCCTGATCATTCCGCCTCCATAATGATGCATTATGGAAACCTTTTTTGAAGCCCAAAGTCTGGCTAAAGCTTTAATTATTCTAGCTGGTACCCCTGTGATTTCTTCAGCCCATTTGGGAGTTTTCGGAACACCATCTTCCTTCCCCAACACGTAGTCTCTGAACTTTTCGAAGCCAACCGTATGCGTATCCACATAATCCTTGTCGTAGGTTTCTTCTGTAATCCAAACATAAGCTATTGCCAGTTGCAGGGCAGCATCCGTGTTAGGCCTTATAGGGATCCACTTGTCAGCATGAACAGCCGCGGCATAATTCAAGTCTGGACAAATATATATTTGCGGTATGCCAGCTTCCTTAAACCAGAATCCCCACAAGCCGCGGCCTTGATCTCCGAAACCCCATGAGGTTGTTTCAAAATCGCATCCCCAACACAACATGACTTCAGCGTGTTCTAGAATATCCAGCAGCACGTTGGTGCTTTCTTCCATGCCTGCAACTTCCATACCCCAAACATGTTTTGCGCCCCACCACCAACCCTCCCAACTGTCAGGATTTCTAATCTGCCAAGTGCATCCGCCTACATGCTGAAGAAGTGAAGGAATCATCTCATGTGGACCGTGATAAGTCTTTGTTTGAGAATGTCCATCGTCTTGTACAAGTATGGCGTAAGACCCGTATTTTTCAACGATTCTTTTCATCTCTTCAACGATAATGTTTATGGCTTCTTCCCATGTGATTCTAACATAGCTGCTTTTGCCCCGGTTTTCAGGATGCCTCTCGCCTTTAGGATCCCAGTCAACCCTTTTCAAAGGATATCTAACCCTGTTGGGAGAATAAACACGCTGAGTATACGCTATGCTGAATGGAGGCGGAAGTTCTTTAAGCGAAGGCTTAAACACTTTACCTCGAGCCTCAATCATCCATGAAGGCAACTCTTCAACCTTATATTTCCAATCAAGACGCAGCGGTCGTATCCTAACAATCCTGCCGCCATTGACATCAACCCTTACAGTGACTCCTCCTGTGCTTAAACCCACGAGGCTAAGCACTTTAAGAAAAGATTTTGTCAATTCTTTTTCCTCCAAATTTAGATTTTAAACATTGGAATAAGATGGCTAATAAATTTTGCTTGCTTTGCTCTAAAATCTCGCAATGAGATGTGTTATTGAAAACCGGTAAATCTTTTTTTCCATTCGGGAATGGCTTCAGGGTTTACCACATATTCAGTGACGTTGCCTTTCATTAAATTTAAAATGTTGCTTACAGCCAATTTTTCCCCTTCAATTATGGCTTCAGTGTTTCTGCCGGCGATGTGTGGAGTGAGGATTACATTGTCCATCTTTAAAAGCGGGTTATTTGGAGTTATCGGTTCTTTCTCAAGTACGTCGAGAGCTGCACCGGCTATTACGCCTTTTTTGAGGGCGTTGATAAGCGCAGCTTCATCAATTATTGCGCCTCTAGCAGTATTAATTATGTAGGCTGTTTTTTTCATCAATGCTAATTCTCTTGGGCCGATCATATGATAGGTTTCAGCTGTTAACTTGGAATGAATTGTAACTAAATCGGATTCTTTAAGCAGTTTGTCAAGATCAACAAGGCGAACTCCTATGTTTCTTGCCTTTTCCATTGTTACATAAGGGTCATAACCGAAAAGTTCCACGTCGAAAGCGCGTAGTAGGGTTGCAACTCTAGCGCCTATCCTTCCAAGTCCGATGATTCCAACGGTTTTCCCTTTCAATATCATTGTGTTTATACATTCATCATAGTAAACGGAAGAGTCTCGTATAAGAAGGTTCGGAATAATCTTCAGTTTTTTTGCCAAGCTTAGGATTAACGCAACAGTATGTTCTGCTACACTGATGAAGTTTAGCTCTGAAGGAGCGTTTGAAACTAGTATGCCCAACTCAGAAGCCGTCTCGACATCAATATTGTCATAGCCTATTATCCGCTGGCAGATGCAGAGAAGCCTTCGCGTCGCCGTCAACACTCTACGCGTGAGAGGAAGGGGAGATGAAGATAAAACAGCGTCAACGTCTCGAAGTTTTTCAATAAGCTCCTCCTCAGAGTAACGTGCCCGTGCGCTAGCTATAGGATGGCACGGTTCAGCGCCGAAAATCAGCTCGTAACCCTGCTCCTTTAGAGGCTCATATATCTGAGGCACGTTGATTGGGCATCCGATAAAAATTTGCCTTCTCGTAAACATGTCCTCCTAACAGCTAATTCTAAAAGGTGTGCAGCATACCTCTATATCATTTTTACCTCCTTAATTATGTTGCATCATTATATGACTTGCTAGTCAAACTTCATTGATGCAACTCAACGTGTACGATTTAACGAGAAGTTTTCGGCGTATGCTTATACAGTACAATTAGAGCGGCGTAAAGCAAAAGCGGCATCGTTACTGAAGCGATCATACCCTGCTCAAAACCCCAAGATTGGATTGCTAAGCCTGCAAGCGTAGGTCCAACCATGCCGCCGACTGTGCCGATGTTTTGAACAATCCCCATGGTGACTCCAACAGTATTTGAATCGGCGTTGCGTTGCACCATTGATAAAACCAGGTTCCAGTATGGAAAATGAAAGAATCCAAGCATGAGCATAAGGATTACTGAATGGACTAGCCCTAAATGGTAAAGGTAGATGGGCAGACTAACAGTCGCCGCGATAAATCCTGCAAATAATAACAGCTTTTTCTCTCCAAAAACATCGGCAATTCGGCCTGAGATAATAGACGAAAATCCGCCAGCAAGAGAGTAAATTGCTATTATAACTCCGGTGAAAGATGGATCTATTCCAGCTTTCATAAAGTAGGTTGGAGTCCAAGACATTATTACAAATTGGGCGTACATACCCATGAATATTGAAAGCCCTGCGATAACAATGTTTCTTAACCTGAAAGAATTAAATTGTGAAAAGCCTGGAGGCTTGATTTTCACCTGAGAGTTTTCTTTGCTTAAAGTTGAATCTAGGCATAGAAACATTGCGGCGGCGTGGATGAGGCCGACTGCTGCTAAGGCGCCGAGGCTGATTCTCCAGCCATAAACTGCAGTTGTAAAGCCGAATATTATGGAACCAGCAAATCCGCCGAAGCTATATATCGCAGCAGTTATTCCAATCATTGAAGCTCTAGACTTGGGCTGAATCTCTCCCATAAGCGAATATATGTTTGGTCCCAAAAAGCCAGCTCCAAGCCCTGCAAAAAATATGGATATTAACGCGAGAATATAGCTTGGCGAAACAGAACATATGAAAGCACCAGCCCAAAGCATCAGCATGCCGATAACGAGGGGTAACTTTTTGCCAAGCCGATCTCCAATGTGGCCTGCCAAACTCATTATGAGCACACCGGACAGCGCAGGCGCAGAGGCAAAAGCTCCGGCTTCTACAGGAGTCAACATGAATTCCGCAGTTAACCTCGGCAGTATGAAGCCTATTATGAACCTGAAAACGGCGAACAAGAAATAGCCAACAAGACAAGCCGCCGCAGCTTTAAGAGCATTCATATTGACACTTTAACATCTCTATTAATGTTTAAATGTTTGCTCCAACCAATTCCTTTCCCACCGTCAAATCAGTTACCCTCCGAACTGCCGATGCATTAGCAGGTCCGTGTAGGCACGCAGACACGGTTTATAAAATTTCGAAGTTAAAATCTTAAAATAGGTCTTCCTTAACTAGCCTAAACTTATGTCTCTGCCGGCACTGCATCTAAACCCAGTTTACAAATGTTCGAGTATAAGCCAAGTTAAATAGAATTAGCACAAGATTTTTATGTTATGCAAAAAGATTGCAATTAGGTGTAAGCATTGATAATTGACTTTTCCGCCCATATAATACCTCCTAACGTGGGCAAAATTTTACAGAAAAAACCTTACTATGCACCTGCATCTAAAAAAAGCGGCAAGCACTATTTCTTGTACCCATCTGAAAACGCTGATCCTAAAGTTCGTTTAAGCGTAATGAATAGATACGGTATTGACATGCAGGTGCTAAGCCAGACGACGCCTGTGCTACTTGGCTTCGGCGCCGAGGAAGCAGCTAGGATATGCAGGCTGTCTAACGATTTCATATATGATCTGTGCAATAGATACCCAGACAGGTTCGCAGGATGTGCGATTATATCCCTTCTAGACGTTAATGCAGCCTTAGAAGAGTTAGATAGAACTGTTAGACAGCTGGGCTTCAAATGTGTTACCATAAGTACAAACCAGAACGGTAAAGGCTTAGACTCTATGGAATACTTTCCCTTCTATGAAAGAGTTGTCAAGTACGATGTGCCCGTATTTTTGCATCCAACCAATTGGGAAGGTTATCCGTTAGTAGGCATGGAGGACGGCTTGCTAAGCATATTCGGATGGCCTTTCGACACTTCTCAAGCAGTCTGGAGACTAATATTCAGAGGTGTTTTAGACAGATTTCCAACCTTAAAAATTGTTACTCACCACCTAGGGGGAATGTTCCCCTACTTTAGCAGAAGAGTCGTCACCTTTCATGACCGCTTCCAGAAAAAGTTGCAGAGGCCTATTGAATCATACTTTGGACAGATTTACGGTGACACCGCCCTTAATGGAGGACCCGTCGAGAGCTTAATGTGCGGTTACGCTTTCTTCGGCGCTGACCGCATTGTTTTCGGCACAGACTATCCGTTTGCCCATGAAAAAATAATGATTCAGGACAATCTTGAATGCATAAATAAGATGCCGATACCTCGAGAAGAGAAGGAAAAGATTCTTGGCGAAAATGCTGGAAAACTGCTGAAAATAAATTAAACCGTTCCTGTCTTAAATAGGAACGGAACATTCAAAGAGCTTTTAAAACATCATAAAGCAAACATGATCCTTGTCTAGTACGCTTCCCATATTGACCTTGATTGAAGTGCGTGTCATTTAAGACCATCAGGCTTTGCACACTCGTCATATTAAAGAGAAAAAGCAGGGAAGATTATGGTATTGGAAAGGTTGCTGGTTCAGTTTGTATTCCTGTGCCTGGAGGAACGTAAACTATTTTCATGTCCCATTTTCCTTGCGGAGTCACTATATACTGCGCTAGTGTACTGACTGTTGCGCATGTGTGGTCCGCCCTAAACTTAACATGCCCTGTGGGCATGTCTAGCTCAACTTGTGGAAAAGCGTTGTTTATGACGTCTTTGTCCAGACTGCCTGCAATTTTAATGGCCTCTAATAATACGTGAAATCCTGTATACGTCATTCCTTCCATATGTGTCATGGACATGTCGCCGAATAGTTTCTGCCAGTTTTCCCTGTACCACTCATTTCCCTTATAGGGAAGTTTGTACCACCAGTGAGTTTCAGAGGTTATTCCCTCGGCTAATTCTCTTCCCAACGCTTCTGCTTCAGGTATTTTCATAGCTCTACCTACACAGAACATTTTTGGCTTAAGGCCTAAAGTTGCGCATTGACGCCTAAAGGCAATCCATTCGGCGGATTCACAGTTTACATAGACAACGTCAACATTTTCCTCTTTAAATTTCACTATGATGCTTGTGAAGTCTGAAATGCCGCCTGGGAAATAACCTGGAAACACTAAGGTGAAACCTGCTTCCTCAAGCCTTGGACCAAGCTTTCTGTAAGCGTCACGCCCACTTGTGTCGTCCCGCAGAAGCATACCTATCTTTGCTATTTGATTCTTGTATTGACTGAGAAATCCTTTCCAAAGTTGACCGTAAACGGTGTAGTTGAAGGCAACATGCCAGGTCCATGTAAACTTGTTTCCAGGAATGCTTGGTAAACATTGATCAAGCATGGTATCCACTGGACTTGTGCTTACCGTTGGGAGGCCGCCTATTTTTTCGATGTTAACTACTGCTGGAACAGACATTGGAGGTGAGAGGCCTCGGAGAAGCAAGGCATGCACAGGCTTTTCAGTTGCTATTTTTGTTGCAAACTCCGTTGCCCTCGATACCTGGCTTTCAGCGTCATAGAACACCACTTCTATTGGGTGGTAAGCGCCAGTCTTCTCAAGGTACATTCCGCCTTTAACATTGATTTCAGTCGCCCATGCCGTTATCTGTAACCTTGCACGGATGCCCTCAGGTGCAAAAGCTCCTGACAGGTTCATTAGTGCGCCTATTCTGATAGGTTCACCAGTTTGTACCTGTGGCTGCTGCTGAGAATACATGTACCAGATTCCGACCCCGGCAATAATCACGATGACGGCGACAATTATGGCGACTATTCTAAGGGAAATTCCTTTTTTATCCAAAATGTTTCCCTTTCCAATATAAGGTTCAGTTTAATTTTTAAACCTTTCCTTGAAGTAACATAAAAAGGAGAACGCTTTGAAAACCAGGTAGTTTAACGTCAAAAACACTAGATGAGAACAAAATTAGAGGAACCCTCTGCACTTTTGAATTTGACACTATAGTGGGAAAAGTTTGCGGGACCTAGACATTGCGACCGTTAATGCGTCCCTGGACCTATCTAGAACAGAATGTGTGTCAGTGGCAAAGGGTGAACAAGAAATCGTCTGGCCTTCGAAATATGCTGCGGCCACTTTTAATCCTAGACCTTCACCGTAAAACTTCCTTAATCTCTTTCTGTTCATAACGCATTATCCATAATATTGACTGGTTTATAATGGCTTTTTTGAAATGCTTTCTGAAGGCACTTATTCAGCGAAAATTCAAAAAGGCGACAGTGCTCATTTGTGTATTGTGAACCCTTAACTGGTTGGTAAAGATGGCTGGTTAGAATGTTCTTAGGTGTATTTTTCATACTTTCCGGCATTCTTTTCGGGGTAGCTGTTTCAAAACTTTTAAAAATAAAGCTCACGTTAAAGGAGAGAATCTGCCTTTCCACGCTTTTCGGAATTTCAGCATCAACAATAACCGTATACTTTTTCTCTTACATGCAAAAAAGCCTCAACTTAGCTGGTGTAGCTGCCGTAGCAGTCTTACTCCTTCTACCCTCTTTGCTTATAATTGGAAAGGGAAAAACTTTTAGAAACACTTTCAGCGTTACTCATCTATGGAAGAGTTTCAGTTTTGAAAACTTCGCTGTGGCCATAGCCGGGTTTGCAGCCTCCCTCATCTTAAACCTAAGATGTGTTTTGAGGGAGGAGTTTAACTCCCTGTATAGTTCGCTGTACGTGCATGGAGACTACAGCTTCCACGTTTCAATAATAACCTCTTTCCTTTATAGGAACAATTTCCCTCCACAATACCCAATAATGGTTAATGCTCCAATGGCATACCCAATCCTAGTTGACTTTTTGTCAGCAATTCTCATAAAAACGGGATTCGACCTTCGAAGCAGCATAATAATTCCAAACGTCATATTTCAAACATTAACACTGTGCCTGATATCATCAATGGCTACTAGAATATTTAAAAAAAGGCTTGTTGGAGCTTTTTCCGCAATTCTTTTCTTCTTTTTTGGAAACATGGGTGTAATTTACGCTTTTCAAGATTTGCTTAGGCAGGGCGATTTCGTCGGATGGATAACATGTTTACCGACGGATTATTCAGGTTCAGGCATTTCAGACTTGCCTGAAGTACGCTTTGGAAATCCAGTGGCAGTTATGCTTATGCCTCAAAGAGCCAGTGCCCTTGGAATAGGCATATCAATACTGGTTTATATCCTTGTTTTTCACTCCATCCGAAGCAGAGAAAATCTTAGAGAGCTTATATTTACAGGAGTTCTTATAGGGCTCCTGCCTATGATTCATTCACATTCGTTTATAGCTGTGGCTGTTGTGGTGTTTTTCCTCATCATAGTGTTTAAAAAGAGTTTAAGCTTCTTAGTATTAGTTTTTGTTCCTGCGATGTTTTTGGCGCTTCCCCAGATCCTTCTCATCCAAGCTTGCATGGAAGGAGGATTCATGGGTTCAACTATAGGCTGGCTTGGGATGAACGCTGAAAGAATAATGGCTTTGAACTGGAGTACACCCCTAAACGTTTTGTCATCGTCCATTCAAAGTGCGCTTTTGCTGACTTGGTTTTGGCTCATGAACATAGGCGCTATAATTTTACCTTTTATATTCGGGTTTAAAAAGGCTGACGGAGCCGCTAGAAGCCTCTATTTTCCGTTTCTTACGCTTTTTATTCTGGGTAATTTCATCAGGTTTCAACCTTGGGACTGGGACAACTACAAAATCTTTCTACATTGGCTTATTGCAACAGTGATTTTTGCGTCTTTCGGTGTTATCCGCATCGGGGAACTTGCTTTCAAGGATCTAAAATCATCTGCTACGTGTGGGAAGCCACACAAGCGACTTTTAAAGCCTCTTTTAGGGGTTGCAACCCTTGCTGCCATACTGTTTTTCAGCACTGCTTCAGGTTTTCTAAGCTGCGCTAAAATGGTTCAAGAGAGCTGCCTTATGTGGTCTGAGGCTGATTTGACTTTTGCAGATTGGGTTAGGAAAAACACTCCGCCGGAATCCGTTTTCCTAACAAGCACGGACTATCTGCACCCAGTCCCAACGGTTGGCGGAAGACAAATAGTGTTAGGCTATGAGGGATGGCTGTGGAGTCATGGAATAGGTTTAAACCGTATTTACGAGGTTAAGAACGATGTGATTGAAATGTTTAAGGGGAATTATAATCTAATCAGAAAATATGACGTAAACTTCATTTCGATAACGCCTTACGAAAGAACATTTGCCGCATACAGTGGCTTCACAATAAACCTCGAATTCTTCAACAGGTCAGAATATTTCGAGAAGGTTTATGATGAAATTCTTGACGGTCAAGAGTACATAATATTTGAAGTCTTAAGCTAAAGCAGTTTCAGAATAATAAGCTACAGGACCTCGTGAGAGGACAGTATGAGGCTTTTCAAGTTTCGAAGTTTCTTTGGCAAACTTTATTTTTAAACAGGTTTTAAATGTATGGTGGGTGAGACGTGTTGATGGAGAAATTTGAGGTTTTTGGGATGATATTTGCCGTGTCATTTTTAGGTGCGGTTGGCAATATACTTTTCAAGATCGGAACTGAAAAGTGGGGTTTGATTCCTCCACAGCGTTTCCTTGACCTTTCCTTTAGCATTCGTTTCCTTTTCACTCCTTCGATTTTTACAGCTTTGGTTATTCTCTTTTTAGGGAGATTCCTTGTTGGAAGTCCATTGTCGGTTTTGGGTGTAACGCAGGCGTTTGTTGCCATAACTGTGTTGAGCCTTGTATTCACCTTAGTTCTTGAAGCTTTGGTTTTCCATCATAGGTATGATGTTTGGACTTATGTTGGCATATTCATAGGCCTTGTTTCCATCGCTTTAATTTCACGAGGAGTAACAGCATCAGTATAACGGGTTATTCGAGGATGGAGGAGCCTTTAAATTCATCAAATGCCGGTAAACCTCACCGTAGATTTCCGTTAAAACGGGTTTCAATTTCTGTTTTCCTTATTTTACTTGTTGCGTTAAGCGTTGTTGTAATTGTTGGTCAAAGGGAGGACGAATACGAGATTAGGGTTAAGGAGCTTCTTAAAGAGGCGTTAAAGCTTTTCAGAGATATTAGAGGATTTTCCATTGATAATGTGGAAGTTGAAGTTGTCAATGTTGAATGGGTGAAGGAAAATTGGGGTAAAGCATACGCTGAAGCAGATAAGGAGAATATACTTAGGGATGAAAAGGTCTACAAGGCCTTGTTTATAATATCTGAAGATGAAAGCCTTTACATGGCTGAAGTTGAATGGTGGGGAATAATGGTTGCAGCTGTATGGCAGGATAAAATTTACGTAGTGGAGGAATATTTCAACCCTTCAGACAAGTTTAACGCTCAGAAAACTCTTGTACATGAGCTTACACACATTATGCAGGGCAAGCGTTTTTCCATTCCAGATATGCCTACATTTGATGGAGGAAAAGCTAAAGCAGCCATGATAGAAGGGGATGCATGCTTAATGGAGGAGGCTTATGTAAACATTACGAAAACAATAGGTGTTGTGTCGCAGGTTATGTATGTGAACCCTATCATTAACCGTTATAAAGGATTCTTAGTCAGCGCGTCCCTTCCTGACTCAATATACCGTTTAAACTATTTTCCCTACAAGTATGGGTTAAGGTTTGTTAAGGTTCTTTACTCTGCTGGTGGATGGGAAGTCGTCAACATGGCTTACGAAAATCCGCCGGCAACCACTGAGCAAATAATGCATCCGGAAAAATACTTCGCCGGCGAAACATATGTGGAAACGCTGGCTCCAGTAATACCTGGAGAAGGTTGGCAGAAGGTTAAAAGCGAAAGGTTTGGGGAATACTTTATTCTTGTGATGTTGGAAAGGTGGGTTCAAAGCGAAGCTGTTGAGGCGGCTAAGGGTTGGAATGGAGACAACTTCACCTACTACGAACGTGGGGAAGACTACCTTTTTACGTGGAACATCACTTGGGATTCGCAGGATGACGCTTTACAGTTTGTCAAAGCTTTTCAAAAAATGATGAGAAAGACAGAATCGGAAGAAGTTGATGCAAATTTATGGCAAGCTTATGGAAGACTTTTGTCAATCTCTTGGAGTGACGCTTCAACCATTATAGCTTGTTCAACAAGCGATGCTGATATTAGAGAATTTTTGCATAAACATGGAAGAACTTTTCAGCTTCCAAGCGAATCCTCTCAGGTAGAAACGTAATGAAATTAAATCCATGTTTTGAATGGCTTCGCCATCCTTTGAAGGCTGCAGTCTTCACGTTTCTACTTACCAAAGTTTCAATTTTCTCCTTAGGCTTTATAGTGACATTTTTTAATGAGGGGCCTTCTGATCCTTTATCCATAGTTATGCGTCAATTCTGCAGATGGGACAGTCCCCACTATATTGACATAGCGGAGAACTGGTATGTGAACACTGGAGAGCAACGTTTCTTTATTGTTTTCTTACCTTTTTACCCACTTTTAATCAGATTATTAACTTTTAACTGGCAATATGTAAATCTGTCTGCGCTTTTAGTTTCAAACTTCAGCTCCGCAATTGCCGCAGTTTATCTATTCAAGCTGGCTAAGTTGGACTTCGACGATGATGTGGCTGCAAGGGCCGTATTTTATTTAAGCATTTTCCCAACCGCCTACTTCCTCTGCGCCATCTACACGGAAGGCCTCTTTCTCGCCTTGGCTATAGCCTGCCTCTATTATGCCAGGCTTGAGAGGTGGCCTTCGGCAGGTTTACTCGGAATGCTTGCGTCCCTTACAAGGATTACAGGTCTTTCACTTCTGCCAGCCTTACTGTGTGAATATTTTCATCAGCGGAGATTTAGACAACTGAAAGGTTTAGGCTTTAAACTTATTTGGCCAATCTTTCCCATGTTTGGTTTCACGGAATATCTATTCATAAACTATCAGGTGACAGGTAACTTTTTCAAATTCATGGAATATCAGAGGGTAAATTGGTATCAAACTTTCGATCCATTACTGGGTTTAGAGAACGCTTGGCAAATTACGGTGCAAGCTGCTTTTCCTGACAGCTTTATGCTTGGCGCAGCCCAGTTGGCTTTCGCCGCATTAGGCCTAGCTGGCATACTTCTAGGTTTTATTTTACGCCTCCGCTTTTCATATAATGCCTACATGTTCTTTGCATGGGCGATGAGTGTGTCAACAGGATGGTGGATTAGTGTACCGCGATATATACTGGTTCTTTTTCCCATTTTCATTTTATTCGGCGTCGCAGGTCGCAGAAAAGTATTCAACTACACAGTTGCCCCTGTTTTTCTCGTTCTTCTCTGCCTATTCACGATTACATTTTCAAAAGGCTCCTGGGCTTTCTAACAGCTTTTTATGGGTTGAGTTTAAATCTATAAAGCAAAAGCGACTTTTATTATTTTGGATTGAAGGGTGCTGAGTTGGATAAGCTGGACATAGCAGCCTTAACTGTACTTTCCATAGCATTTTTCTCTTTAGCCGTCTGGAACCTTGGCATGGCCAGTGTGCCTCTAACAACATGGACACCCTTCGAAGGTGCAAGCTTCTACATAGATCTGGGGAGCCTTGAATATGTCGACGCTGTTTATTTTCTTATTAAAAACGGCGAAATAAGCGTAAAAGTTTACACAGGTTCTCCAGCAACCTGGAATGAGGAAGTAACTGATTATCAGCGGGACTATCATTATTATTCATGGAAAGAGGTCAGGGTTGCCAGCGAAACAAGGTTTGTAAGGTTTGTTTTCAGCCGCTCTTATGGAGAAATAGCAGAGCTGGCTGTTTTAAGCAGAGAGGCTGAAAAACTTTCTGTTAGCATAATTAGGAATGAAAGAGGTTCTGATGAGGAGCTTCTAAACCTTATAGACGAGCAGGAGAAGGTTGAATGTCCGCCAACATACATGTCTCAAACATACTTCGACGAAATATACTTCGTAAGGGCTGCTGAGGATTACCTAAACCTTAGAGATCCTTATGAATGGACTCATCCTCCCCTTGGAAAGCTAATTATCACCGTTGCAGTTTTGGCTTTTGGCTATAACCCCTTTGGATGGAGAATTATGGGTGTTGTATTTGCAACTCTGATGATTCCTGTGATTTATTTTTTGGGGAAAAAGTTGTTTGGAACACGGGTCGGCGCCTTAGCTTCAGCTATCCTATTAACGTTTGATTTCATGCATCTTACCATGGGAAGAATAGCTACAGTTGACACCTTCCTGGTTTTCTTTTCTCTTACCTCACACTTTTTCTTTTTCACATACTTCCAAAACGTTTTGAGAATAGGGTGGAAAGCTTCTAAGCGTCCACTGTTTTTGGCAGTCCTGTTCTTCGGGCTTGGGTTTTCAACGAAATGGTACACTCTCTTTGGTTTTGTTGGGCAAGTATTCCTACTTCTCCTACTAAGGTTTAAAACCGTCATGGCTGCTAAAGAAGGATGGACGATGAGGATTAAAACCTTCTTCAGTAGTCCATTCGTCGCTTTTCTAGGCTTTGTGGCTGTTGCGGCGGCGGTTTACCTGGCCACGTTTATCCCCCACATTTTAGTAGGCTACTCTTTAAAGGACATCTGTGATCTTCAATTTTCCATGTACCATTATCACTCAACGCTTACGGCCACTCACCCATACTCGTCGCCGTGGTGGAGTTGGCCTTTAATGGCAAACCCGCTAGAAAGTAAGCCTGTGCCTGTATGGCTTTACGTTTCATATTTACCAGGCAATATTGTTTCAACTATTGTAGCGATGGGGAACCCTGCTGTCTGGTGGCTCGGCTTCGCCTCAATCATCTGTTTGGTTGAGGAAACTGCTAGAACGAAGGATTATTCAATGGGTTTCATTCTGGCCATTTTTCTTTCCCAGTGGCTTCCATATGCATTTATCTCAAGGTGCCTTTTCCTCTACCACTTCTACTTCAATGTTCCTTTTCTAATTTTGGCAATAGTCCGCTTTCTGAACGATTCTTGGAGCAGAAGATGGTGCAGAACGCTTTGGCTTTTTTACCTGATTCTCGTGGGTGTCTTGTTTGCGCTCTTTTACCCTGTCATTTCAGGTTTTCCCACGCCATGCTGGTGGCGGGATAGTTTAAGATTGTTTAGCGGATGGGTTTTCTGAAAGGGATGTAGATGAACGGAGAAAAAGCTGGAAAAGTTGAGGTTTCAATTGTTTTTCCAGCATATAACGAGGCTGAGCGGCTGGAGGAAGCCGTTGAGAAAACCATTAAAGCCCTTAAAGAATGCGCAAAATCCTATGAAATAATAATCGCTGAAGACGGAAGCACAGACGGAACTGACAAAATAGCCTTCAAACTTTCAAAGAGAAACCCTTCAATAAGACATTTTCACAATGATAAACGCTTGGGAAGAGGTCAAGCCTTAAAAAACGCCTTTTTCAGTTCTAGAGGTGAAATTCTAGCTTACGTCGACGTGGATTTGGCTACAGACCTGAAACATTTGAAAACGCTGATTGAATCCATTAGGGAAGGTTTCGACGTTGCCATAGGGTCAAGGATGCTTCCAGAAAGCAGAGCTGAGAGAACCGTTTATAGAAGAGTTGCTTCCAAAGTTTATAACCTTATGGTGCAGACTTTCTTAGGCTCAAAAATTAAAGACCACCAATGTGGTTTTAAAGCGTTTAGAAGGCAGCCGCTTCTAAAAATAATCAGGAAGACTGAGGCCATTCACTGGTTCTGGGACACTGAAATCTTGGTCAGAGCCTCAAGAATGGGTTTGAAGATTAAAGAATTTCCAGTTACATGGAAAGCAGGCAGAGAGTCAAAAACACATCTTCTCAGGGACTCTGTGACGATGGGGATTCAACTGCTTAAGTTTTGGCTTAATATGAAAACGCAAACTTAACTATACATGTTAACGTGCAAATTTTCGCATGGTTTGTTTAATAAGCCTTACCTACTGGGCTTTCTAAGGTCCGCCCTTTTTATTTTTCCCGTTTCCGTTTTAGGCAAGTCTGCGAGAAATATGATTTCTCTGGGAACCTTATATGGCGCTATTTGGCTTTTGACAAAGTTTCTAATGTTCTCTTTTAATTCGTCGGTTGGCATGAAGTTTGGCTTCAAAACGACAAACGCCTTAATTATCTGCCCACGTTCGAGGTCTGGTGCTCCAACAACTCCTGCTTCTGCTACCGCGGGATGTTTCGTAAGTGTTTCTTCAATCTCGTGGGGAGCCACTCTATACGCGGCTGTTTTTATTATGTCGTCGCTTCTGCTGACAAACCAGAAGAAGCCGTCGGAGTCTTTATAGGCCAGGTCTCCGGTATAGTTCCAGCCTCCTCTGACAGATTCTGCCTGCTCATCGTTTCTTTGCCAATACATTATCCCAGTAGGCCCTATCACTGCTAAGTGACCCACTTCATTCTCAGGCAATTCTCTTCCGTCATCACCAAATATTCTCACTTCATAGCCTGGCACCGGAAGACCTAGAGATCCAGGTTTAACTTGGCCAAATTTTGCTGATATAAAGGCATGGTGAAGTTCTGTGCAGCCTATTTGGTTTAAAACTTCGCAGCCGAAGAAGTTTCTTATATACCAGTACAGCGAGGCAGGGCAAGGTTCGCCTCCGGTTACGCAAGCCCTAAGAGAACTGAAGTCATATTTTCCACGTTCTTCTTTCAGGGAAATCATAGACCTGTATGCTGTTGGCACCGCGCAAAGGATGGTTATTCTGTGTCTTTCTATAAGTTCAAACATTAAAAGAGGATCAAATCTCTTGTCACCGAACATTGAGGAAGCTGCCCCGCAATACATTGGATCAGTTATTAACGCGTTATGGCCAAGAGAAAATGCTATGCTCGCCGGTCCACCCCACACATCGTCTTCCCTACACATCAGCGTCTTCCTAGCGAAGCATTCTCCAACCGCCAAATAATCCCTGTGTGTATGTATACAGCCTTTAGGAAGACCTGTCGTGCCTGACGTATACTGTAGAAGCGCTATTTCACCCTGCTCCACACGAACAGCGTCTAAACATGTTTTATCTTTGAATGCATCCATCAAATCTTCAAATGCAGTGAATGGAAACCTAAACTCGTCACGTCTGCCATTCACTAGTATTATATGCTTAACAGTTTTTAATTCATCTCTAACTTTCTCAACTTCCTCGATCAGCTGTAGGTCTGATACAAGAATCTTTGCCTCACAGTCTTTGGTTATGTAAGAAATCTCCTTAGCTTTTAACAATGGATGAACAGGAACACTTACGCATCCTATCTTCTGAACCGCCAAATGGGCAATAATAAACTCAGGTATATTTGGTAACTTTATCACAACGCGGTCTCCAACTTCAACACCTAGACTTTTCAAAGCATTCCCAAAACGGTTAATCATTAACTGAAGCTCACTATAAGTGATCACTTGGCCTTCGTGAAACACAGCAGCCTTTCTACCTCTACCCCTTCTAACGTTTTCGTCAACCAAAATCTCCGCAATGTTCAGTTTTTGAGGCCAAACCTTAGCTTCTGGAAAATCCAGCTTTAACCTAGGCCGCAATTCTTCAGGCGGTCCATACCTATCGATTAGTAGCAAAATTGGACACCATTAAACGTTTAAGGCAGCAAATTCTATTAATTTTTTGATAACACTTTTGAATTATGAAAGCAGACACTTGAAACAGAATTAACCGCTTAGCGAAAAGACTAAAGGATTAACTCAAAGGCTTAGTCAATTCTTTGAGGTTGAAGTTATTTTCCTAGAATTAAGCCATGGTAAAAGCCGAAAAGTTGAAACTCTGATAAACGAAGAAGCTTATCTTCTGACAAAGAAAATTTTATATGTTCATGACTTTCAATGAGAAATTAAGTGCTTTAGTGTGGATGAGGAGAAAGTTGTTAATAGAAAGGTTGCCATTGCCATCGGAATAGTATGCGTTGTCTTGTTAGTTGTTCTCGTAGGAAATGTATACACGCTTAGCGGTCAAATCTCATCGCTAAACTTGCAAGTGGAAGGTCTTGAAGATGAAAATTTATCGTTGAAATCGGAAATATCAGCTAGGGATAACACTATAGCTTCATTAAATTCTCAGATAGCATCGTTAAACTCCCAAATTGCAGACTTACGGGACCAAAAAGATAAGCTTCAAAACTGGCTGCAAGGAAACATAACATACTATACCTCTGGCGTAAATTCGCTAAATTCTCAAATAATAAATCTGCAGAATCAAATAGTTTTATTAAACGCTCGAATTACTGCTTTGAATGAAAGCTATATTGGACTGCTGGAAGAATATGAAGACCTGTTGTTTCATTATAATCTTCTAAACAAGCCTGCTTCAAGCTTCCTTACAATCCATGATTTAATCATTAAATTTACACTTGACCATACAACCTATTATTATAAGGATCCAGTTTCTGGAAACGTTTCAATAACCTACCTGAATGGAACAGCATTCAAAGGCAAAATTAGTTTCTATGTTAAGAGCGCGCATGCTACTACCACCCTTGGTGTAACTGTTAAAGTTGATGGATTCACTAAATTCTACTTATCGCCGCCTGTCTTCATGCATGGTCCTGGCAACTACACGGTTGGGATAAGCATGTTATTAACAGTCGACAACTACATAGTAGAGTCGCGAATAGAATTTCTTCCCAGTGTTGACGTGGAAGTAAAATAGAAGGTTTGGGTTTGGGATTAAATTTTTAACAGTTCTGCGGCGTTTTTTCCAAGAATTTTTTCTTTCTCTTCTTCAGGTATAGGCATAGCTTTTATCCCTGCAATGTTTTCGTTAATGGATAATGATTCAGGTCCGAATGGATAGTCTGAACCGAAAAGCATTCTTTTTGGACCGAATAAAGCGTAACCGCATATTAAACTTCCCAAGGGTCCTCCGTGTAGAGCCGTGTCTGCATAAATCTGTTCAAGGTATGAATTGAGCGGTTTCTTCAGGTTCTCTTTGAATCTTTCAAAATTGATCCTGATTCGACTAATAAAGAATGGCAGCATTCCTCCTAAATGGTGTGTAACGATCTTAAGTTTTGGAAACTTGTCTAGGACGCCTCCAAATATTAGTCTCCAGACTGCTTGAGAAGTGTCAAAAGGCCATCCAAGTGCTTGCATAGTTCTCCAACCTTTCTTCATGTCCTCTTCAACATCTACAAGGGGGTAACCTTTCCAGTGGGTTGGATGGAGAAATATCGGAATTCCATATTTAGTGACGCGTTCATAGAAAGGATAAAACTCTAAAGAATCTAAGCCTCTGCCATCCTGATTAGTGCTTATTGTTACGCATCTGAAACCTAACTCGTTAATTGCTCTATCCAACTCTTCCAAAGCGCTGTCGATGTCCAAAAGGGTTACGATTGCGCATCCTACGAATTTATCAGGATAGTTAGTGCATAATTTGTCAACGTAGTTGTTTGATAATTTACATACCCGAACCGACTCTTCCACACTCAGTCCCCAGAGAACGGGTGTAGTTTGCGACAGCAGCATCATGTCAACACCGCATTTTTCCATAAGACGCGATAGGAACTTAGGATTTGCATGTTCAGGAGGGTATCTATGGTATTTGCCTTTTTCAGATAATGTTCCGAAGTATGGTTTTTGGCTGATTATTTTACCTACTTCTGGAGGTATAATGTGCACTGAAAAATCTATAATCCTCATACTGCAATCCCTTGTCAACGCAAGTCTTCATCTATAAATATTTAAATCTTGCACACTTTGCCATCTAATCGTGACGCTAAAAATAAAAGTCATGCGATCCGAATATTTTAAAAATTTTGAGGTGGTTTTCCTTTAAGCCCAGTCTCTATTCAGACATTTCTGTGCCTCAACATTTTGCCTCAAGAGTCGCCATGCTTGGAATTTTCCCTAAGTCATCCAAATTTAGCATAAACGTGCTTTGAAGTTTGAGAGAAAACATTTATCAGCATAAGAATTGATACATGATTCCATAAACCCGTGACCTGAAGGCGAAAACGTCTGAGGGACTAAAATGATCAGAATGTATGAAAAGACTATGCCGATCCCGCCTGAGGAATATGTTAGAGTTGAGTGTGAATCTCTGAGAAACTTCGTTGCAGACGTGTTAACAGCTTATAACGTTCCCGTAGAACATTCCAGAATAGTTGCTGACGTTCTTGTAACTGCCGACCTTATGGGAATCGAAAGCCACGGAGTTCAAAGACTTAAAAGGTATACTGTAGGAATCCAGGTGGGCTCTGTAAACCCAAAAACAAGCATAACGGTTGTTAAGGATTCACCTTCAACAGCGCTGATTGACGGGGGTTCTGGTCTCGGACAAGTAGTCACGTACAATGCTATGGAAATGGCGATAAAAAAGGCGGCGCAGGTAGGAGTTTCTGTAATAGGAGTTAGGAATAGCCACCATTTCGGCATTGCTGGATACTACGCGCTTCAAGCCGTTAAAAGAAATATGATTGGTCTAGTGATGACCAACTCTGAGGCTTTAGTGGCCTACACCCACACCGTTGGAAGGAATGTGGGTACAAACCCTATATCTGTAGGTTTCCCAACTAGAAACCCGCCGCCGATACTTTTCGACGCGGCTACAAGCGTCATCCCAATAGGGAAAATAGAAGTATACGCTAAAGAGGGGAAGAAAATTCCAATAGGTTGGGCGATGTCTCCTGAAGGAAAGCTTTTAGACGATCCAAAGGAAGTCTTGGCGAGAAAAGGTGCACTTCTGCCTTTAGGAGGTTTCGGTGAAGAGTTCGGAGGACACAAAGGAGCCGGTTTGGCTCTTGTGGTAGACTTATTGTGTGGTGTGTTGACTGGAGCCAACTATGGCAGGAACGTGAAGCATACCACAGATAAAGAAAGAGCCAACGTTGGGCATTTTATGATAGCCATAGATGTTGATAAGCTGACATCGATAGACTATTTCTTTGAAAGAGTTGAAAGGTACAAGGAATATGTGAAAAGTTTGACAAGAATATCTGAAGACGTGGAGGTATGGATACCTGGAGAAAAGGCGTGGCTAACCATGGAAACAAGAAAGAGAATAGGCATACCGGTCCATAAAAACATTTTAAGAGAGGTAAAAGAAGAAGGCGAGAAGGCGGGAGTGGAATTTAAAGTAAAGGTACTTAAAGAAACAGCCTAAACGGTAAGTAAAACAGCGTATAACTGAGAGCAAACTTTAGGCTTGTGGTGAAACGTGGCGTCCATAGAGAAGCTTGCAAGAGAAATAACTGAAGCCTTAGAAGATGCAAACCTTCAGTTAGGCCTTAAAAGATCAGCAGCTAATTTCTACGACGCTGTGAACAGGGTTTTAAATAGATTCCCGGAACTTGTTGAATTAGCAGACTATGTTAGAACTATGCGGGAAAGGGTTTTAGACAATTTGGAACTGTACGTCGGTGAAACTGTTAAGAACATAAAGGCTACTGGAGCTCATGCATATTTTGCAAGTGATGTCAAATCAGTGTTGGAAATAGTTGATGCCGTCATTGGAAAAGAAAAGAAAATTGTTGTAAAGGCTAAATCGATGGTGACTGAAGAAGTTATGCTTCGGCAACATCTTGCTGAAAGAGGACATGAAGTTTATGAAACCGATTTAGGCGAATTTTTGATACAAGTATCTAAAGGAAAACCAATGCATGTTATAGTTCCAGCGCTTCACTTAAGCCGCGAAAATGTGGCGAGGTTACTTGGACGCTATTTAGGATCTCCTATAAGCGAAGATGCAACACATGAAGAACTAGTTTTTAAAGTTAGAGAGTTTTTTAGGGAAAAATTTGTGAAAGCTGACGTTGGAATCAGCGGTGCAAACGCTGTAGCTGCGGATACTGGAGCAGTGTTCCTAGTGCATAATGAAGGCAACATAAACAACATAGTCACGCTTCCTCCGGTTCACATCGTTGTGGCAGGTGTTGAAAAAATTGTGCCGACATTTAGGGATGCAATAATGCAAGTGATGGTGCAGTCAGGCTATGCTGGGCTGTATCCGCCCACATATATCAATGTGATCGCTGGGGTCAGCAGCACTGCAGACATAGAGTATCATAGGGTTTACGGCGCTCATGGAGCTCGAGAGGTTCACGTTATACTTTATGACGGGGGAAGAATTGAAGCTTTGAAAAACCATGTTCTAAAAGAGCAGCTGCGTTGCATTAAATGTGGACGATGTCAGATATCATGTCCAATCTGGAACTTTAGCGGAAACATATGGGGTGGGCAAGTATATGGAGGACCCATGGGTGTAGGATGGACTGCCATAACAGAGGGGATCAGATGCGCTGAACCTTTATCATGGTTTTGCCTCCTTTGTAACTTATGCAAAGAGATGTGTCCAGTTAAGGTTGAGAGTGCTGAAATCTCTAGAAAAATTAGATTGCAAAGCATTGAAAGGGGTTTTGTACCGCCTAAGATCAAGGACTTGTTAGAGAACATTTACAAATACGGTAATCCTTTCGGGTTACCCCGCGCAAGAAGAGCTGAATGGGCAAACGCGGAGACACCGCGTTATGAACCTCGTTTCGAGTTCCTTTACTACGTGGGAGATATGGGTTCTTACAATCCTAGGGCGCAAATTGTCGCAAAAAAGCTATGTGAACTGTTAGCTTCCGCCGGCGTTTCCTTCGGAGTTTTAGGCGAAAATGAAAATTGTTCAGGCAGCGAGGCCTACGAAGTCGGTGAGATGGGACTTTTTGAGGAAATAGCCAAGTCCAACATAAAATTGTTGGAGAAATTAAATGTTAAAAAAATAGTAACTTTATCTCCCCACTCTTACAATGTTATGAAGAATTTTTACGGCATTTTTGGTGGAAGATTCGACGTTGAGCACTATACAAGTCTACTTTGGGAACTTATCAAAAACGGTTACCTTAAACTCCGTGAAACTTCAAGAGTGGATAAACGCTTAACATATCATGACCCGTGTTTCTTAGGAAGATGGAACAACGGATATGAAGCTCCAAGGAATATTTTAAACGCAATTCCTGGAGTTGATGTTATCGAGATGAAGAGGAACAAGCAGAATTCCTTCTGTTGTGGTGGAGGAAGCGGAAACTGTTATACTGGTTTAGGGTGCGGTTTAATTGCTGAGAACAAAAATAGTCCAAGCAGATCGAGAATTAGAGAGGCATTTGAAACTGGTGCAGAAATTGTGGCTGTAGCTTGTCCTTCGTGCCTCGTAATGCTTGAAGAAGCTGTCAAAGAAGAGGGATTGGATGACAAGCTTTCAGTTAAAGATATCATAGAAATAGTCAGTTTAGCCTTAACCACTAGATAATCGTGATTGGACGAAAATCTGTAAAGGCTAATAGTTAAAGTTGGTGGATGCGCATAGCAAGGCCTCAAGTCTTACATTTTCATCTGCTTCTGTAATATTTACATTTTGGATAAGCATTAAAATCACTTTTTCGACAGACATGTACTGGTCCAATAGATGAATGTTCATGCTTTTGAAAAATTTAGGCTTGAAGTCTTGAAAAATCGCCGTTCAACCCTTTATTTTGATAGGGGTATTAACGCTCCGCATTTTTTGCATTTAACAGCATTTCCCGTTATATGTTTCAACCTGTAAGGTGTAAAAAGTCCGCACTCGCTGCATCGTGCAAACCTCAACTGTTTTAAGGATTTCTCTCTCATGGCTTCATGTAAGGCGCCGAAAATATTGAATTTTTGAGAAGAGGGGGCTTCCAGTTCGACTTCACCTCCAACATTTATTTTGGCCTTGATGCGGAGTCTTCCACGGCAGGTTTGAGAGCCATAATTATGAATAAGAGGCAGGCAGTTGCTTGCGATGCATAGACAACTAGGGTGTTAGACATATTGCGTCACGGTTCAAACTGGTTTAAGCTGCTTGGCTTTTTTAAACAATATTTCCGCGAATGGAATAAATCAAGTATTAGAATTTCCGCCACGCTCCAAGTTAACGCGCCGGTTACAGGCATCGGGTTTTCAGCAAGTTCAAATCAAATTTTAAGGGTGCAACGTGCAAATCGAGCTGTTGAAGATTCAAACATATCTTCGCTTATGGTTTATACATATCAAAAGATAAATCTTTACGACTTTCGCATACTCTGGTTTCCGTAAAAATCTTCCGGTTTCTCCCATAGTTCCAACATTCCTTTTTTAAGCTCTCTACGTTTCCTGTGGAGGAACTTATAGACGGTGGCGTGTTGACTTCCCTGAATCAGCATTTGGACGGCTTCTCTTGCAACTTGAACGTTTTCCATTTTTCCTATGATGCCGACTGTGTGGCCGTAAACAGCTATGTTTGTGTCAGTTAACTCCTCTATTATTCTCCTTGTTTTTCCTTCCATTCCAATTATTCGGCCTTTGACGCGTCTCATGTCTGATTCAGATCTTCCGAAAATGGCTCGTAGGTCAATTATGTCTAAAACGTTTTCTTCGTCGTAAACTATTTTTAAGGCGTGTTTAGGCGAGAATCCTCTTCCAATAGCTGTAACAACATCCTTAGCCCTTAATAGAACTGATGGGTCTTCAGCTTTTTCAGAAAGTGTAATCGTAACGCCTCCACTATCGCTTTCCACCTGAAGCGTAACCGAAAGAATGTTCTCCACTGTCTTCTTGACTTCGCCTCCTTGTCCAATTAGGACGCCTACTCGCTCCTTTGGGATTCTGACGAATGTGCTAGGCTGAGCCATGACTTGTAATCCTCTTGTAAAACTCATCAGTTGAGAGAACTTTAATGCCTAAACGGCTAAAATATCTATTTATGTTTGCAATGTCTCTGTTTATGAGATAGTTTGCCATTGGATGAGATAGCGGAACAGCTTGCGCCATGTCGAAAAGCACCGGGTAACCCTTCCAAATCATGATGTTGTATTCGCTTAGGTCTCCGTGGACAAGCTCCGCCTCGTTGTAAAGCCTTTTAAGATAGGCTATTAAAATTTTGTATATTCTCTGTGGGTTTTGTGGAGGTTGCTCTTTCATTGAAGGCGCGCTTACTCCATTTTTCCCGATAAACTCCATGATGAGCACATTATTTTTAACCGCTATTGGCTTTGGAACCCTAACTTTAGCTGCCGCTGCCTGTTCAAGATTTTTGAATTCTTTCTGAGCCCAGGCAAAAATTAATGAGCGTGTGTCGCGTTTAACGTTTTTAAATCTCGGATCGCCTTCTATGTATTTCAGCATACCCTTTCGGAATTCCGCCGAAACCGTTAGGTAAATTTTCACAGCCAGTTCTTCGCCTTCCTTGTTTTTCCCCCAGTAAACCCTTGCCTCTTTTCCAGATTTAACAACGCCGTAAATTCTGTCTATAACTCCTCTGTTTAAGAAATCATAAACAATCATTAGGGTTGAACGGTCAAAAACCTCTTCTAAAACCTCATATTCCTCACTTCTTTTTTCCTTCATCAACTGCTCAACTTCGTAGTCCTTTTCATCCCTGCGAAGTCTCTTCTCAACACGTTCGCGAAAATACAAAGCTTTTCCTCGCGTTTTAAACGGTCAAGTAACCCTTCTTGCGGAGCCACTCAGCCTGCGCATGAGTGTAACGCCAAACAACGTCTCCACGTTGATTAGTCTGAAAATCCCATGGAGAAACTAGGACAACGTCCCCTTCCCGTATCCAAACGCGCCGCTTCATCTTACCCCTTATGCGGCATAAACGTTCATTTCCATCTTGACACTTTACAAGCACACGGTCAAAACCAAGCAGTTTTACGGCTACGCCTAAAACGTCATTTTCAGTTGGCAAAACCATCTCACTCAGTTCTTCTTCGCTTAGCACCTTCTTCTTGCCCAACTAAGCACCTCAAACATTTCTCTTTAAAAGGATATGCCTCTCCCTTAAAAGCATGCTTGTGCCTAGGACAGCAGCTCATAGTCTTCTTGCCATACGAGCAGACTCCTTAAGTTTTCTAGCTGCCATTGAAACGCTGACTGTGCATTCAAGCCAGCAACCCTCGCAATATGCAACTTTAAGCCATCCCTTTTCAGCGTTTCCCATATTGCCTGACAAGATGTTCTCAGCTGAATCCTTTAATAGGTTTCCAAGCACAGTGTCCCAACGAGCAGCACATGCCAAAAGGTTTCCCGCAGGATCTATCGCAACATAAAGTCTTCCTGCATCACAAATTTTAGGCGCTTTTCCATCAAAGAAAAGCTTGAATCCTTCAATGAACTCTTTAGGTACAGTTAAAAAGCTTGGAGCCTCCTGCTTAAGGCTAAGCAGATATTCTTGAAGAGTCAACAATTTTTCAGCAGACGGCCTATTTTCCATGGGCGGCGGATATGGGTGGACAGGTTGAACTTGCACAAAATCCACAATTGACCGTAGCTGCTCTATAAAGCTGGGGAGGACTTCAATGTTCCATGGAGAGATAACGCTGTTTACTCCAACCTCAACTCCGCAGCTTTTCAGCGTTTTCACAGTTTCAAAAGCCTTTTTAAAGGTTCCAGCTACGCCCCTTATCCTATCATGATATTCTTGAGGGCCGTCGATTGAAACAACGACAACGTCAAAAACGTTTGCAATTTTTGAAGCATTTTCTCTTTTAAGCAGCGTGCCGTTTGTGTTCATGCTTACAAGGCAGTTGTGGGATGAAACCCTTTTAGCAAGCTGTATCAAGTCTCTGCGGAGCATAGGTTCTCCTCCGCTGAAATCGAAAAAGGACACGCCTAAACTGCAAATGTTATCTATAACAGCCAAAGCCTTACTTGTAGGCAATTCCGGCTTTTCTGTTTTCCACCAGTTGCAATAAGCGCATTGCATGTTGCAGCGGCCTGTCACATTGTAGGAAGAAAAAAGGGGAGAAACTCTTCCAACTTTAAATTTGAGAAAATTTTTGAAGATTTTGAAGGCCAACCTTTGTTTTCGCAGCATTTCGTTCATCAGGCTTCATTTCTATGCTTCTAATCTTATCTACTTTGCCTCTTCGCTGTTTAAGCGAGCCGAAAACACGTCCTTTATGACTAAAAACCTTTCTTCTGCTTATCGCAGAGCCAAGGCCCATAAGCCATAAACTTTTGTAACAGCACAAGATGGGTTTTTCACCCTTTAAAGTTTTAAAATTCTTTGCATAGGATAAACTTAGGGTAGAAATTATGAATGATCTAATTAAAAGAGCGGCAAGGGATTTAGTGAACTCAGAGTACGCCGTTGCCTTAACAGGTGCCGGAGTTTCCACAGAGTCTGGTATTCCAGATTTTAGAGGGCCTTCAGGAGTTTGGACATCAAGTCCTGAAGCTGAAGAAAAAGCTTATGAAACCTATAACAAATTTTTGGCAAATCCGAAAGAATATTGGGAGGAAAGATTAAACGGTGACTCCCTGCTTGGAGATCTAGCAGCGAAGAAACCTAACCCTGGTCACTACGCCTTGGCTGAATTGGAGGAAGCAGGGATTATAAAATGCATCATTACCCAAAACATCGACAACCTTCATCAAAGAGCAGGAAGCAAAAATGTAATAGAATATCATGGAAATGCGTTCAAACTAAGATGCCTACGTTGTGGAAGCAGATTCAAATCTGAAGAATTTAATTTGGAAACTTTGAGAATAAAAGGGAAGCTGCCTCCATTGTGTCCAATATGCAAACAAGCATTGAAATCAGATATAGTCCATTTTCTAGAGCCAGTCCCGGAAGATACAGCCAAAAAAGCATTACAAGAGGTTTTAAAGTGTGATTTGATGCTGATATGTGGTACGTCAGCTGTTGTTTATCCCTTTGCCAAATTGCCAAGGATGGCTAGGCAAAGAGTAGTCCTAAAGAAGGGAAAACTGCTCCCTGTGACAATTATCGAAGTGAACGCTGAGCCAACTCCTTTAACTAGAGAGGGTGTTTCAAATTATCTAATTCAAGGTAAAACTGGGCAAATTCTGCCAAAAATAGTTGAGGAAGTGAAAAAACTGAAGCTGAGTTAAACGGCAGACATGAACCGGGTCAACTGGAGAACAAAACTGTATGCCAAATGGCAAGCCTTTGTTGAGTCTGGTTTGTGTCGGAAATAGACGGTTTAGCTGTTTGTCCTAAAGTTTCACTATTTGGGCGTGGGGAACACCTTCTATGTCTAGTATTGCTTCCGGGTGGACGTATCCCTTTTCAACAGCCTTTTGGACAACTTTTTTACCTACCATGTTAACTATTGTTGAATTCTCTATCAGAGCTATGGCCTCTTCAATCTCCACCTCTACGCCTTTGTAGAACTCTTCTGAAACCTTGAAAACAATTTTCTCTTGGCGAAATGTTTTTCCAAGAATATCTGTGTCGCAAATAGATAACAATACGTTGTTGCCAATTTTTCTAAGTTTCATGTAACACTTCAAACTTCAGACTCTCACAGTTGTCTAATAGAAGATTTTGCGCCGCATGCTGCACAAACCAAGAATGATAAACGTTTTTCCTTAACAATCTTCGTGTCGGGACGTTTGCAAACAGGACATGTGACAAAAGTCTCCAGGTATCTTTGCAGCAACCTTTCAAGGGTCTCTCTTGGAAACTTTCCTTGAAAAATAACCCTTGACTCTTGTACAACTGCCGCTGTCGCCAACTCCCCGGTTAAAAACTTTAAAACATGCTGTGGATCTCTGTTTAAAACTTCCGTGACCTCCTTAAAGTTGTGGATCGCTGTGCGCATCCCAACAACCGAGTATTGAAGCCTTGGAATTTCAAGTCGTTCCCGTTTCAGGCTGGTTTCCGGCATTTGGGAACGCGCCCTCTTAAGCAGTGCTTCATAATCGTACTTCATTGGCAGGTACTCCTAACAAAATGAAGAAATCATTGTATTTAAAAGTTGATGCGCAAATCGTGGAAAGCATCCGTTTTAGATGAAGCTGCGTATCCCAATAACCTTTTATACTATTGCTTGCCCTTATTCCTAGAAACGTTTGGATGTGTAATGTTTGAACAAGCTTGAAAACAAAGTTTTTGAGGCTGTTGGCAAGGTTGTTGACCCGGAAACGGGTTTGACTTTCGCGGAGATGCATATGGTTAAAAGCGTTAAGGAAGAGGAGCCTGGAGTGGTCAAGGTTGAGTTTATACCGTCGAGTCCTTTCTGTCCAATAGCTTTTAAACTAGCCATGGACATTAAACGTGAAGCCTTAAAGGTTGATGGTGTTAAGAAGGCTTTGGTTTATTGCCGTGGACACACAATGGCGCAACAAATCAACGAGGTAACAAACAAAGAGTAGTGAAAAGCCTTTAAGATTTGATTGGTCGGTAAAAGCTTGCGTGTCAAAGGAGAGCATGAAATATACTGTTGCGGGGCGCGAGTTAGAATTTCTGAGGAAGGTGTAGAAGTTTTAAGCGAGCCATTGGTTGAATATTGTCCCCTTCATGAATCTCTCTACGGTGCAAAACAAATCAATGTTGAAACTGTCCGTAAAACTGTGGAAATGAAAGTTGCACGTTTCGGTTTATGCTGTGAAGACCGCGTGTTTGACGTTGAACCTGTGGTGGCTTACGGCGCTTCAGAAATGATGCAAGTTTGGCTTGAAAAGAGGCTTATCGACTGCGCTGTTATTGTCTGTGAAGGAGCAGGGACAGTAATCGCTTGCAACGGCAAGCTCGTGCAAGCTATTGGCGCTCGCTTGACGGGGATTATAAGAACCTCGCCTATTCCTGAAATCGTTAAAAAAATCAAAGAAAAAGGCGGAATTGTTCTCGATGAAAAGACAGCTGTTGTTAACCAGGTTGCCGGCGTGGAAAAAGCTTTCAGCTTAGGGTTTAATCGTATTGGTGTAAGCGTCGCCGGCTTTCAGTCAAAAGTTATTAGCGAAATCAGAAGCCTTGAAGCTTACAGGAAAGCCGATTTATTGATTTTTTCCGTTTGCAACACATGCGTAGGCCGTGAAGATGTGGAACACATAGCCAAGGCTGATATCGTCTGTTCCAGTGCTTCAAGAATTCTTCGAGAAGAGATGGGAAAAAGGTCAATGTTGCAGCTTGGTGTAACAATTCCCGTTTATGTCTTAACTGAAAAGGGTAAAAGGCTTGTTTTGGCCTACCTCGCGGAGTTTAAAGATAAACTTGTTGTTTTTAGAACGGAAAAACTGCCGTACAACGCTGGAAAAAGGGGTCCAAGGCTGAGGGCTGGGTCCCAGCAACCAAAAGCCTTAAGTGAAAAGGCAACCTATTTGTGACCAAATAAACATGGGTGTTGAATCAGATTTGGCGATTGAAAGTTTTTCTGAAGGTAGAAAACCCGTAGATGTGAAAGTAGGCGAGTTAACGCCTGCCTCAAGAGCCGTGAACGTAAGAGCGAAAGTTGTTTCCAAAAGCAACGTGAGAAGTATAGCGGCTGGAAGGGACGGAGCACCTCACACGGTCTGCGACGCCCTAGTAGGCGACGAAACTGGCTGCATCTATCTAACCCTTTGGGACGACAATATAGGCAAGATTAAGGAAGGAGAAACCGTGAACATTGGTAACGGTTATGTAAGCCTCTTTAAAGGAAGCATGCGTTTAAACATTGGAAGATACGGCAAACTCGAAGTTGCAAAAGAGGCATTGGCATGTCAAGTGAACACTGAAAACAATCTGTCCTCAAAAGTTTATGAACAGCAAAGGCGTCCATTTAGAGGTAGGGGTGGAAGAGACTTCGGCGCACGGGAAAGAAGAGGCGGATTCAGAAGAAGATACTAAAACATGTGGCTTTAACTTGATTTTTCCTTAGCCGCGCCTTCGCCTTTTCTTAAGCATTTTATGAATTTAAAATTCTGAATTCCATATGCTCTAAACATGCACTTGCAAGCGTTAAGGCTTACTGATCTGAAAGTCTTATGTCCATAAATGATGTATGCTGTAAATTGGCCGTTCCTTGAAGCCTTTATCAAAAATTTACCGCAATATTTAAAGCTCCACATGCGGACATAACACTTCACAAAAGGAGACGATCTTGATGTGTCCAGCTGAGAAAGATGAGAGAAAACCAACTGTTGAGGAGCTTCTTGCGAAGGCCAAAAAGCCTTCGATGCTTGCGCCGCCAATGCATAGGTTTTACGAGGGTAAAGTTCAAATAATGCCCAAATGCGCCATAACGAGCCCAGACGACTTTGCAGTGTGGTACACCCCTGGCGTTGCAGCTCCATGTAAAGAAATTCATGAAAACCCTGGTAAATCTTTCGAGTTGACAAACCGCTGGAACTATGTTGCAGTAGTTTCAGACGGTACTCGAGTTTTAGGCTTAGGCGATATAGGTCCTGAAGCTGCTATGCCCGTTATGGAAGGAAAAGCCTTGCTTTTCAAATATTTAGGCGGTGTAGATGCTTTCCCCATATGCGTAAAAACTAAAGATCCTGAAGAACTCATCAGAGCATGCGAGCTTATAGAGCCTTCATTTGGCGGAATAAACCTTGAAGATATTGAAAAACCAAAGTGTTTCTATGTTTTGGAAAAAGCAAGGGAACGCTTACAAATTCCAATATGGCACGATGACGCTCAGGGAACTGCCACAGTTATATTGGCTGGTTTAGTTAACGCGTTCAAAATAGTGGGGAAAAAACCTCAAGAAAGCTTAATAACGCTTGTAGGTGCTGGAGCAGCCAACATCCGAACTGCCTACGTTTTAATAAGGTGGGGAATGAAACCTGGGAACATAATTATGGTTGACACTAAGGGCATAATCTATGCAGGGAGAAAAGACCTGTCAAAGGAAGAGGATCCGTGGAAATACGAGTTGGCTCAAATAACAAATGCGGAGGGTAGAAGAGGCGACATAGCTGATGCCTTCAAAGGAGTAGACGCTGTTGTAGCTGCATCAAAACCTGGGCCTGGCACAATAAAGAAGGAGTGGGTAACGTCTATGGCGGATGACTCCATAATTTTTGCATGTGCAAATCCCATTCCTGAAATATGGCCTTGGGAGGCCAAAGAAGCTGGAGCACGCATAGTTGCAACTGGAAGAAACGACTTTCCAAACCAGGTTAACAACAGCTTAGGCTTTCCAGCCATATTCCGAGGAGTTTTAGACGTTAAGGCCAAAACAGTTACGGACGACATGTGCATAGCGGCAGCTCAAGAACTGGCAAAATTCGCAGAGGAAAGAGGGATGCATGAAGATGATATCCTGCCAAGGATGGAAGAATGGGAGGTTTATCCGCGAGAAGCCGTTGCATGTGCCTTGAAATCCATTGAGCAGGGAGTGGCCAGAGTCAAACCTAGTAGACAGGAGTTGTATGAAAAAGCTGTGGCGATAATCAAAAATGCCAGAGAAAGCCTAGAAATCTTAATGAAGACAGGACTTATAAAAAAGCCGCCGCCGGAAAACGAATTGCTAAAGTGACCTGCTGAACATTAAAACCCAACTTTTTTCTGTAATTCGTAGAAAATTATTTAAGCTGTTTCATAAGAATCTAGACTTGTTAAGGAGAATTGCAAATGCGGTCAGACTACGCTCTATATGCCGTGGCGGTAATATTCTTTATATTGGCTGGCATAATATGCGTATACCCAGTTGAGTACGGGCTGCTCTGGATAGCTATAACTGTGATTCTTGCAGTTGTTTTCATATGGCTCGGATACACTCAAAGACCGAAAGAGATGAAAATTACAACTGTCGAGGCACCTTCCCCCGCCGCGCCAGTTACGGTTCCCGTGACAGAGGAAAAGAGGGAGATGCCTAAAGTAACTCCTCAAGTCACGGTGGAGCTAACGGAAGTTAAAGGTGTAGGTGCGAAGAGGGCAGAGCAACTTAAGGCAATTGGCATTGTCAACGTTGAAGACTTGGCTAAGGCTTCTGCGGAAGACTTAGCTTCTAAACTTAATATTTCCCAAAAAATTGCTGAAAGAATAATTGAAAACGCCAAGAAACTTGTTCAAGAAACCTGATGGGAATTTAGGTAAGCTGTTTACAGATTGAGGATTCTTATTATATTCCTTCTTTCTAACCTTTTTAAAGCGTCTAGAAATTCGTTCTTTTTCTTCCCCTTCAACTTAAAATCCTTTAACATTTCGGTTAAAGAGATTTCTGATTTGCCAAACCCTACGTTTCTACTGTGGATAAGGTGTTTAACTATTAAACGTTCAAGTTTTCCACATCGCCACGTAGTGTTCCGAATAAGAACTATAATTGCACTTCTAAACTTTCTCTTCCCGCCCTTCATCTTTAAAATCATACTCTGAATTCTAAAATGCTTTAAGCTGTTTTTAGATTTTACGTTTAAGGTCTCGGGAAACCTAAAATACTTAAGCAGCCAGTTTAAAAACTTTTTATTGGAGTGAAATGTTATGTTGGGAGGGAAAACTGGAAGAATAATCTTTTTCAGGATAAATACCGGC
Source organism: Bathyarchaeia archaeon (assembly GCA_038826715.1). GTDB lineage: Archaea > Thermoproteota > Bathyarchaeia > Bathyarchaeales > Bathycorpusculaceae > JAWBOH01. Next base: position 27,805 of record JAWBOH010000009.1, on the reverse strand, counting down.
GAAGATCTGGTTGAAGCAATCAAGGAAAGAGTGGAGAAAAACGGTGTTAAAGCTGGCGTAATTATGGTCATTGGGACTTTAAAAAGTGCGGTGCTGGGCTTTTACCGGAACGGTGAATATGAACATATCCATTTAGATGAACCATTAGAAATAGCCTCGTGTATTGGAAATATTGCCGTCGACGAAAACGGCGAATTGGTTATTCACGCACATGTTGTGGTTGCAAATGAAAAGGGAGAAGCTTTTGGTGGTCATTTGATGAAGAATTCTCCTGTTGGAGGCACAGCGGAGCTTACAATAATAGAGGCTGCCGGCATAAACCTGAGAAGAACCTTTGATGAGAAGACAAAGCTGAAACTTCTAAGTTTAGAGTAAAGGTTTTTCAAGAAGTATTCCGTGGGCATTTCCATAGTAATACTTGAGTTTTCCGATTTTTCTGTATCCAAACTTTTCATAAAGGCTTAATGCAGCCACATTATCTTCCCTTGCTTCAAGACGACACACCTTAGCACTTTTTTCTCTGAAAATTTTCTCAATTTGCTGTAAAAGCTTTATTCCCACTCCTCTTCGACGATGGGTTAGAGAGACATCTATTGTTAACACGCGTCCAACGGAAACATCCTCTTCAAGATATATTATTCCGATTATGAAGCCTACAATGTTGCCGTTTTCCTTTGCAATTAAGCTTATGGAATTATGGCTTTTAAGCAGTTGGGCAATTTGCTGTTTGGTGAACGCTTCCTTTTTGAAACATTCCATTTCAATCTCGTAAAGCCTGTCTAAATGTTTGATAGACGCGTCTTCCACTGTTATTGTCATAAGCTTCATTTTCAGTATTTTGTAACGCAAGATTTTAGGTTTTTTAAGTTAAAACTGCTTTAAGCGAGCTTTCACTGCCTTGATTTCAATCCACTGTTGAGACAAAAATCCTACAAAAAACCTGAGCCAAACCGTTAAAATTCTTTCTAGGATTGTTGCCGTTGCACTTAAGCCCATAGGAACGCCGAGAACCACATACAGCGTTGTCATGGTTATTTCTGGCAAACCAACCTCAAAAGGGATGCCTATTGGAATAGACCTTACTGCTGAGACTATAGATTGTGTCACAAGGACTACGCTCCAAAGCCTTAAACCTCCAGAGAATCCTATGGCTAAGAAAACCATATAGGAGATAAGTAGATAACAGAGCCACGAAATAGTGGATAGGATCACTGAGAAAATTACAACAGTCGGAGAGCGCCTAAACATCTTCATTGAATCGTGAAACATTTCAGCAGCCTTTACAACTTCGTTCTTAACGGTTGTCAACTTCCATTTCCCTCTGCTTAGCCGCTCAACTGTGCTCAAAACATAATCTATAACCTTCAAAGTCCAATTTTTTCTAGCGCACAGCATTAGAAGTAAAGCTAGGGAAAAAATGGTTACGCTGATGAGGAATAGGCTTAAATTAAAAACTAAGCTGTTAACACTTGTTTCTATGATGAGTATGCCTAAGCCCAGCCCAAGGGTTGCTACGCCGATTCCCATGCTTATCAGTCGCTGAACAACCAGAGAAGCGACAACCTTACCGCTTACACCTTCACCCTGTTCCCTAGTGATCAAATATATTCTTGAGATTTCTCCGCTTACAGATTCTGCTGGAATTATTATGTCCATAAACGTGCCATACCACACGTACAAATAAGACTTGAAAAAAGAGAGCTTCACTGATAGAAAAGAAAGAAGAGAACGCCACGCCATTGTGTAAAAGAAACAGTCAACAAAGATTAGCAATCCGGCTAAAAAATATATTAATGTGTTTGCACGCTGAAGTGTTGAAACTATTTCAGGTATGTCTGTTTGTAAAAGGTATAGATATAAAAGAAAGGCTGCCACACCTATCAATGGCAAAACCAAAGTTTTCCATGTGACAACAGGTTTCTCTGAAACCATGTAACCTACATCTCACAATGACCCAAAAATTCCCGGTTAAATTTAATATATTTTATCCAAATCTGCCTTAAAAGTTACACAAAATCGAATGGTATGATTTAAGCCCGCGATAGTTGTCCAAAGTTTTCCCTGTTGCAAATTAAAATTCGAGAAATTATAAGGGCAAGGCTTTAAAAGATTAAATGCTTTCAAAATGTCAAAGGGTGTGCAGTGGCTCAAATGTTAACGAGAGAAGAAACTCTTAACCTTATTAAGAAACATGTGTCAAAGCGGAGTGTAGTCTGCCACATGCTAGCTGTTGAAGCCATAATGCGAAGCTTAGCGAAACATTTCGGGGAAGATGAGGAAAAGTGGGGTTTAGCAGGCTTAGTCCACGACATTGACTATGAGTTAACTGAAGCTATGCCGGAAAAACACGGTTCAGTCGCAGAGCAAATTCTTAAAGAAAGGTTGCCGGAAGAACTTTTGAAGGCGATAAAAGCTCACAACTTCAAATACACCGGCATAAAGCCTGAGAACAGAATGGAGAAAGCGTTAATTGCCAGCGACGCAGTTTCAGGTTTGCTGGTTGCATGCGCCCTAGTGATGCCTTCTAAAAAGCTGGCGGAATTAAAAGCTTTAACAGTTGCAAAAAAGTTTAAGGACAAAGACTTTGCAAGAGGCGTTGACAGAGAAAGAATTCTGCTCTGCGAGGAAGTCGGGATTCCAAGAGAAAAGTTTTTCGAAATATCCTTAAAAGGATTAAAAGAAATAGCGCAGGAAATAGGCATGTAATTCAGAATTCCGGTTTAGCTTTCCCAAACTTCTTGTCCAAGCATGCCCTTACAAAACCGTAATATTCTGAGTCTGGTTTCCCAGGGCGACTTTTGAATTCTCCATGAAACTGAGAGGCGAAAAAGAAGAAGCGGTCCGGCAACTCTAGAATTTCCATCCTTCTGCCGTCAGGACTTTTTCCAGAAAAAACTAAACCTTGCTTTTCAAGCTTCTCTAAATACTCCAAGTTTACTTCAAACCTGTGGCGGTGGCGTTCATAAATTTCCTCGCTTTTGTAGAGTTTGTATGCTAACGTATTCGGTTTCAAGATTATTTTGTGGGCGCCCAACCGCATTGTGGCTCCCATATGCTCTATGCCTTTCTGTTCAGGCATAAGGTCAATAACTGGATGTGGCGGATTCTGATCAATCTCAGTGCTATTTGCCCCTCTTAGACCGCAAACATTACGGGCAAACTCTACAACAGCCAGCTGGAAGCCATAACATATGCCTAGAAATGGAATGTCATTCTCTCTTGCAAATTTTATAGCCCTAATTTTTCCTTCAGCTCCTCTCGCGCCGAAACCGTATGGGACGAAGATTCCGTCGAAATCATTTAGCATGTTCACCATGTCTGGTTTTTCTTCAAAAGTTTCAGCCTCAATATAATGTATAAAAACTTTGGTTTTACATGCTGCACCCCCGTGGCGCAACGCTTCATTCATGCTTACGTAGCTGTCAACTAGGCCAGCGTATTTGCCGACCAACGCTATCTTGATTTCATGTTGCGGATTCAATATCGCGTCCACAAACCTTTCCCAATCCTCATAATTTGGTTTGCTTTCAGGAAGCCTAAGCCTCCTACATATAAAGTCACCCATTCCCTGCCCGTCAAGAATAAGTGGAACCTGATAAATGGATCCCACGTTATAGGAGCAGAAAACTGCATTTTCCGGAATTGTTCCAAACAAGGCTATTTTCCTCAAAGCTTCAGAGTCTATCATCTCTGAACATCTCGCCACAATAATGTCTGGCTGAATGCCGATGCGCCGCAACTCGTTGACGCTGTGCTGAAGAGGCTTCGTCTTCATTTCCTTTGTAACATCTAAAATTGGTACAAGAGCCACATGCACATACAACGTGTTTTCGTATCCTTGTTCCAACCTCATCTGCCGAATAGCTTCTAGAAAGGGCAATCCTTCAATGTCGCCTACCGTTCCACCAACCTCCGTCAAAACAACATCAACCTTTGAATTTGAGGCAACATCTCTAATGCGGGTCTTAATTTCATTTGTAACGTGGGGAACTATTTGCACACATCTCCCAAGAAAATCCCCGCGTCGTTCTTTCTCGATAACTGCCTTGTAAACAATGCCTGTGGTTATGTTGTTTTCCCTTTTCAAATTTAAATCAAGAAAACGTTCATACCACCCTAAATCTAGGTCTGTTTCACCACCATCCTCAGTGACATAGACTTCGCCGTGCATGTAAGGATTCATAGTTCCAGCGTCAACATTCACGTAAGGATCTACCTTCACAACTGTAACCTTAAAACCTCTAGCTTGAAGCATCTTCCCAATAGAAGAGGTTACTATACCCTTACCAACAGAACTTAAAACGCCGCCAGTGACAAAAACGTATTTTGTCATCACCTTTTTACCCCGCATAATACCAAAACCTAGCAATCAATTGACATTTAAACTTATTCCAGATAACTTTGAAAATGGGTTGAAAACGCAAGTTCCAAAACGTTTCTTTAACCCGGCCTTAAGGGTTAACGGTGGTAATCGTGTTTAAAGGTAAAATAATGCTGACCTTATATAATTTAGAAGCGGAAAAGAACATAATTTCATGGAAAACTGAAAGGAAATAGTTTAAAATGCTTACATGCGACAATAGTTTACCACAGGTGGCAATCGATGCCGCAAAACATGAATGTTCACCTATGTTGGTTAGAGGAGAGCTTAAAAACGTGTTTCAAAGATTTTTCAAAATTTTAGTGTCAGCTCATGAAGAGGGAAATTCTGGAAATGTCTGTTAAAAAAATCCCTAGTTTAATCTACTGGCTTGGGGACAATCTGTATTTAAACATAACAAACAAATGTTCCAACAGCTGCTATTTCTGCATTAGAAACTTTCGGGAAGGCGTAGGAGGCTTCTACCTTAAACTTGAAAGGGAACCAGCTGTCGCCGAGATTATTGCGGAACTTGGAAAAGTGATAAATAAGAGAGACTGGAGGGAAATAGTCTTCTGCGGCTTTGGAGAACCATTCGAACGGTTAAACTGCATTTTGGAAGTTAGCAGTTGGGTGAGGAAATATTATGGAAAAATCGTGACTATAAGAGTGGACACGAACGGTCAGGCTTTTCTGCTACATGAAGGGCGAAATGTCGTAAAAGAATTAAAAATGGCAGGCGTTGACAAAGTAAGCGTCAGCCTTAACGCTCATGACAAGGAAACATACAACAAGATCTGTAATCCAGTCTTTGAAAATGCTTTCGAAAGCGTTTTGGAGTTTATTGAAAAGGCTAAAAGGCTTTTAGATGTTGAAGTGACAGCTGTAAGAATACCGGAGGTTGACGTGGAAAAGTTGGAGAAAATCGCCAGAGAAATGGGTGTCGAATTCAGAGTTAGAGATTACATACCGCCTTCTTGGTAAATTCAAGTTTCACATCAGCTTGGCTTGCCGTATAGCTCAGCTGCCTTGTTTAGGTTAAGCCTTAGAGAATTTTCCGGCAAAACTCTGGCCTTTCAGGAATATCGCCTCTGAGCTAGAGAGGTTCAACCCTGTGCTTTAGTTTAAAGGGAACATGCATAAAAGATAAATGGAAACCAAGCAGGCCTTCAATTTCATCGTCACGGTTTTTAATCTGCAGTAATGTGGCTTAAGTCTTTGGTTAACATTTCTGTACGAACGTTTATATTCTCTGTACTGTTCATATTTTTATACAAGTTCATAGGATAAGTGAGCCTTAGACATGGTTGGTTGAAAATGAAAATTGAAAAGTCAGAGGCGGTGGCTTTCATTCTAATAGCAGTTGGTTTGCTACTGTTGGTTTTAACGTTTGTCATAGCCTTCTTGATGTCAACATCGGTTGCTAACATCTTAACATCCACAGACCTTTCATCAGCTCTCGGATCAATATTGGGGCCCATTGCTGAAGCTATCATAAAAATAATGTTTCTCGGAGTAATGGGTTGGACTGGTTCCATTGCCACTTTAAGAGGTATACAGCTTTACAGAGAATCCAAAACTGTGCCAGGGCAGCTTAGTCAAGCGGTAACAGTGAAAACTGAAGAGAAACAGCAATAGAAAGCTGAGGCAACTCTGTTTCGGTGATTGTTCATGCGTTTCACCATCAAGGCTTTGGGATGGATAATTACCCTCTTATGGATCGTTGCTTTAATTATGCCCTTCTCCATGGCTTTTTCCCTGTTTAAAATTGTTGAAGGGAAAAACATAAACGTTGGAAAGCCAGAATTTTCACTTTATAACGGGAACCTTTACTTAACCATACCCTTCTCAATAAGCAACACAGGCTTCTACGACCTTACAGAAATAAACATAAATATTGCGATGAAGAGATCCGAAAAGACAATTGCATCCCTGTCAAAGAGGTTACCGGACATTCCAGCTGGACAAACAGGTGAGGCAAACTGCAGTTTCTCCACAAACCTGAAAGAATTTTTTCAAAAAGACAGCACATTAATAACCTGCGATGCGTACTTGGACGTTAACGCTGAAGTACATTTTAAAGTGGCTGACGCTGTGGCCTTAAATGTTGCAGCTAACTTCACAGCCAGCTGGGGTGCCCCTTTCCATAACTTGACCATATACGGCATAACCTATAATCATATGAAATGCCTGCTTTCATTCTTTATAAGCTTCGACAACCATGCTCCACATCCAATAGTTGGACCTCTACTAATAGAACTCTGCAACTCGGCTAATGTCACTTTAGGTTCAACTTCAACGTTTTTGAACATCTTGCCCGGGATGGATTTCGAAGAATTTTTCGAAATGGAGGTTAACCCTTCCAAAATAACTGAAAGTGTCGTCATCTGCGTGTACTTCAGCGACATGAGAGTTTTGATGGAGGAACATGCCTTTAATGGCTGGACTTGAGCTTAATGTTAACCGCCGGGAACTTGGTTTAAGAATCATCAAGGCCTTTCTCTTAACCGTTGCCTATGGCTTTTTATGGCTTCTGCTGTGGTTTTTGACATCTAGTTTCCCAGCGTTTTTTCCGTATTATTCTACGCTTTTTCCAATTCTTGCTTGGGGCTTGCTTTTTTTCACTTTTGCAATCAAGATGGCTGAAGGCACAATCTACAAGTATGTTCTAATTATCCTGCGTGCCTTCTTCTTAATAGCGTATTTGGTGTATGCAACGAACAGCGGTGTTTTAACCGTGAAGGTTGAAAGTTTCGTTTTCACCTTTGAATTTTTACCTCTTTTAGCCGTGATGATTATTGTTAATCTTCTAGAAGTGGCTAGGGGAATAATCCAAGCAATAGAATTCGCTTCTCAAAGTGCGGATGGATGATTATAGATTTTTCATTTGCCTATTTTTCAGCTGGCTTCTCTTTGCCAATGCGAGTCTACCTGCGTCATCCATTGAAGAGCCGAGGGATATGAAGCCGTGTTTTTTCATTACTATGAAATTGTTTCCATTCAAAACCTGTTCAACGCTTTTAACCAGCTCTAGACTTCCATAGGGTTTCCATTCCTTAGTCTCAGCAGCTCCAATCATTTCTGCATTTTCCGTTATCTCTAAATCGTGGCCGTGGAAAACTGCGTTTACATCGCATCTTAACGCGTATATTCTATGGTGCAGTAGGCTTTCAGAGGAAGGCTTCCTCACTCCGTAGACGTAGACAACCATTCGCTCTAAGTCGCAATTAACCACTTTAACAAAGCATTCTGGGTTAAGCATGTTTTTAGGGCCGAGGCCGGAGGATGTAATTATAAACTTGTTTGAACCTTTCTTAACTCTAAAACTTAAATTACCCATAGATCTGCCTTTCACAACCGGTGTGAGTCCATGTAAATGAAAGATTCTGCACCATTCCGCCAACTCTTTAACTCTTTCGTCTTTAGGCGGGTGTTTTAGCAGAAACTCGGTCTTGAATTTAACTCCAACGTATTTTTCCGTCGATTTTCCTCCCATTAACAGCTAACACACTTGCAAGCACTTTGTTTTGCTATGTACATTCACGTTTTTTAAGCTTAACTTAATGTCGGCGAGGCATTTGAAAACTGTTTGAAGTTTTAGGCATAAGCCATATAGCAAGCATTACACCATGTTAGAATTGAATGTGTGAGTTAAATGCAAAAATCTACCTCTAGACTGTTGGGAATTGTTGGAAAACCAAATGTTGGAAAATCAACATTCTTCAGTGCTGCAACGTTGGCTCCAGCTGAAATTGCCAGCTACCCATTTACAACTATTAAACCGAACCGTGGAGTGGGCTACGTTAGAACCCCCTGCGTCTGCAGAGAATTCGACGTCAAGGATAATCCTCTAAACTCTCTATGCCTCGATGGGATTAGGCTGATTCCTGTGGAATTTATTGACTGCGCCGGGCTTGTTCCAGGCGCGTGGCAGGGAAGAGGGTTAGGTAATCAGTTTCTGGACGAGATTAGGAAGGCTGACGTGCTAATACATGTAGTTGACGCTTCCGGAGGGACAGACTCTGAAGGCAGAATATGCAAACCTGGCGAACACGATCCTTTAGAGGACGTGAAGTTTTTGGAAGGTGAAATAACTATGTGGGTGGCTAACATTCTCAAAAGGGATTGGCCTAAAATCGCTAGGACAGCTGAATCTGAATCAAAAGACCTTTTAACGATATTGGAGGAGCGTCTCAGCGGCTTAGCAGTGAGGAGAACTCACATTTTTAAAGCCTTAAGAATGACAGGGTTAAACGCTGAAAAGCCCACAGTCTGGAGTGAAGAAGATTTTCTAAGGTTTATTGACGCTTTAAGGCAAGTTGCAAAACCCATGCTTATAGCTGCCAACAAAATGGATGTACCTACAGCTGAAGAAAACTTTGAAAGACTTAAGCAAGAGAACCCTTTTGTAGTGCCATGCTGCGCTGAAGCAGAACTTGCGTTAAGAAGGGCGGCTGAGAAAAAGCTGATAGACTACAGGCCTGGAGACTGCAACTTTAAAATAAATATTCGTGAAAAATTAACTGAAAGCCAGCTTAAAGCGTTGGAAACCATTAGAGAAAAAGTTTTGCTAAGGTTTGGTTCAACAGGGGTTCAAGAAGCGGTAAACTTAGCTTACTTTAAGTTGTTAAACATGATAACAGTGTATCCTGTTGAAGATTTGGAGCATTTATCCGACCATAATGGGAGGGTTCTGCCCGACGCCTACTTGGTGCCCTACGGAACGACAGCCCGCGAACTTGCATACCTAATCCACACGGAACTAGGCGAAAGTTTCATTTACGCTGTGGAGGCTAGAGAGCGAAAAAGGGTTGGAGAAAACTACGTGCTTAAAGACAGAGAGGTAATCTCAATAGTCAGCGCAAAGAAAAGAGCCTAGATAGAGACGTTTTTATGCGCCGAAACGTCTCTTCCGCTTCTGAAAGGTGCGTACAGCTCTTAACAAATCAATAAACCTGAAGTCAGGCCAGTAAACGTCTAAAAAGCATAGTTCGCTGTATGCGCTTTGCCAAAGTAGAAAACCGCTTAACCTTTCCTCGCCGGAAGTCCTTATAATCAAGTCAGGGTCTGGTTTTGGCAGATGTGAAGTGTACAAGTATTTTTCGAAAAGGTTTTCGTCAACATCTTCAGGGTTTAACTCGCTGTTTTGAACCTTTTCCGCTATTTTTCTTGCAGCATCAATTATTTCAGCTCTTCCTCCATAGGCGAAGGCCACATTCAAAAAATGACTGTCATAATCACGTGTAGATGTCTCCACCTGCTCTATAAGTTTCTGCAGTTCTTCCGGTAGCAGATTTATCCTACCCATAACCTTTACGCATACCCTGCTTTTGTGAATTTGTTCATCCTTCAAGATTTTCCGCAGTTTTTCGCTGGCTATTTGCATAATTTCTTCAACTTCCCTTTGAGGGCGGCGAAAGTTTTCAATTGAAAAAGCGTAAATCGTTATGGCTTTAACATTAAGCTTTAAACACCAGTTTAAAAGTTGCTCAACTTTTTCAGCACCTTCCTTGTGGCCGAGCCATGGAGCAAGTGTTTTTTCCAATGCCCATCTTCTGTTTCCGTCAAGAATTATCGCTATATGCTCAGGTTTTTCGTTGTTTTTAACTTGATGCCAAAGCCACTTTTCATAAAGCTTATATGCGCCTATAGCTGAAAGGATTGTTTTCAACATTAGTTAGTCCTCGCATTCTTTAAGGCATGTGCACATGGACATTTGCCATTCCGCTCTAACGGCAAAGCCTTAACTGTTTCCGTTAAAAGTTGCTCTATTTTCGGCTGCATTGTTCCAGTAATTTCATAAACTTCTTTCAGCGTTAAGCGTTCCTGTATGCCAGCAGCCATGTTTGAAACAAGGCAGAGAGATGCATAGCACATTTCAAGCTCCCTTGCCAAAACAACTTCTGGCACACCTGTCATTCCAACCAAGTCAAAGCCCAACCGCCTAAACATTTCAATCTCAGCTGGAGTTTCAAAACGCGGTCCCTCAGTGCAAACCAGCACGCCGCGGCTCCAAAAACGTAAACCAAGCCTTTCAGCACATTTAATAAGCGTTTCACGTATTTCCGGACAATAAGGCTGAGAGACATCAACATGGGTGACAGGGGCTTCTTCATAAAAGGTTACGGGTCTCTGCTTTGTAAAATCGGCAAAATCGTGGGGAAAAACAATGTCGCCTGGCTTAAAATCTTTATTTATGGATCCAACAGTGTTTAGGGCTATAATCCTTTCAACGCCAAGCTGATGTAAAGCGAAAATGTTTGCTCTGTAATTCAATTTATGCGGGGGAATTGAATGTTCCGGCCCGTGCCTTGGAAGGAAAACTGCGTCCTTATTTTCTATTTTTCCAGTTGAAAGCGGCGGAGTAATACCGTAAGGTGTTCCCACACGGAGTTTTTCCAAGCCTGTGAACATTTTTTCGAAACCTGTTCCGCCGATCACTGCGATCTTAGCTTTCTTCAAACTCTTCTCGTCCTCCTGTATCCTTAAAGAACCCTTTTGCTGCCCTGTGGACAACGATCACGACAAGTATTGAGGCTATACCTATTAAAATGCCAACCACTATGGAGAATATCAGCGCTTCATAGCCAACTTTAGGGTTAATCAATATGTCCGACGCTGCATCCAAAATCTGTCTAGCCCACCCAATTAAAACTATTAATGCGATATTACGCAAAAGCTTCGCATCCTTCTCAAAATACCAACGTACAGCCCTTCCAGTTAACGCCACGCATACGCCTACAACTACAAGATCTTTAGAATCCTTGATGAAGACTCCTGCAGCTTCCGGTAAAACGCCTATCCAGTTAAGCCAGTCCAAATTCAACTCTGTAACAGCGCCAAATCCAAGATATAGCCCTATGCCGATGCATAAAAGTCCGGTAAGGGCGGAAAAAATTGAAATCTGCATTGGCAGAGGCGGAGGCGAATATTCCTTAACCCATATGTAAAGTTTCCTCGCTAATCTGTCTATTCCGAAACCTTTCAGGAACAGGTAGGCTCCTAAAACAACGACTATGGCCATCAAATAATAATGAACTAAACCATAAACAGCTAGTATGCCTAAAATTAGGAAGAGTATTCCGGGAAGTCCGAGGGCAATACGTGAATAACGGGGATTCTCCATCAACGTTTTGAAATACCTTGTAAATAAGGCTGCTGTCTGCTCTATTGATTCGCTGTATTTCATAACTATCCTCCTAACTGAGGAAACAGGTACCCTTGACTCTATTAGGGGCAAGACTGCTTCGTCGGAATAGCCGTCGCTGACTAGGACAACCTCGTTTGCAGGGAAAGCCTTTAAAACGGCTGCTAACTCAGCAACTATTTTTCTGTCGGCACCAACTCCCCCCAACTCTGAGCCAGATATAGTCGCTACTTCGAAGACTTCGTCAGGTTTTCCCTCGCTTACTAGGCGGTCATAAATGCGAATAGCCTCAAACATGGCGTTTGCATCCGGCTCTTCAGGATCCTTTAAAGCTAAAGCTACGGCAGCGTTAAGATTTCCTTCTCGACCAATTAGAGGCGTCTTAATTTCCGTTTTCGCTCCAAGGTCACCGTCTCTATCAACACATAAAATCAGAACTTTTTTCTCACCTTTGTCCTTGTCGTTTGCTGTCATCTGTATTCTGTTCCCAATCAATAAGTGTGCAAAGTTACTTTAATTTTATGCTCCGTTTTTTTCCATAAAAACCTTAAATTGCTCCAAAGTTAATTTTTCGCCTCGCTTTAGCTTCTCCTCTGCCTCTTTTGCAATTTTTTCTACAAGGTTTTCTTCACGCTTTCTTCTTATTCTCTCTTCTTCGGCCATAATCATCTTTTCAAGCCTTATTATTTCGTCTTGTAAGGGTTTAGCCTTCGCTTTTGCTTCAAGAACAAGTATATGAACACTGTTTGCTTCGCTTTTAATTTTTTCCGCTTCCCCTATCTTCTTAAGCATTTCCTCATGGTGTTGTCGGCTTTTCTCCGCCTGCTCCACTATTTTCCCATGAACAAGTTTCACTTTTGCCTCCATGGCCTTCAACGCAGATTTCAATTCAAGTTTTTCCTGGTTTAGCTGTCTAATTTTTCTGAGAATGTTAAGCTGGTTTCCAAGCTGTTTGATATGTTCAATAAGCTGTTTCTCCTCTTGAAGATTCAAAGGCGTTGTCTGAATTTTCCACTCATAAGTTTCAATCTCCTTCTGAAGCTGTTTAGCACTTTTATATGGTTTTTTCCCTGTTAAAGCTTCGATTTCAGTTTGCACATTTCTTAGTTCCCTAATTTTCTCTGAAACTTCTGCTTTCACTTGGCTTCTTTGCTGTTTCAGCATCTTAACTTCCGCGTTTATCTCGTCTCTGGCGTTCTTTAATCTCAAGATTTCAAACTTTAGACGTTTATACTTCTCTCTTAACCCGTCCCTTTTCTTAATTAGTTCTTCTGCCTCTGCGTCTAGTTTTCTTTTCTCTTCTTCTAAAATGGAAAGTTTATGCCTTAATTCCTCTGTTTTCTCAGCTTTTTCCTGTTTATGCAACATTATTCGCCCTTTTATTTATCCATTTATGCAACGCTCTACTGGATTAATTTTGCTCAATCCTATCTAACAAATAGGAGCAGATTCTCTGTCACTCAAGAATTATTCTTGCATCTACGGTTTTTGCTCCCTTTTCATACACAATTATAGGATTTAGGTCAATTTCCTTAATCTCCAAATGTTCCGTTACAAGCCGCGAAGTGTTAACAAGTATTTTAACGATTGCTTCCACATCTGCCTGCGGCATGTTCCTGTATCCCTTGAGCAGAGGGTAAGCCTTAATTTCCTTTAGCATTTCGCATGCTTCTTCAATGGTTATCGGCGCTATTCTGAAGGTTACATCTTTTAATATTTCAACAAAGACTCCTCCAAGTCCAAACATAAGAGTTTGGCCGAACTGGGGATCTTTTACAGCGCCAACTATAACTTCTGTTGAAGGCGCAGCCATCTCCTGAACAATTACGCCTACTATTTTGGCGCTTTTCTTATGCTTTCTAACATTATTCATTATCTGTTTGTAGGCGTCTCTTACGTTCTCTCCATTGTAGAGGTTCAGCATGACTCCGCCTACTTCTGACTTGTGGATTATATCCGGCGAAACAATTTTTAAAACAGCAGGAAACCCTATATCCTCTGCAAATTTAACAGCTTCAGCTTCATTTCTAGCCAGCTTGAACCGTGTAACTGGTATACTGTATTCCATGCAGATTGTTTTTGCCTCTGTTTCAAGCAAACATTTTCTTTTCTCTTTAACTGCGTTTGCAATTATCATTGAGGTTTGTTTCATAGTTCTACCTTTGTATAGAAACTGAATACTAGCGCAGGTTATTTAGAAGTTTTTCCGAAAGTTTCAGGCTAGCTCTTGTAGAGCTTTAATCCTTTTGACGACATTGGGATGTGTTGAAAAGATTTCATTAATTTTGTCAAGTAATGTCAGTTTTTGGGAAAGAATTTCTTCTACCAGTTTTTGATCACTTGAAGTTGTTATTGCTGAAATGGTCGTTGACTCTGCTTCAGCCCTATCTGGATCGGCTATGAAGAGGGCTTTAAAAGCGTTTAGATGCTGCATTTCTCTTCTAGCTCTTCTCATGTTCTTGGCTGCATTTACTATTTTTGCCAAACCTAGTGAAAGTTTGTATGATCCCTTTTCCACTATTGAAGCGCTGTGTCTGTCAGCATAATACTCGCGGACACGGCTTAAAAATGAAACGCAAACATATGTGAGAAACATTGAAAATGCCACTAAGCCCATGCCTAAAAGCGTAGCGCCGCCGCTTTCTTCTCTTCTCCTATTGTACATCGAGGAAACCATTATGGAATATCCTATGTAATAGAACAAAGCTGGGAGAAGTGAAACAATCATCATAACTTGGACGTCGCGGTGTTTTAAATGTCCAAGTTCATGACCAATAACTGCTTCAACTTCACCTTCGTTTAAAGTTTTCAGCAACCCATCTGTAACCGCTACACGACTTCCCGCTATAGGTGAACCGTATGCAAAAGCATTCGGTATAGGAATATTTGCCAACATAAGCCTTGGCTTTTTGATGCCGCTTTTCCTGCTGAGGCTGTCTACCATCTGGTGAAGTTTCGGATATTCACTTTCAGGGATTTCCTTCACGCGGTATAAGGCATCTATAACGTATGGCGATATTAGCCACTGAAGAATGTTGAATGCCACTACAACCGCTCCGAGGAGGAGCAGGTCGAATATGAAAAGGCTTAGGATTAAAGCTACAACAAGAGTCGACAAAGTGAATATTATCGCCAAAGACGCTATCATTGACAATCGAAGCTTCCACAAGCTTGGCAAATACTCACCCGTAGTATTTAGCCCATAAAACATGCTTATATATGTTACTGCAACCCTCTAAAGGTAACCTTATTACTATTGGTAATGTAGTTTTTTCTATGCAAACCCTGCTTGACGATATTGGAAGCTTCCCGCTGCCGCATTTCGTTGAAAGGGAAACCTTTGAAAAAGCTTATGAACAGGCAAGAATGTGGGCCGCTGAAGGCAGAGACTTCATGGACAACGAGTTTCTGTTTAAAAACTTTCACAGAGTGATAATATCTTCTTTCAAAATGAAGTTTGAATCAGGTTTAGACATTGTCAACTATCCACAACACTATGATATATGTCGACAGTTCACAGATGAAATTCGCAAGGCCATGGAAAAGGGCACGTATATTGTGGATGAGAAATACGCGGTTATACCTGAAGTTTATTCTATTAGCAGGGAAGCCAAGAAGCTCTGTGAAGAGTTTGGAAAAGAGAAAATTGCGCTGCGCGTTTGTGTAACTGGCCCGATGGAACTTTACCTTAAAATGGTGGGAACAACCGTCTATAAAGATGTTTTGCTGATGTTTGCTGAGACAACGCGTAGATATGCTAAAAACTCACTTTTAAACTCTAAGTATGTTAAGACGGAGGTTGTTTCTATAGATGAGCCAAGCTTCGGTTTTTGCGATGTATCCGCCGAAAAGGAAGCAGTAATAGATGTTTTGGAGGAAGCCTTTGATTTTAGCGGAGCGGTGAAGCAGATTCACGTTCACTCCATGTCAAGGATTACTGATATTCTAGAAGTTAAAAACCTTGATGTGGTTTCAATAGAGTATGCATCCTCTCCGAAAAACTTGGATTTCATTTCAATGAACATGCTTGAGAAGTCGGATAAGCATGTTCGGGTTGGTGTTTCAAGAACCGATATAGACGCCATTATAGCTGAGCTTTACGAGATGGGGATATATGAACCGCAAAGTTGGCAGTTGGTGGAAGATGAAAACAAAATAAGGAAAAGGTTTGAAAAAGCCAAAGAGAAATTTGGGGAAAGAATGACTTTTGCAGGGCCTGACTGCGGTTTAGGCGGTTGGCCTGATCAAGAGGCAGCTCAAATGCTTTTGAAAAATACTGTCGCCGCCGTAAAGGCAGCCCAATCTTTTTCCTGACATCATTTTAGCAGATAAAGCTTAAATATTTGATTCTGATATGAAACTGAAAATTTCCAGTGAGGGTCATGCGGTTAAAAAACTTAATAATATTTGGCTTGCTGTTAGCCTTGGTCTTCACATTTTTGCCTAAGGAAAAGGCCGAGGCGATGCAACCTTCAAATCCGATGGAAGTACACGTGGGGGTTTGGCTTGTAAACGTTGGTAAGGTTGATTTGGCGGCTAGTAGCTACCGTCTAGACTTCTATT
Organism: Bathyarchaeia archaeon; assembly: GCA_038826715.1. Classification (GTDB taxonomy): domain Archaea; phylum Thermoproteota; class Bathyarchaeia; order Bathyarchaeales; family Bathycorpusculaceae; genus JAWBOH01. Next base: position 11,735 of record JAWBOH010000009.1, on the reverse strand, counting down.
TGTGGTTCAAGTTCAATCCTTATGAAATCAACGTAACCCAGGTGAAAGAATTCGAATTTGTTAATGCGGCGGAACCTCCGAAAAGCGAGATTATCGCTGTGGACTGGGAGTCAGGCTACATTGAATATCGAATAAGAGGAGACTTTATAAAGACATTTGACTTTACAAGATACCCTTTTGAAACACATACACTTACAATTGAACTTGAACATAAAAGCCTCAATGCTTCCATCCTGGCGTTTAAGCCTGACCTAACCTCAGCTATAGATGAAACGGTTAACGTTGCTGGATGGGAAATAGGAGGTTTTGAACCGAACGTTTTGGAACACATGTACGGCAATGAAGCCTACTCAAGGTTTGTTTTCGCCGTGTTTTTAAAGCGGCCAGCGTTGTCAGCCTTCGTTAAGAGTGTCTTGCCAATAATGGTTATAACCACAATATCTCTTTTAACTTTCTTTATTTCCCCTCAGAATTTCGGTCAGAGAATAGGTTTAGGTGTTTCAACACTTATGTCTGCATCAGCCTTCCACTTGTCGCTGCTCAGCGGCATACCGCCAATAGGTTACTTGACTTTCGCGGATAGGATGATGCTTTCTGTATACACAATTTTTCTCTACAACCTCAGCGTATCAGTATACATCATGAAGCTGGTGGACGCCAAAAAAATGGAGGAAGCGCAGAGATTCAACAACAGAACATTAAAGTTATTAGCAATTCTAATAGCCGCCCTTATAATGATTCAGCTAATTATATAACCGCGTTAACATGTGTAATACGCTTAAAACAGCGGAAGAACCTTTCGTTATTAAAATAGCTGCTTATGAGAATATGTCAGCGTTAGAATTTTAGAAGAGTGTCACATGCTGATTTCGCTGGAACATGTAAAATATTTCGGAAGGACAAATCCCTGTTATTTCAATGTATAAGTGTTAAGAATATATCTACATGTTAATAATGGTTATAGGCTTGTGTTTTACCTACTTCGTAGGGTTAAGCATGAGTGAAGGCGAAGTTTTAAAGGTCACATTAGTGGAGGGGCAAAAGCAGAGGACTGCTGAACTGCAGCAGCTTGAGCAGTTTGCAGCCCAGCTAGTAGATGTTGAAAAACTTTTAGACGATTGCAAGGTTAAACTTTCAGACGCCGAAAGAGAACTTGCGGACTACAGGCAGAAAAGCGAGCTTGAAAGACGTTTCAGCGAGCTTGTAGGCATACCGTACATTGACAAGTCGCATGAGCTTGAGGAAAATGTGAAATCATTAAAGGAGCAGCTTGAAAACCTATCATCTGAAAAGGCTAAGATTCGAGGCGAAATATTATCATGTTTGGCAAACGTTGTTATGCCGCTTGAAATAGACGGACGAGGAGAAACTTCAGATGAAATCTTCTTCAAGTTTAGGGATGGTTTAAAATTTCCAGCTATAACCGCCTTTATCAAGAAAGAGTTAAAGTTTGGCCTTCCACCTGTATACGTTACGCTTGCACCTGAAGGACTAAAGGTTGTCGGCGTAAACGACAAAATTTCAGCTGTAAAAGAGGTTATAAAAGCCGTTGAAGGGCTCAGGGTTAAGGCTGCTGGCGAGCTTACCCAATACCCGTCTGAAAGTTTCGGCAGCCAGTCAGCAACAGCTCAAGGTGACATTCTGGCAAAGAACATTTTGTCCCCGTTTAAAAAATTCGGGAAACACTGACGTCTTTTAAGTCTTCTATATCAGTTTGTCACTAAAATTGGCGAAAACCTGTTTTAACAGCCTTAATCTGAAAACATCATTTATCACGCGTTGCATTCAAAGCGTATGCAAAATTCAAAATGCATGTTAGCCTACCAAATTTTGTACGGAAATATTTATATGACTTGCAATGTTCCGTGTTAAACATGTTTAACGAGAAATCTGACATGCTTAAAAAGAAGGAAGGTAAATCACAGTTTGTGGGTTTACGAATAGGTGAGAAAGAGAGGGAATTCTTGTCTAAACTTCAGAAAGCTTCAGGTTTAAGTAAAACTCAGCTGTTATTGAAAGGTTTGGAAATACTTGGCGAATATTACTCGCTTGACCTTGATCAACCACCATTAAGCATTGAACTTAAACGGCTTGAAATGGAAGCTTTACGCTATGCTGAGGCTATAAAACAAATAAGACAAAAAGGGCAAGCTATAAAACTCATTGTTCAGGAACTCCGAGACGTCGACGCAATATTGGATAAACATGGAAGCGACAAGAGCCGACTGATTCAAATTCTTTTGGACATTCAAAAGAAATACGGTTGGCTTCCTAAGCTTGCTCTAATGTGGATATCTGAAAGATTAGATGTTCCAATGGCCAGAATATACAGGATCGCCACCTTCTACAAAGCTTTCTCTCTAACTCCACGAGGCAGACACGTTATCAAGGTCTGTATGGGAACATCCTGTAAGGTTAGAGGTTCACCTTCGCTTCTTGAAAATATACAAAGAGTTTTAGATATAGAAGTAGGTCAAACCACGCAGGATGGAAAGTTCAGCTTAACAACTGTAAATTGCCTAGGTTGTTGCGCTCTCGGACCCATCATGACAGTTGACGATGAATATTACGGGCATCTAAAAGTGACAGATTTGAAGAAAATCTTTTCTAAATACAGCTAGGTGGAAGGTTATGACAAACATCAGACGTATAAGTTCACCTGACGATCTTGAAAAGCTTCGTCAAAATATTGCATCGCGAAAAGATCCTAGCAAGCTTTGCATAACAGTGTGCGTAAGTACAGGCTGTGTAGCTCAGGGAAGCAGAAAAGTTGTGGAAGCCCTTAAAGGTGAACTTGAAAAACAAGGATTATCAGACAAAGTTGAAATTAAGGAAACAGGCTGTGTAGGCTTCTGCGAGCAGGGACCAAGAGTGACAATTTACCCCCAGGAAATCCATTATTTCAAAGTTAAACCTGAAGATGTGTCTGAAATCATCTCTGAAACCGTACTTAAGAAACAGATTGTGGAAAGGCTGCTTTACAAAGACCATCAAACGGGAAAAACGGCGCAAAAACTAGAGGAAATACCTTTCTACAAGCATCAGCTTAGACTCCTCCTAGAAAACAACACAATAATAGATCCGAAAAACATTGAAGACTACATTTATGTGGGAGGATACAGCGCTCTCGCAAAGGCTTTATTCAAAATGACGCCGGAACAAGTTATTGAAGAGGTTAAAAGGTCAAACTTGCGAGGTCGAGGAGGAGGCGGATTTCCTGCTGGAATAAAATGGGAAACCACAAGAAAAGCGCCTGAAAAACCCAAATATGTAATAGTTAACTGCGACCAAGGAGACCCTGGAGCCTTTATGGATAGAACAGTGATGGAAGGCAATCCCCACAGCGTATTGGAAGGCCTAATAATAGGAGGCTACGCAACCGGAGCTAACGAAGGCTTCGTCTACGTTCGCGAAGAGTACCCTATAGCCGCAGAAAACATCTCAATAGCCATAAAGCAAGCTGAAGAGTATGGACTGCTCGGCAAAAACATTATGGGTTCAGGCTTCGACTTCAGCGTTAAGATCCACAGGGGCGCAGGAGCCTTTGTTTCAGGAGAATCAAGCGCGCTGATGACGGCCATAGAAGGAAAAGTTGGCGAGCCGAGACCTAAATACATTCACACCGCAGTTAAAGGCTTATGGGATAAACCCAGCTGTCTCAACAATACCAAAACATGGGCCACTATCCCACTTATAATTCTTAAAGGCGCAGAATGGTTCAGAAGCATAGGAACAAAAGGCAGCAGCGGAACAATGATTTTTTCCCTTGTTGGAAAGGTCAACAACACAGGTTTAGTTGAAGTTCCAATGGGAATAACCCTCCGCGACCTCATATTCAAAATCGGCGGAGGCATAAGAGGCGGGAAACAGTTCAAAGCCGTCCAGACAGGCGGCCCATCAGGAGGCTTCATACCTGAACAACACCTAGACACTCCAGTGGACTTCGATGAACTTACAGAACTTGGCTCTATGATGGGTTCAGGAGGCATGATTATAATGGATGAAGACACGTGTATGGTGGACATGGCCAGATACTTCATCAACTTCCTCCTCGAAGAATCTTGCGGAAAATGTGTACCGTGCCGTGAAGGATTAAAGTCTCTATCCAAAATATTAGAAGACATATGCATGGGGAAAGGACGAGACGACGATATTCAAAAAATCGAAGACATATGCGAAGTTATGAAGGACGCGTCGCTATGTGCTTTAGGAAGAACAGCAGTTAACCCTGTTTTAACATCCCTAAAATATTTCAGAAACGAGTGGGAACAACACATAAAAAATAAACGCTGCCCCTCCAAAGGTTGCAAAGCTTTAATCAGCTACTTCATAGATCCTGAAAAATGCCAAGCATGCATGCTTTGCCTAAGAGAATGCCCAGTCAAAGCTGTACAAGGCGATAAGGAACAGGTTCACTGGATTGAACAGGAAAAATGCATAAAATGTGGGACCTGCTATGAAGTTTGCAGATTTGCCGCGGTAAAGAAACTATCAGCAGAGCCTATCCCGCCGCCACCGAAAGGCGTTAAACCCATTCGCAAAAGAGGTGATTAAGATGAAAACCCTAACGTTAACTATCGACGGCAAGGAAGTTAAGGCAACGGAAGGAATGACCATTCTAGAAGCGGCAAAACAAGCAGGCATAGAAATACCCACACTATGCCACTTTGAAAAGTTAGAACCTTACGGCGGTTGCCGCGTTTGCAGCGTGGAAATTGAAAAGAAAGGGAAAAACCAAATAGTAGCCTCCTGCTGCTACCCCGTTGAGGAACAATTAAAAGTAAAAACGAATTCAGAGAAAGTTGAAAAAATCCGCAAGATTATCCTAGAACTACTTCTGCCCCTGTCAACGTCTGGGCCGGTGACAAGCCTAGCCCAAAAACACGGAGTTGAAAAATCGCGTTTCCCATCAGAACGAACTGAATGCATCCTCTGCGGCCTCTGCGTTAGATACTGTGCAGAAGTTAAGGGAGAACACGCGGTGACATTTGTTGGAAGAGGAGCAAGCCGAAAAATAACCTTAGTGCCTGAAAAAGCAGGCGTATGCGCCCTATGCAGAGAATGCTACAACCTATGCCCCACAGGGAAAGTAATAGACGAAACCAGCGTCTAGCCAAAACCTTTAATCAAATAGAAAAAGCATAGAGCCATAACAAAGTATGAAACACTATGGAAAACTATCTGAACAAATAATGAACTCGACATAAGCATTAAGTGGGGCCGAGGCCGGGATTTGAACCCGGGCGCCGGGCTCCACAGGCCCGTAGGCTTCCAGACTACCTCACCTCGGCCACTTTTCCATGCTTTTCCGTGACCTCGGTCGCTTTACTGTAACCTCGATACAGCCTTAGCCTATTTTCTTTTACGGTAAAAGGTCCAATTTTATTACGGCAAACTTTCAATGCTCTGAAGCTTTATGTTAATAAGCAAAGCTTTTCTTTCGATACAGAAAATGTTTCACGTTTCCACTTTAAAATTTGTATTGTCAGCCTTTTGATATCACCTAGCCCTAGGCTCGGCATTCATGATTACCTCATTTGTGATGCATTGGTTGTCTTTTGTTTTTCAACTTTAATTTGGAACTTGTTTTTTCTTTAATGCAGCTTCAACCAAAGCTTTTCCAAGCGCTTTACATTCCGGCAAGTCTTGTTCCTTAGGAGAGCCTTTATCTCGAAGCCCCCATGCAACGCCTTCAGCGGCTTTTTCAAATTTGAAAGCTGGAAAAATTCCCTCTATGCTAATAAGTGCTGATTTGCTTGAGCTGCCTCCGCAAGTGAAGGCAACAGCAGGTTTATTTGCAACTTTTTCTCTGACGCTCCATGCCCTATCAAAGAAGTCCTTCAATAATCCAGCCATGTAGCCAAAATAGTTTGGGGATCCTACAGCTAGGGCATCGCATGAAATTAAATCCTCTACATTTGCATAGTCTGCACGCTTCAACTCAACTGTCGCTCCCTTAACGCTTTCCACACCGTTTGCCACGGCCTTAGCTAAGGCTTCCACATTGCCGGTTCTAGAGTAGTATAGGATTAACACTTTAACCATGGAAATCGCCCCGTCTTCTATTATCTGCGACAAATATTTGCTGAATCCTTGTTATAAATTCTTTCGTTTTAAGGCATTTTAGCTTGAAGTATTATTAGACTCATTTATTTAGAGAGCAGATATCTTGCGAGATTAGGATTTCGTCGTGTCGTGCGTTTTGTGATTGGTGTTCTCCAGAAACCTTGACTTCGTTAGAACTCTATAAGAATCCATTTTTCAGGGTTTAGAATATGTTTGATTCTGGAATATTTATTATGAGTACATCTCATTACCTATTATTCTGTCGGCGTGTATAGGTTGGATAAAAGCCAATTTTGCAAAATGTTGAAGAAGATGGGTTATTCCGAAAAAGCTGTTAAGGCTATTCTAGAATGGTATGAATAAGTTTTAGATGTTTAGCGTTTGAAACTTTTCTCTTCACTTATCATTTCTTTTAAAAATTCTTTTAAGGGCTTCGCGAAAAATTCTTTAAATTTTCTTAGAAGTTCTTCACCGCTTTCCGTTAGGACGTAATGTCTAATTTTGCGCTTATCCTTAACTATCCAGCGGCTGCTTGCAAATCCTCCGCTTTCAAGTTTGTGCAGAAAAGGGTACACTACACTGGGTTTAAGCGTTCTTCCAGTCAGCCTCCTAAATTCAATAATAAGCTCATATCCATGCCTTGGCTTGCTGGACAAAAGCCATAGCATAGCAGGCTTTTCAAGACCTCGGAGGAACATGTCGCCAATTCTAGCCATACTCGTCCAAAACGATAACTTAAATCATGTTATATCAATTTTGCGTTAGAGAGCAGCGTTTATATCACTGTTAGAGTAAAATTAGCGTTTAGGACGCTTCCGAAAGCTGAAGGCTTTTTTATGAGTCAACTGGAAGAAGACCTTTTAAGATCAACCGTCCGAGGTTTCAGCAGACTCGTAATTCTCTGGGTTCTCAGCCGGAAAGCTATGTCTGGATACGGCGTTTCAAAAGAGTTGAAGAGTCTAACAGGATGGAGTTTCAATCCTGGAGTGGTTTATCCGCTTCTCTACGACCTTGAGGAAAATGGATTAATAGAGGGGCAGTGGACGAAAAAGGGCAGGCGGCGTATAAAATGTTATTCGGCAACGGCGAATGGATGTGATTTTCTAAACCGGATTAAAGGGCTTTTAAGTGCTCCAATTAAGGAGGTTTTAAAAGATTTAACCTCTTAACCCCTTTTGATGATGATTTTTGGTTTTCTGTTCAGAAAAATGTATATTACAGTCTTCGCAATTACGAACTCTCTATGGAGAGTTAAACGTTGAAAAAGATTCTTGAAGTCAGGTGGCATGGAAGAGGCGGTCAGGGTGCGTGGACAGCAAGCGAATTGCTTGCAAGAGCCGCTGTTTACGAGGGAAAATACATTCAGTCTTTTCCCGAGTTTGGCCCTGAAAGAATGGGGGCTCCTGTTACAGCCTTTACAAGAATAAGCACAGAGCCTATTAAAATCCACTGTGCAGTTTACAACCCAGACGTGGTTGTTGTTTTGGACTCAACCCTGCTGAAAACCGTGCAGGTTGCTGAGGGGTTAAGTGAAAATGGAAAGTTTATAATCAACTCAAAAGAAAGCCCGGCAAATTTTAGGCAAACGCTTGGAAGAAGCGCTGTAGAAATTTGGACTGTGCCGGCTACTGAAATAGCTATAAAAATTTTAGGTGCACCGATAACAAGCACCGCGATGCTTGGTGCTGTTGCGCGTGCAACAGGTGTGGTCAGCATAGAAAGCGTAAAGAAAACAGTTAGAGAACGTTTCAGAAGCGACATAGCTGAGAAAAACTTTGCAGTTATAGAAGAATCCTTCAAGGAGACGCGTTCGGCATGAAGGCTAAAGATAAGGGTTGGAAAGAAATTTCTGCTGGCGCAGTGTGCTGGAAATCTAGCAGTGAATTTTTAACCGGAGACTGGAAAACCTTTAGGCCTATATGGGATTCGGGAAAATGTATGCGGTGCCTTCTATGTGTTATTTTCTGTCCAGATGGAGCTGCCCGTTGGAAAGCTGATGATGGCAAGGTAGAGTTTGACTATAACTTCTGCAAGGGCTGCGGAGTCTGCGCCAACGAATGCCCTGTAAAGGCAATTGAAATGAAACTTGAATAGAGAGGTTCTTTATGAAAAGCCTTACTGAACAAAAAGTTTTGGCGTTAAACGGTGATGAAGCTGTAGCTTACGCAGTTAAGCAGTCAGATGTGGATATAGTAGCTGCTTACCCTATAACGCCGCAGACAATAATCGTTGAAAGGTTCAGCGAGTATGTGGCAAACGGTGAAGTTGAAACAGCGTTTATCTGCACAGAATCTGAACATAGTGCCCTAACAGCATGCTTAGCAGCCTCATTGACAGGCGCGAGAGCCTTTACAGCGTCAGCGTCTGCCGGCTTAGCCCTAATGCATGAAATGCTATTCGTAACTTCAGGATGCCGAGCGCCGGTGGTTATGGCTATTGCCAACCGCGCTTTATCTGCACCTTTAAACATTCACGGCGACCAGTCGGACACCATGGCGCAAAGGGACAGCGGTTGGATACAAATATACGCTGAAAACGTGCAGGAAGTTTACGACTCGGTTATACAGGCATTTCGCATAGCTGAACATCCTGAAGTCCTGTTGCCCACCATGGTGTGCCTTGAAGGTTTCCTGTTAAGCCATTGTGTTGAAAACGTGTATGCGCTTCCAGACGACGCTGTCAAAAAGTTTGTTGGAGTTCGCCAGTTTCCAAATGTGGTTACTCATGAGGGGAAACTGGCTCCTTTACGGCTGGATCCTGAAAATCCCATGACGATGGGGCCTATGGCTTTTCCAAACTATTATTTCGAGTTCAAACGACAGCAGGAAGAGGCTATGAAAAATGCGCTTCAAGTTGTAAGGCAAGTGCATGATGAATATGCCGGAATAAGTGGCAGAAGCTATGGAGATGGACTGCTTGACATTTACAGCGTCGAAGACGCTGAAATTGCAATAGTATGTTTAGGTTCGGCAGCTGGAACCGTTAAAACCGTTGTTGACGAGTTAAGAGCTGAAGGTGTCAAGGCTGGTCTGCTGAGGATTAGAACTTTCAGACCATTACCTGTTGAGGGCATCTGCAAAGCGTTAGAGAATGTTAAAGCTATAGCAGTTATGGATAAAAGCATCAGTTTCGGCGGTCACGGTGGAGCAGTTTTCCATGAAGTCCGCCATGCACTTTATGAATCTGAAAAGCGGCCATTTATAGTAAATTATATATACGGGTTAGGCGGGAGGGACACAAACCCTGCACAGATACGAGGGATATACAATGATCTTCAAGAAGTACTCAGGAAAAAACGCGTTGAAAACCCGATACGATTTGTGGGTTTAAGGGATTAGGAGGAAGCGAATATGCAGGTTGGGGAATTAGAGTTCTCGGCGGAATATGTAGCTGAAAAACCAAACCTTTTCATGTCTGGACACAGGGCGTGTGCCGGTTGTGCTCCAGCTATAGTTATGAGGCTGATACTGAAGGCTGTTAGGGGACCTACAATAGTCACAACTGCTACAGGATGCATGGAAGTGGTTTCGACGATTTATCCCTACACTTCATGGGCCGTGCCGTGGCTTCACACGGCTTTCGAAAACGCAGCTGCAAACGCGTCTGGAATTGAAGCTGCAATTAAAATAATGCGGAAAAAGGAAAGGATAAAGGATAGGCATGTGGACGTGATTGCCATAGCTGGAGACGGTGGAACATATGACATAGGTTTTCAAGCGCTTTCAGGGGCAGTTGAGAGAGGCCACGACTTTTTGTTTGTGCTTTACGACAATGAAGCATACATGAACACGGGAATTCAGAGAAGCGGAGGAACACCTTTAGGAGCTTCCACCACAACATCCCCCGCGGGGACGATTATACCCGGCAAACTTGAACCCAAAAAGCCGATAGCCGACATAATGGTGTCCCATGAAACTCCCTACGTGGCCACTGCCTCACCCTACTTCTGGCGGGACCTAATAACAAAAGTGCGGAAGGGCTTAGAAGTTGAAGGTCCAGCATTCCTTCACGTTTTTGCACCTTGCCCTCGCGGATGGCGAAGCGACCCCTCAAAATCCATCGAAATCTCTCGCCTTGCTGTTGAAACATGTGTTTTCCCGCTTTGGGAAGCAGTAAACGGCGAATACGAACTGTCTGCGCCAAGCAAAGCAATTGCTTTAGATCCAGAGAAGAAAAAGCCGGTTAAAGATTATTTGACGGTTCAGGGACGTTTTAGGCATCTGTTCACTCCGAAATTTGAAAAGATGCTGGATGAAATCCAAAGGATAACTGATCAAAGGTGGCGAAAACTCCTCCATAAATGTGGAATAGCCTAAGCTTTACATTAACAAACCCGTTTTACCCTAATTAATGCAATTTAAACAGATAAACTCCTAACTTTAGCGTGGATGATGTTTACGTTTTTGTAGACAAATTTTAAATATGCTTTACATAACCAAAGAACGGGTGTAATGTTTGGTGAAGTATGATAAGTATGTACGCGCTTTTCCCGAGCCCTTGTTTCCAGAACTGTTCCCTGAAAATCCACGCATTGTTCAAATTCTCGACGGAGTAAGCTTTCCAGGGTTTACACACCATGTTGAACTGTTTACATGGACAAAAGACGGCACTGACTATTACCCTGATAAGGGTTTTGAATATTCGTTGGGGTCGCTGCCTGCTGAAAGCCGAATTTGGATTGAAGACTTGATGAAGGTTAGTCCTGCACCGCAGTTTCGAACCGAAGATGGAAGAATGCTTTACGTTCACAGGCCAATGTATCACACTGTTGACGAAATATTCGTTTTCGTAGGAACAAACCACAACAACATAATGGATTTAGGAGGCGAAATCGAACTGTGGCTTGGCATAGGAGACCGCGCTGAAAAACACGTCATAAACAAACCGTCAATAGTCTACATACCTGCAGGGTTGGTTCACGGACCGTTAATGGCTAGAAACGTCCGCATGCCGATAAAACAGTTAATCTTTTATCCGCAGCCGCAGATACGTGAACACGGCGTTAACGAGTGGCCGCCGGATTATAGGCCTTACCCTGAAACTCCAAGCAGATACGTTGACGTCAGAAACGTTAAGCTAATGTCGCTTGTCTAGAAAGCGTTTGAAGGCCTTTCCTCATTTTCAATTGAGTTTTTTAGGAATTTTTCTATTTCTTTTTCTGCGTTGTCTGCTTTTATGAATATAGGCACGTTTTCTATCCCTGTTGCTATGTAGCTGGACAAAAGCCATTCGCCAGGCGCGAATTCCAGGGTTTTTTCCAGTATGCCCTTGTCAATCATGAATGTGTCGCTTATTAACGCACGGTCATAGGGTCTAGGCAATGTGCCTACAAAGTATGTGTGAAGCTGCTGCAAAGCATTGGTGTTCAGGTACGCTATACGTTGGGTAGCTATGCAGACGCCTAAACCGTACTTGCGTCCCTGCCTAAGCAAGGTTTCCACCTGTCTGCTGCACTTTTTCTCTATTCCTGCTACGCTTGAAAGTTCAGGAATGAATTCTTGAGCTTCGTCGAACACTAGGAGGATGTAGGGCTTCACTTGGAACATACGTTTTCTGCGGATAAGAAGATCCTGCGTTAAGGCGATAACCAGCTCCTTTATTATGGTTGGGTCTGAAATGGAAATACATATAAGCCTTGTCTCACCTTCTAAAAGTGCTCTTATTTTTTC
>JAWBOH010000008.1:0-61254 GCA_038826715.1 Bathyarchaeia archaeon | reverse complement strand
TGCAGGGCCAGGATGGGAAGAGCCGACATCGAGGTACCAAGCCGCGGGGTCGATGGGGACTCTCGCCCGCGACGAGCCTGTTATCCCCGGGGTAACTTTTCTGACACATCCAGCCCCCACCAAGGGGGACATGGATGATCGCTAGGCCCGGCTTTCGCCCCTGGATCCCTCACTGTGGAGGATCCAGTCAGGCCGGCTTTTGCCCTTGCACTCTACGACGGGTTTCTGTCCCGTCTGAGCCGACCTTAGGGCGCCCTTGATATCTTTTCAAGGGCGTGCCGCCCCAGCCAAACTGCCCACCTGCCGTTGTTCCAGCGCCCGAAGGCGCCGGTGAGAAACACGGTTGCAGAAGGACGGTGTTCCATTGGCGCCTCCCCCGGTTCCCGGAGAAACCGGGATCGACGGCTCCCGTCTACGCTCTGCATCCGCAGCCATGTTCCAGCGGCAGGCTGCAGTAAAGCTCCACGGGGTCTTCTTTTCCCGCTGGGGGTTCGTGGACTGTTCGTCCACGTTACGTGGGTTCACCGGGTGCCAGGCGGGGACAGCGGGGCCCTCGTTGATCCATTCATGCACGTCGGAACTTACCCGACAAGGCATTTGGCTACCTTGAGAGAGTCAGAGTTACTCCCGGCGTTTGCAGGCCCTTAGCCCGGTTGAACCCAGGTTTCAGGTACCTGTACTGGCCAGGATTCAGGAGCCGTTCACACCTTTTCAGGCTTGCGGCTCCCTGTGTTTTTATTAAACAGTCGGGACCCCCTTGCCACTGCGACCTGCTGTTCCAGCCTGAGGCAAAAACAGCAGGCACCCCTTATACCGAAGGTACGGGGCTATTTTGCCGAGTTCCCTCGCCCTGGCTTGTTCCCGACACGCCTTAGGTTTCTCGCCTAGGGACACCTGTGTCGGTTCTAGGTACGGTCACGAAGGATCCTTCCCAACGCCCTTTTCACTGGCTCCAGGGATCAGCTGAACTGCCCTAACGGGCAGCTATTCCCGCTTTCACCTGGTTCTCGCCGTTACGGCTCTCCCCAGGCTTATACGGTTAAACAAGGCGACAGCCTTGCTCAACTTACCCCGAAGCGTCAAGCGTTGGGCTTGCGTCGCCGCAGTTGTACCTTCGTGGCGCCGGAATTTTAACCGGCTTCCCTTTCGGCATGGTCGGTTAAGCCATGCCTTAGGACCGGCTTACCCCCGGCTGACGACCGTTGCCGGGGAACCCTGGCCCCTTCGGCGGAGGGGATTCTCACCCCTCTTTGCTGTTACTACCACCGGGATCTGCACTCCTGACCGGTCCACTGGACTTTACAGCCCAGCTTCTACCCAGCCAGGACGCCCTCCTACCGACGCAGCGGTAAGCTGCGCCCCGAGGTATCGGAGGCTGGCTTAGCCCCGTCCATTTTTGGGGCCGTCAGCCTCGGCGGGTGAGCTGTTACGCACTCTTTAAAGGATGGCTGCTTCTAAGCCTACCTTCCCGCTGTCTAAGGCTGACGACGCCCTTCGGTTTGACGTTTAGCCAGCACTTCGGGACCTTAACCTCGGTCTGGGTTGTCCCCCTCTCGGTCCGGGAGCTTACCCCCCGTAACCCGTCTCCCAAGGTCTACAGCGCCGATGGATTCGGAGTTTGAAAGGAAAGTGGAGCCTTTCGACCCCTTGGCTTTCCAATCAGTGCTCTACCCCATCGGCTGCCTCGCTTGGGACTGGGCTGCGACCCACTTCGGAGGGAACTAGCTATCACCGGGCTAGATTGGTCTTTAGCCCCTAGCCCCAGGTCTGGGGAACGAATTGCACGTCAGAACCCTTTCGAGCCTCCACCAGGCTTTCGCCTGGCTTCGCCCTGCCCAGGGCTAGATCGCCCGGTTTCTAGCTTCACAGCCGTGACTCCGAGCCCTTTCAGACTCCGCGCCTCGCTGGACGTAAGCCCAGCTGCGCGCATGTCGGTTTCCCTTCGCCTACGGGTTTAAACCCTTAAGCTTGCCACAGCTGTGAACTCCCCGGCCCGTGTTTCTAGACGGAACGTGCAACCCTGGTCCCCCTCCCTCGTACTTCCGCCTCACAGCGGTTTCCTTTGGGAGGGATCTACCCTTCCGGGCTGCACACGTCTGTAACCGTCTGGTTTCAGGCACTTTTCACCCCCCTCCCGGGGTACTTTTCAGCTTTCCGTCACCGTACTAGTGCGCTATCGGTCTTGAGACGTATTTAGTCTTAGAAGTTGGTGACTCCCAACTTCCCGCACCCAAACCAGGGTACGGTACTCAGGGACACTGGCACAAGCTCCTTCCAGCTTACACTTACGGGGCTTTCACCCTCTATGGCAGGCCGTTCCAGGCCACTTCAGCTTCACCGGTTAGGAGGAGCCAGGCCCATAACCCCACATCCCCCATGGGTTTCCCCATAGGGTTAGGTTTGGACTGTTCCCTTTTCGCTCGCTGCTACTCAGGGAATCCTTCTTAGTTTCTTTTCCTCTCCCTACTAAGATGCTTCAGTTCGGGAGGTTCCCGCTCCCTGCCGGGAGCACCGCAGACTCCGAAAGGAATCTGCAGTAGGAAGACCCATTCAGGAATCCCCGGTTCTAAAGCTGCTTACGCTTACCCAGGGCCCTATCGCGGCTGGCCGCGCCCTTCCTCAGCGCTCAAGCCGAGCCATCCTCCAGACGGCGTGGCATGTCGGGCTTTTCGGCAGTGTCTGTTTGGCGTTGCAGTGAACCCTTTTCCACTTCTGTGGTGTAAGGCCTATGCATGGCTTCATAGTGGCTTACTAATCCACTTGCCCTTCGCTCCACATCACACGTGATGCGAGCTGCATCCGCTTAATCTCTCACCGTAACTAAACCGACTTATTTCTGAAGCGGATTTCCACATATAAGGGTTGCGTTGCACATAATAAAGGTTTTTAAAATGTTTGTGACGAAATATTAGGCTGTCTGGCGCTTTGGATCAAAGTCATAAAGCTTTTGCTGCGTAACATTTCTAAGCATTGATTAACGTTTTTATTTCCGTTTTAAAATATGCGTAAGGTGACGCATAAACATGGAACGCCTCGGTGGCTCAGCCTGGTAGAGCAACGGCCTTGTAAGCCGTAGGTCGCGGGATCGAAGCCCGCCCGAGGCTCTGCTTTATTTGCCCCGAGGATTCCTGTGCCGTTATTGAGAATTTGATGGAAATGGTTTCTACGTTATTCAAGATGGTTTCAACTGAAGCCTTTCAGTTTGTTTGCTGATGGCAACTTTTTGGAATAGAATTAGGCCTTGTAGATCTTGCATAGGAGTGCTCTGTTACACCATCCGCCAACCATTTCGTCAAGGGATTCTGGGTCGTCGAGTGTTAGCACGTTAGCGTTTGATATCCACACGCCGTAAAGGTATGGTTCTTCAGCGGGCATTTCAGGATACCACCAGTGGCTTTGAACATTCACTACCTGGGGATGTATCGCGGTGGATACCCGTGCTTTTTGTTTGATTCGTCCCCGTTTGGTTTCTATCCAAACCCAATCGCCGTTTGAAATGTCGTATTTCCTTGCTGTTTGATAATGTATTTCCACTATTGGGTCTGGATGCTGTTCTCGTAGTCCGGTTCCCCAGTGTCTGTACTCTGAGTGGAACATTGGTCTAAACCTTCCCCCTGTGGTTAGTATTAAGGGGTATTCCTTTGCAACTTCAGGTGTGGATATGGGGCTTTCCGGAGGTTCTTCATAAAATGGGAGCGGGTCGTATCCAAGTTGTTCGAAGGATGTTGGCCATATCTCTGCCTTTCTTGTAGGCGTTGCGAAGCCGTAGGGTTTGCCGTTTTTCGGATTTATTTCTTTGAAAGCTTCTTGGACGCATGGATAGCTTGGAATCACTCCAAGCTGAGCAGCTTCATCCAACGTTAAGCCTAAGGGTTTTAAACGGTAATTGCAGACTTCCTCTACATCTTTCCATGGGAAATATTCTCCGAATCCAAGTCTGTTTGCTAAACCTTTCCAGAACTCGTAGTCGCTTCTTCTTTCCCCTAAAGGTTTGATGGCTGCCTGGCCAACTATTATGTCAGCCATCATGTCCTGCCAGTTGGATATAAATGGAGTTTCAAGGCTTTTGCAAGCTGCAGGCATGACGTAGTCAGCTAGGGCAGCGGTAGGCGTCATTATGTGATCTACCACGACATGTAGTTCAAGATTTGGGCTTTTCAACGCCTTATATACGAGCTTGGTGTTTGCAGCCCAAACCATCGGGTTCGCTGTCCATGTAATTAATGCCTTAATGGGGTATGGTTTTCCCGTGAGTATGGCTCTCCACATAAGCGGGGTTGGAGTTAGATGTCCATGGCCTGACATGTTGTTAGAAACACCCCAAACTTCTTTAAAAAGCGGTGTTGTAATTTCATACTGAGGCCAAGTCATAACCTTAAATTTGTCAGCTCCGATCTGCTTCATTCGCTGCTGCTGAGGTAATGCTTCAGCCATTTCCATTTCAGATTCACGAACATAAATTTCCCCAGTTGGTCCACGAGGCCCTGGAAACGAGATCCCCATGGGCACCATGCCTACCATAAGCTGAAGTATCATTATGCATTGATGTATTCTGCTTGAATTTCTGCCGATTTGGTGTGAAGCGACGAAGGCTAATATGACTTTGGGGTTTTTTGAATTAACATAAACCATGGCTGCCTCCCTTAATTTTTCAGGGTCAAGCCAGGTTATTTCACCAACTTTTTCAGGGGTGTATTCAGCGACTCTTTCAGCTAACATTTGAAAAACGGTTTTACAGGTTATCTCCTTACCGTTGGACGATTTAACTTTAAAAGTGCCGAGAAGAGCTGGATGTGCGCTTGAAGGATGATATTCATGATTTTCAGGATCCCATATGGCTGTTTTCTTCAAAACTTCGTCCCAAACTACAAACTTGTCTGCGCTGCCATCCTCTTTGACGTCCTTTTCTCTTAGCAGTTTATTTTCGTCTGTCCTTACAAGGAAGGAAGCATTTGTCCATTGCAAGAGAAAGTCAGCGTCGTAGAGTTTTTCCTTAATGATGATGTTAATCCATGCAAGCAGCACTGCTGTGTCGGTTCCCGGTCTTATTTGAAACCAATAATCTGCGTGTCTCGCTGTTTCTGTGAATCTGGGATCAAAAACTATTAATTTCATACCCTGTTTTTTGTTATTCAAGATTGTTTGAAATTCTAGAGGGAAGCTTTCAGAGGGGTCATGGCCTATTACTACATAGCATGTTAATCCAGGAATTCCCCATTGGAACATGCCTCCACATGAACAAGCTGCGCCTAATGTTAACTGCCATTGAGCCGCCATTGGTTTTCCACAGATAGTGCCTGGGTCAGCCACATTATTCGGGTTTCCAAGCAGGTTCATAAGCCGCGCTCTAGCCCAATAAGTGTCTGAACGGAACGTTCCCTCCACTATTCCTATGGATTCAGGTCCGTACTTGGCAATTATCTCCTTGAGTTTTTCTGCAATCTCATCTAATGCTTTTTCATAATTAATTTGTTGCCAACGGTTTTCTCCTCTTTCTCCTACTCTTTTAAGAGGATGCATAAGCTGCGATTGATGGTATAAGTAGTTGAGGAAAAAGTTGGGGCTAATTTTAGCGCGATCAAAGCAGATCCAGCCTCTATTAACCGGATGATCTGGGTTCGGTTCGATTCGAATAATGCGGTTTTCTTTCTTGTTAACATATGCCAGAAAACCGCAGCAAAGATAGCATCCTCCTGTCCCGTTGTGGCACAAAATATTTCTTACTTCAATTTCTTCGTTCATGCTCTACCCTTTTAAAGTTTGTACGTTATTAAATTTTTCTCAACGCAGGCATGCGTCAAACAAATACGTTGTAGCTGCCAAACATCTGGATACTGAAGGCAACAGCGAATTCGCTATGCTGCCTGCAGTTTTGAAGCTGGCAAATATTTAGGTGGAGAATGTTGAGGTGAAAATTGTGTATCATCCTAATTGTTTGGAGGTTTACGCTTTGGACCATACCACTCGATTTTCGGCTTATGAATGCCGCTGTCTCGTTTGCATTCTTCAAAAGTTTGAAAGGTTTCTCTGTTAAAATGATGTGGCTTCGAAAAAGGGAAAGGGCTGAATTAGAGTTGCGGTTTTCGTTAATTTACAGTTTATATCCGCAATATTTTGGCTAGAAGCGTTATTGATTGCAAATTCTTATCTGTGTTTCACAATCCTTTTGTAGTTTCAGCTGCATGCTTTGCTTAGGGTGGAATTCCTGAAAGCCTTAATGCTAAACGGTTGGTTTGTTAAAATTGTTCTCATTACGTGTCTGATTAGTGATATTTTTGTTTTATACTTTTTGCTAAGGATTGACTATATCGTTCATAACCAACTTTATTCTTATGGTTTACATTTCAGCCTTGACTGGGCTGCAAGCTACTGGGCTTTCTTGAACGTTATTTTCGCTTTCTTGGCAGTGCCGATAATTCTAAGCGTTGCATATTTCGGGTTGGAGGTTCTCCGCTTCATCAAGCGGGGTAAAGTTGTCCAGCAAGCATCCGTGGAGGCTACCGATAAACCTGCAGTCAAAAGCGTTAAAACAGAAGAGACAAACCATATGCTTGTAAACTGTCCAAAATGTAGACGGGTTTTCAGCAAACCTCTCGTTATGTTGGACTTTACTGATGGGAAAACAAAGCTTGTGAATGTTTGCCCGTATTGCAATCACGTTTTAGGTTGCGCAGAAATGAAGGTTGCAGAAAAAGAGAAGAATAACGCTACCGTCTTCGTGGATTTAGACAAAAAAGAAGTAAGGCAAAAATAACCTATCCAAATTTCAGTTTAAGCCTTCCTCAGAGGTTTCTTGCACCGGTTTGGGTCCATCGGATGCGGGCAAAATTCCAAATTTATTTTCCTAAAAACAAGGTTTGAGTGCTGTTACTTGTCTGAACTTGCGTTCGCTTTTAAAAATTTAAATATTTCTATGCAACTATGAACTGGTTGAAAAGGTAATGTAAATGAGCTGGAAAACTTGGGTGAAAATAATTGCTGGTTACATATTATTAGGGATAGGTGCCGCTGCAGGAATTTACCAGTTGGAATTGCATCCGAAAACATCTGACCTTCTTTGCAACCCTTTTGCTGGTTCAAACCTGTTAATGTTGGCTTTGCCTTTCATAACGGTACTAGGTATGATTTCAGGTATGCTGGTAGTTTGGAAGGTTCTTGAAGCCGACTGAAGCAGGCGGAATCATTAAAATCACTAAGCAACCACATTGGGCTGATTCTTCATGAATCATCTGGTTGAACGGAAAATTTTGCAGGATGCGTTTTTAAACAATAAATCTGTTTCGAAGAAAACATTAGGTGAAAAGGTTCAGTAATTTTGGAAAGGAAATGAGTTGTCAAAAAGAGAGTATGAATCTATTGGCGTAATACTCGTTAAGAAGCCTACGAAGATTTGAGTGTGCGGCAAATCCTGTTTTGAATGGAAAACATAGTGCAGCGAAATCTTGAAGTTGTTGTGTGAGGTGATTTTGAAACGGTAGATTCAAAAAGTTGTGGAGAAGTCTAAGAATGCGGGAATTCATTCTGTACTCTCGATTAGGCCGTACAGATGCAAAGTGGAGAAACCTACATGACGCTGGGCGGTTAGACATAGTTCATGAGTGTATAGTTGCAAGCCTTTTCCTGTCCCATGCAATTCGGAAAGATGTGGTTTTTAACGCTGTGCTGAATGGCCCTCCATCGCCTCCCTTGCATTTAAAAGTAGAAGGTTTAACACTTCATGATGTGAGAACAGATCAACTCACATGGACAACCATTTTGAAAAAAGTTTTGGCAGGTGGAACCCATCCAGGGGTGGTGGCTGAAAAATTAAGTTTTGAGGCTTTGTTAAGAGATAAGGCAAAACATCATCCAATTTATGTTTTGGAGGAAGACGGCGCGGCGATTTCGGAAATCGAAATGATGGAAAACCCTGTGTTCATCCTTGGAGACCATGTGGGTTTGCCTAAAAAAGTTGAGGATTACACGCTGCGTTTTGGACGGAAAGTCTCCCTTGGAAAAAAACCCTATTTGGCTTCCACATGCATAGCAGTTTTAAACTACATTATGGATGTAAAGGAGGCTGCTGGACGTTAAAATGAAAAAGATCGTTGCATGTTTAAGAATACTTCAGACGAATAAACGATGGCACATTTCCCCTAAACAATGGCGAAAGCCATTTTACACTTCAGAGGAGAAAGCGTTAAGTTTTCAGCAACACATCCATACAGTCATTGTCCGGCGTTGCTCAAGCTTCGCCTTCTGAAAATTGCCAAATCCTTTGCCACACTTTTCGAAAGTAACCCTAAATGTGTTACAATAGAATGTACAGATAACAAATTAAGCGAGGGAAGCGGTAAATTTTTATCTCTGCTTTTTCTGGTTTAAATTTTGTTATTAAAGCAACTGTTTTAAAAATGCCTATTGGAAGTGATGTGAAAATGGCGGCTATTCGCGAGTTGCCAACAACTCCAGCTTCGAGGTTTGAGAGGATAGGTGCTCACACCCACATCAAAGGTCTAGGTTTAGACGAAAACTTGAAGGCTGTGAAAATCAAAGACGGCATGGTTGGTCAGGAAAAAGCCAGGGAAGCTGCAGGTCTTGTTGTGAAAATGATTAAGGAAGGTAAACTTAGTGGAAAATGCATAATCTTGGCTGGTCCGCCTGGAACTGGGAAAACAGCTATCGCAGTGGCTGTCTCAAAAGAGCTTGGGGAAAATGTTCCCTTCATTCAGATGAGCGGCAGCGAAATCTACAGTACTGAGCGGAAGAAAACTGAAGTTCTCATAGAAGCCATCAGAAAATGTTTAGGCGTTGAAATTCACGAGATGCGGAAGGTTTACGAAGGCGAAGTCGCCATGGTTGACATCAGGACAGCCCCTCATCCTTACAATCCATACCAGAAGGTGCCTGAAAGCGTAAGGTTGACGCTGAAAACAAAGGAAGAGGAGAAAACCATTGAAGCTGGAGCCTCAATAGCTCAGCAAATAATTTCCGAGGGAATTTCTGAAGGCCACGTAATTCAGATAGACGCTGAAACAGGCAGGGTGGCTAACCTTGGACTCTGCTTGGAAAGTCAAAAGGGAAAAACTTACGATGTTGACACAAGGAGAAAGATTCCGCGGCCCAACGGAAAAGTATTGAAAGAAAAAGAATTCGTTTACATGTTGACGCTTGCAGATTTAGACGAATTAAACGCGAAGCAACGTTCCGGCGGGCTTTTTTCAATGTTCTTCGGCGGCTCAGAGTCAAAAGAAATAGACACTGAGGTTCGGATGGCGGTTGATCAGCAAGTTAAAGAATGGGTTGACAGCGGAAAAGCTTTCATCCATCCGGGTGTGCTCTTCATAGACGATGCCCACCTGCTAGATTTGGAGGCTTTCAGCTTTCTCGGACGAGCCATGGAAAGCGAACTTGTCCCAATAATAATTCTTGCAACCAACCGTGGAGTAGCAAGGATCCGTGGAACAGACATAAGAAGCCCCTTAGGCTTTCCAGTAGACCTCATAGACCGCTCAGTAATAATTGCTACACATCCATACGATTTGGAAAGCATCATGGAAATTCTTAGAATCCGAGCTGCAGAAGAAAGAATCAAAATGGAGAAAGATGCGCTTCAAAGGCTAGCTGAGGTAGGTTCGAAAAGCTCTATGAGATACGCTGTCCAACTTCTAAGCTTAGCAGCTCAAAACGCGAAATCCTCAAACAGAGACAAAGTAATGATTGAAGATGTCCAACGTGTAGACGACCTGTTCATGGACGTCAGCGAAGCCGCTGAATATCTGAGGAAACATGAGGAAAAACTGCTTGTTCACTAACTACGAAACATTAATCCCTCAAATCCCCCTTCTTTCTACCGAGAAGCAGCTTTAACGCGTTAGACCTGAGAGAAACCGAATCAGCAATTTGAATGCTTGAAGGTCTATACGCAGCAGCGATGAACAGCAAACGAACAATACCATTTTAAAGATAAGCGTATGCAAAGCAAAATCTAAGAGAATGCAATTCTCTCGCCCAAAAATTTAAAAAATGATGTGAGAGTAAAACTCAGTTAAAGATGTTTCATATAAGTTTTCTTTTGAAAAACTGAAAATTCAACATTGATCACGCCATTTCAAGAAGCCCAAATTCTGAAGCGTCAACTGACGACAAAAACTGCGTAACCCAGCGTCTAACAGGTTAAATTTCGGTGATACAGAATGTTTAAAGAAGCGCCCAAAAATTAAACAATTAATGTTGCCATCCCAGGTATTTTCCAGTTATTGGAATCTGGAACCCACATTTTGGGCATTTATTGCCGTCGATAACTGCATAATCCAGAACATGGTGGTTACATCTTCTAATAAGCGTCTTTCCACAGTTAGGGCAGTAAGTGTGTTCGTAACGATGCCCAGCTACATTGCCAATGTATGGATACAGTACTCCTGCCTTTTTAGCCATTTGATAAGCTTTCTCCAATGTTTCAATTTTTGTCGGCGGGTTGTAAAATTTGTAGGCTGGAAAATACCTTGTAAAGTGAAGCGGGGTATCAGGTCCCAAGTTTTCCAAGCATTTTTCAATAACCCCTTTCAGTGCATCTTCGCTGTCGTTGACGCCGTTTACAACTAGGTTCACAATTTCAACGTGAATCCCCATCTGTTTAGCTTCACGCGCGTTTCTCCAAACAGTCTCCACATCGGCGCCACCACAGTATCGAACATAAACTTCCCGGCTGCCTTTAACATCTATTTTAAGCCCATCCATACCAGCTTCACGAAGCACCCTTAAAGCTTCCAACGTCATGTATCCGTTCGAAACATAGCAGCAATATTTTATCCCCATATGCTTGCCAAGTCTAAACGCTTCAACCGCCCAGTCCGTTAAAAGCGTAGGCTCCTGGAAACTTGCACATAAACCAGCGTCACCGTTTTCAAGAGCCAGACTAACAAGTTTTTCCGGCGGGTTGAAAGCTGCTCTATCCGGCTTCGGACTAGTTCTTGAAAGGTGAAAGTTTTGGCACCATACACAGTCAAAGTTGCATGACCACGTAGAAAAGGTTAGAGCAGTGGAACCTGGCCAGTAATGGAAAAGAGGCTTTATCTCTATAGGACGGCTTTCAACGGCGCTGATGTCTCCATAAACAAGCGTGTAAAGCTTGCCGCCGAAATTCCCCCTAGTCTTGCAGAAACCTAATTGGTTGTCCCGTACAACGCATTTGCGTTCACACAGAACACACTTAACGGTTCCTCCTCCAAGCTCTTCGTAAAAAATTGACTTTCGAACAGTTGGATAATTGGGCAAGCTGTCCATTTTAACGCCTTCGGAAATGCTCCCAACCCTTACATTCTATAACACGTTTTTCCCCATCAACATCTAAAAGCACTTGCCTTTCAGAAGTCGCCATTCCTATCCTGATCAGAGTTCCTCCAACCTGTTTAACAGCCTTTTCCGCCTCTTCCCAAAGTTCCGGTTTAACAGTTAAAACAAGCTCGTATTCTTCACCTCCATAAAAGGCCAGCTCCAACGGGTCTAAACCATTAATTTCAGCAAACTCTACAACTTCAGCAGCCACCGGAACACTGTCTATAACGAAACCTACACCACTCGCCTTCCCCACCTCGTATAGGCTGAATGCTAACCCATCACTTGAATCAATGGCGGAAGTAACTGCACCTGTGCCGCTTAAGGCTAACCCCTCCTTCAAACGTGCCTTAGGCATGTAAACAGCCTCAAGAACAGATTCACAGATCTCCTTTGACCCTTCAAAACCTTCAAGAAGAATTTTCAAGCCTGCAGAAGCCTTTCCGAAAAAGCCGGTTACAGCCACAAAATCGCCAGCTTTCGCTCCACTCCGCAGCATCAAACAGTCTTTCTCTACTATGCCGAAAACTGAAAGGCCTAAAACAAGATCTGAAGCCTCATTAGTGTCACCGCCAACAATGTATACGCCGTATTCACGAGATCCCGCGTTTAGCCCCTCAGCAATTTCTTCAAGCTCCTCCATTAAGGTTGTTTCCGGCAAGCCAAGCGAAACAAGAGCAACAAGAGGCTTTACGCCCTTAGCAGCGAAATCACTAACGTTCATAACAACAGCCTTACGCGCAGCCTGCCACAAACTCATGCCTTTCGGAACATCTGTTTTAGCCACAAGCATATCCGTCTTCAAAACAGAAAGCTTACCTTCATCAATCGGATAAGCGGAAACATCATCACCGAACGGAATTGGCATATGAGGCATTTTTTCCAGCCTTTCAAGAATCAACTCGATTGCCCTTCTCTCGCCAACATCTTTCAGCATACTCAATTTTTCGCACTTTCTCCTTCAAAATAAGCGGGGTTGAGATACTCTTAAACATTCTGCGTTTATTGAACTGCTTAACCTACCATGGATATGGATTCTGCGAAGGCAGCAATAAGCATAAGACAACCCTTAAATAGTATCAGACTTAATTCAATTCCTATTAAGAAATGGTGTGTTCAAATTGATCTCTTTGGACCTGCTTATATCTGCAATAATTTCCGGAATCCTTGTGGGAGGTCTATATACCCTTTTAGCCATGGGAACAAACCTAATTGTCGGCATTATGCGCATTATCAATTTAGCTCAAGGCGGTTTTGCCATGTTAGGAATGTTTGCAACTTATTGGCTGCTTAAATTGTATAATGTGCCACCGTTAGCTTCTCTGCCCATAGCATTTATTGCACTGTTTGTAGTGGGAGTTTTAATTTCAAAATTTCTTTTTTCACGAGTAATTGGAATCCCAGCAGAATACACTATCCTGCTCACATTTGGATTACAGGCAATTATACTAAACGCTGCCCAAATCGTTTGGACTGGCGATTTTAGAAACCTTGGTGTTTCTTACGGATCTTTCGTTTATGGGCCTGTATCTGTAAGTGGCGAGTACCTTTTAGCATTCATAACCGCCACGGTAATTGCTTGGACAATGTTTATTTTTCTAGGCAAAACCAAAATGGGGAAAGCCATCAGAGCAGTTTCTCAGGATCCAGAAGCGGCAGCATCGTTAGGCATTAACGTTGAAAAAATTCGAATGATAACTGCAGGTTTAGCTATAGGCTTAGCCGGCTTTGCCGGAGTTATCTTTTCCATAGTTTATTATATATATCCGTACATAGGGGGAATGTTTAGCATAACCGCAATTATTATTTGTGTATTTGGAGGTCTCGGAGATTATCGAGGAGCTTATTTTGGAGCTTTAATAATTGGTTTGGCGCAGTCGCTTTCGGCGCTCTTTATCCCCTATGGGTTGAAAGATGCGGTAGGATTTGCAGTATTTATTTTGGTGTTATTGTTCAGGCCTCAGGGAATATTCACTAGAAGGTGATTTGGTTTATGAAGTCTTCTAAAGGGATAGAAAATTCAACTGTTGCAATTTTGATCTTGACATGTTTAGCTTTCCTGATGCCGATATTTATAGGCCACCAATCATACATAATGCATATCTTAGTTATTATGCTTATTTTTGCGTCATTTGGACAATGTTGGAATTTGCTAGCAGGATTCGCAGGGCAGCCTTCACTTGGACAAAACTTATTTTTCGGTTTAGGCGCCTACACTTCTGCCTTGCTAATATATTACATCGACTTCTTTAAAGCGAACCCTTGGCCAACATTGATTATCGGAGGTTTTATTTCCCTAATTGTAGGAGCTTTTTTGGGAGCCGTATGTTTTAGACTGCGAGGTGCATATTTTGCCTTGGCAACTTTAGCTGCAGCTGAAGTAGTTAGATTAATCATTCTAAATTGGGATCTCACGTTGGCTGGGCTTGGTGTGATGATTCCAGTTCCTCCGAAAATTGAGTTAATGGGCTTTATAATTGATTTTCGATCTAAAGTTCCCTACTACTACATTTCCCTTATTATAACACTTGCAACATTTTACGTGACGCACATCATAACTAAATCACGAGTCGGTTTTAAACTTTTAACCATAAGAGAGGACGAGGATGCAGCTTCCACTTTGGGAGTTAACCCCTTTAGGTTAAAGCTTTTTGCCATGGCTGTAAGCAGCATCATTTGCGGAATGCTGGGAGCACTATATGCACCGTTTATCTCGTACGTAGATGCCAGCGCTGATCCTGGCGGAGTATTAAGTTCGTCTATGGGGGTTGATGCTGTAATTATTGGCATGTTAGGCGGCATGGGAACAGTTTTAGGTCCTTTAATTGGTGGAATAATAAGGATAGGATTAGGCGAAATTCTTAGAATTACTTTTGGATGGGGTGCTGGAATGGATCAGCTTATTTTTGGAGTCATACTTGTACTATGCATAACTTCTCTTCGAGGCGGGATTTGGGGTACCTTGAGAAAGTTTATGTCTAGTAGGGGACAGAAATGACTTTGCTTAAAGTTGAAAGGCTGAGCAAGTACTTTGGAGGGTTAGCCGCTCTTAAGGATGTTAGCTTTGAACTTGAAGAGGGAGAGCTGCTTGGGATTATTGGTCCGAATGGTTCTGGCAAGACCACGGCTTTTAACTGTATTTCGGGCTTTTATAAGCCTACAGCTGGCAAAATAATTTTTGATGGGAGAAACATTACTGGTCTTCCTACTCATAAGGTTTGTAGGCTTGGGATTGCTAGGACGTTTCAGATTCCGAAGCCTTTTCCGAATTTGTCTGTTTTGGAAAACGTGATGGCTGGCGCTATTGGGAATGGGGAATCTATTGCTAAAGCTAGGGAGAAGGCTGAGGAGATTTTATGTTTTCTTGGTATGGAAAAATTGTCTTTTGAGTTGGCTAAAAAGTTGAATGTGCATGGTAGAAAAAGCTTAGAGTTGGCTAGGGCGTTGGCTACTTCTCCTAGGCTTCTGCTGCTTGACGAAGTTGCTGCAGGCTTAAACCCTGCCGAACTGACTTCTTTAATGGAGCGTATCCGAAAAATTTGGAAGGATGGAGTTACAATAATGATGGTTGAACATGTAATGAAAACCGTGATGACGCTTTCAGAAAGAATAATTGTGCTTCACCATGGCGAAAAAATAGCTGAAGGTCCCCCGAAGGTGATTGCTGAAGATGCGAAAGTTATTGAAGCTTACTTAGGCCAAAGGTATGTTGTTTGAAATGGGGAAGAGAAACATGCTGGAAGTGGACAAAATTAACGTTTCATACGGCGATCTTCAAGTATTATGGGACGTATCCTTAAAAGTGAGTGATGGCGAAATTGTGACCATTGTCGGAGCCAACGGAGCTGGCAAAACGACAATTCTTAGGGCAATTTCCGGTTTGCTGCGTCCCCGCTCAGGTACAATAAGCTTCTTAGGAAAAAGATTGGACCTTCTACCTCCGCACAAAGTTGCCGAAGAAGGGTTAGCTCAGGTGATGGAAGGTCGTAGACTTTTCCCCCAGATGACTGTTAGAGAAAACCTGGAGTTAGGAGCCTATACAAAAACAGCTTGGAATAGAAAAGAAGAAAACATAGAACTTGTGTACAATCTTTTCCCAAGACTGAAGGAGAGAGAAAAGCAGTTAGCAGGAACATTAAGCGGAGGCGAACAACAAATGCTGGCCATCGGCCGAGCCTTAATGTCAAGGCCAAAACTGCTTATGCTTGACGAGCCTTCTTTAGGTTTAGCTCCAAAAATTGTTTTAGAAATGTTTGACGTTATACGCAGAATTAAAGACGAAGGCACCACAATCCTGTTAGTTGAACAAAACGTCTACCACAGCCTGTCAATCACAGACAGAGGGTACGTTCTAGAAAACGGAAAAATAGTTCTAGAAGGCAGCGGAAAAAGCTTGCTTGAGAACCCTCTGGTAAAGAAAGCTTATTTAGGCATGTAAATTCTGCTTCAGAAGCTTACGCCCATGGGCCTCGCTGATTTTTAACAAATCTTAAATAGATGCATATTATAACTTCAACTGGGGTTAAATAATGGAAAAAACACAAGCTTTGTTGCTGATACTTTTTCTGATTGCTATCGTGCTATCCGCAAGTTCACTTTACTATGCTACAAGCGTTATGAATGCCGTGGACCGCATCAGCGAAATCCAAGGCTCCGTCGGAGAATTAGAAGATAAAGTTAACTCTCTTTGGTCCGAAGTTTTCGGCAAACCACCAGAACAAAAGCCGCCATTGCAAGGGCAAATACTCAGAATCGGAGTTGTGACTCCCCTAAGCGGAGCGATGGCTACATTCGGTATGGCTGGCAAACGTGGAGTCGAGTGGGCTGCTGAAGAAATTAATTCTGCGGGTGGAATATTAGGAGCCTTTATTCAGGTTTTTGTTGAGGACTCTGCTGGAGATCCAAAAATTGCCGTAACCGCCGCTGAGAAACTTATAACAGTTGACAGATGTCAAATAATACGTTCAGTTTTTCACAGCGCTTCAACACTGGCAGTCACTGAAGTCTCAGAAAAGTATGAAGTGCCTCTAGTAACAGTTGGTTGCGTTGCCGACGACATCACGAAGAAAGGTTACAAGTACACATTCAGGATGGGCCCAAATTCGACAACGGCTTGTTACAACATTGTAAAATTTGTTGAAGACGTCTTTAAACCTAGAAAGC
Source organism: Bathyarchaeia archaeon (assembly GCA_038826715.1). Classification (GTDB taxonomy): domain Archaea; phylum Thermoproteota; class Bathyarchaeia; order Bathyarchaeales; family Bathycorpusculaceae; genus JAWBOH01. Next base: position 44,775 of record JAWBOH010000008.1, on the reverse strand, counting down.
TTGTCATTATGCATGAAAACTCAGTTATGGGAGTAAACTATGCACAGGCTGACCTAAAATTCATTAACGAACTGCACCCAGAGTGGCAAGTTTTATCTGTGGAGCCTTACGACTCTAAAAGCTTAGATTTTAAGCCATTGTTAGAAAAAGTTAGATCGCTAAACCCAGACATCATAATTTTGCACCCATATATGACTGATGCTGCCCTAATAAAGAAACAAATGACGGAAATGGGATATTTGCCACCAATGGTTTCAGCTGGAGGAACCGCAGATCTCCAGTTTGTGGAACTCTTAGGCGAACAAGGCCACTACTGGATACAAAATAATGAATGGTGGTGTGACCGGAATTATCCAAACGCAACCGCTGTAAAGTCAATAGCAGTGCAATGTTGGAACCGGTATCAGCGGCCTTTCGACTTTCAACTGATGTGGGGGTACTTAGGCATGTATGTAATAAAATTAGCTGTCGAATCATGCAAAAGTCTTGATCCAAAAATCATCAGGAATGCCTTAGCAACAACTGAGTTTTACGTACCATGGTATGGACCAGTGAAGTTCTACTCGAACGGCCAAGTAATACCCATCATGACTTTCATACAAATCCAACCTGCCAAACCAGACGAACCATGGAATGTAAATGGATGGACCTACCACACAATATGGCCGAAACCATATAACTCTTCGAAATTGGTTTGGCCTCCACCCTAAAACAAGCTTTAAATCAATCTCCGCTTATTTTTCTATTTAAAAATAAAAATCTTAGCAACAGCAGCTTTTAATCATTATCGGATCTGCAAACTACAAAATACACAGGATTGCTGGTCCATACTGGGCATGTAGCTTTGTGATTAAGAATTATGTTGCCCACAAAAATCCTCGTCTAGGGAAAATTGCTTCCGAACCTCTTAAAAGCAAGCATTATTTCAAGATATTAACAATACACGTGCCTCGGTGGCTCAGCCTGGTAGAGCAGCGGCCTCGTAAGCCGCAGGTCCCGGGATCAAAGCCCGGCCGAGGCTTTACTAGTTTTATGAGAAACGCGTCTTTACACACCGCAGAGAGAGAACTATCAAACTTGTATCCAAACATTAGAAGCTTTCTGGTTGAGACATTGTATGAATAGTCATTTAGACGCATCCAAACGTTAAAGCTCTTCAGATATCCCTTAAAAAGTTAGAAGCTTTATGTATACTAGCATGAGAAAAGAAAATTGAAGCGGAAATGAAAGCTAAGGATGGCTGGTGGTTATTTTGGTATGTGTTTGGTGATTAGTTTGGTTTGTTTTGTGTCTATTGTTGGAAGATCTTTTGGTGGTTTAGGCGGTACGTAGTCTGGTGGCCAGTCTTCAATTCCATATTCCACTAGAACGGGTCCGGTGAATATTACTATTTCTTTGAATGGTCTTCGAACGTTTTTGAAAACTATTGGTCCGTGAACTAAGCCTTTTGGGACAAATACTGCTGATGTTTTTGTGATTACGTGTTTTTCCGCGTCTTCTCCTCGGCCTATCCAGAACTCTACTTCTCCGCCCAAGTCTGTTGGATCGTCTGGATTTGTGCCTATGAATAGGAAGATCTCGTCAACAGTGTGATACATCGGTCTAGCGTAGGCCACATACTTCCCGTCCGGAGTCAAGTATACTGGACCAGGGGTCTGCTCAAGCATAGTGTCCAACCATTTTTTAGCATTTTCATCCGTCGGCGTGGGGAAAACAACTCCTATGCCTGGACCGTAATCGCGCGCCCCATCCCTATAAATCGTCATCACCTCAATATGATGGGTCATCACTGGAAAATTATTCGCATCAACTATTGCTATCTCACGAGGTTCTTCAGGATGTCTCTTCGGCATCCACGGCGGAACTTTTACTTCGCAAAAATATTTGTCGTATTTACCCATTTAATGCACCTGTAGAAAGGTCGTTTGTTTAAATATATATAATTTTCAGTGTTTTCTAAAAACATGTTTTGAACAAAATTACTGTCAATTAGCACGGAATTAATGCTGTTTGATTGTTTCTTCGCTGGTTCGGTCACTGTTGTTAGGTGAAGTTTTGCAAATGAATAACATTGAATTTTTTAAGAGTATACTTGGATACGCTTAAGCCTGTTCTTTTTTATATGAATTGGTTGATTGTGTTTTACGTGTTATCGGTAGATTCATTAAAATTGACGGTTTTTCACAACTTCAAGATAGTTTTGTGGAAGATGTTTGGCCGTGAACGCTGCGCGAACCATAGCTATTCATTTTTATAAGGGAAACATTTTAAACAGTCTTTTCAAAATTTAATTCAAACGGTCTCGTAAATGAGCGGGGCTGTCGGCTAGCTTGGTCTAGGCTTGGAGACTTGGGCTCTCTAAGCGTGTTGGCGTTTGCCACGTGCGGGAAGGACCCCGGTTCAAATCCGGGCAGCCCCACCAACATTTCGTTGAAGAAAGCTTGATTCGGGGTGTTTCGCTGTCTTATTGTGGTCGGTTTGGCGACATTAACGCTTATGGTGATGCTTATGTTCTGTCGAACTGGGCTTTTAGATAGTAATGTAAATAGTAAATTTGACGTGTGGAAACCATGCGAAAGAGGTTGTTAGATTCTTCTGTCAACAATGTCTAGGATGTCTGGACCTGTGCCGATTATAACAATTTGTAAACCTAGTTGCTGCTCAATCTCTTTGACAAACTCCTTAGCCTCTCTGGGAAGCTCATCATATTTTCTTACGCCTTTGCATTTTGGAAATGTGATGTCAAGCTTGGTTAAGGCAGCTTGGGTTGCTCCGTTTAGCATTGCAGCTCTTTTGGCGATTTCAAAGTTGAAGGGTGCTGATCGTCTTTCACGTCCGGTTCCTGCAGCTATTTCAAACCATCCTCTTTTAACTGCTTCTTCTTTCGGCAGTTCTCCTGGTAGGGGGCCTGCGCCGACACGTGTCATAAATGCTTTGAAGACTATTAGCACTTCGTCAACTTTTGTAGGTCCAACACCTGATTCTGAACATATTGCTGAGGCGCTTGTGTCTCTTCCTGTCACGTATGGGTACGTTCCATGAAAAAGGGAAAGCATAACGCCTTGAGTTCCTTCTAACAGCACTTTCTTACCTGCATCTATAGAGTTGTTTGCTTCTGCAGACGCGTCGGTTAAGTACGGCTTTAATTCCGCTATGTCTCTTGCAAGTTTCGCTGTTCTGCGAACTCGTTCTTCTATGGCGGGTCCGACGCCCCATCCTGTTGTACCTATGCTTTTCAGGTGAGTGCTTGCTTTGTCCTGTTCAGAATGTCTCTCTTCAATTATTGACGCCTGCATGTCTACGCCTATGCGGTTTTTAACATTTGTCAATTCCACTTCTTCAAGGAATTTTCCGACGTGGATGTTTGCTCCGGCGCCGATGAGTAGACGGCATTTTTCATAAACAAATGTGGATGGAACCATGTGTAGCGCGTAGCGTTTCCCTTCAACCCAAACCGTGTGCGCTGCGTTAACTGAGCCGGTTCTAACGCATAGGTCTATTTTATCCCTTAAAGCCAAATAGGAAACTATCTTTCCTTTTCCTTCGTCTCCCCAGAAACCGCCAACTACAACTGTGCATGGCATTTTATTCACCGGGTTGAAATCGGATAATTTGCAGAGACATATTTAAGTTTATTTTAAACTTTTGGAAGGCGTAATGCTTGTCGGGTTAGCTGCTTTGCCTAGCTTGTTTCTGGATAAGTTTAATGTCTGGAAGTTTTGCGTATGCAATGTTTTTAACGGTGTTTTAAGAGTGTTTTACCTCATGTAAAAAACGCGTTTAGCAAGCACTTCGCCTTTCAATGAACTTTTAAAAAGTCGGCTAAATGCACGTTTACTATCACTGAACTGTCTTTTAAGCGGAGGTTGACGTTCTTGCCTAGATAAGCTTTAGCAATGTTTAAGGTGAAACCGTCCATACAGGTCATCATTCCAAGTATTTCTAACACTCTATTCCAACAGCTTTTACATATGAAAAGTTTGTCGCCATCGACAACAATGTAGCCTTACGCGTCATTGTTTTGCATGAAGCACGCTTGGTTTACGCTTTAAATCTGACGGTTTTTGTCATGACTATTTTAAAGAATGCTGTGAAACAGGATTCACGCCTTGAAAAAGAGATAAGTTAAAGTGAATTTTAGAACGGGACGATTTCTGGGTAAATCTTATCCTTGGTCACTGTTAAAAGGGCAACCGTCGGCTTTGCCATGAAAGGTGGAAGGGGGTTCGTAGGGCTTCCAGGATTTATGAAGAGAGTTTCACCTTCCCATTTTATGTTAGGGTGATGGGTGTGTCCATAAACAAACACGTTAAAACCGTTTTGTTTGGCTATTTCCCTCATTTTTCCCATGCCGAAAAGGGTTCCAGGGTCATGCATAACTCCAATTTTCCAACCGAAAATTTTGACAGCGTTCATTTTAGGCAGTTTTCCCCTGATTTCAGGTCCATCCATGTTTCCGTAGACAGCTAGAACAGGGGCTAACTGTTCCAGGTTGTCTATAACTGTTAAGTCTACTAAATCGCCTGCGTGGATTATGTAATCAGCTTTTTCAAAAAGTTGGAAAACCTTTCTGGGGATTTCATGGGCGCGAACAGGTATATGGGTGTCCGAGATAAGTCCTAAAATTTTTGTTAAACCACTTTCCCTTAATTGTTTTAAGGAAGACTCTTGGCTGAGCATTCTGAAAATCCTCTTCCATATAACATTTAGCCGGTATAGATAAATAAGTTTTAAACATCCTTCAACTGTTTATTTAAGGATTAAAAATGGGCATTCGATATTTGAGTGAACCTCAAACCTCTTTTGGAAGAGTAATGTTCAAACGCTGACGCTTATTCTTAAGCGATGGGCATTTATTTGTTGTATATTTCAAGTTTTTATAATTGAAAGACGAACGGCTTCTACATGCAACTAAAAACATGAACATAATCATAAGTTTTTCACGTTTCGAAATGTTTGCAATTACACTTTTAAATTTAATAGAATCCTTATGATAATTGGTGGGATTTGTTTGATAGATTCTTACGAGTTTGGCGTTATGGTCATTAACGGTAAACGTTACATAAGCGACGTCATAGTTTTTTCAGAAAATGTTGTTAACGGATGGTGGAGGAAGGAGGGACATAAGCTTTGCATTGAAGATTTAAAGTTGGTTTTAAACCAGAAGCCTCTTCCAGAAGCGCTCGTAGTGGGCACAGGCTATTCAGGCATGGTTAAGGTTCTGCCTGAAGTTGAAAAAGCTTTAAAGAGGCAGGGAATAAAACTTATTGCACAGCCAACAGGTGAGGCTTACAAAACTTTCAACAACCTTCTAAAAACCGGGAGACTTGTCGCCGGCGCTTTCCACTTGACTTGCTAATAGCTTTAGGTAAGCCTAGCATTATAAGTTGATGTGCAGAACCTAAAATTTATTTTAGCCATCTCAAATTTAATGTTTAACTGGTGCTTATATGTGTGCAGAATTTTTATGGGAAGTTGAGGAAGAGGTCACAACTTTTTTAAGCGACTTGATAAGGATAAACACTGTAAACCCTCCTGGAAATGAGACTGAAGCGGCAAAGTACATTAAAAAAGTTCTAGAAAAAGAAGGTTTTAGATGTGAAGTTTTGGAATCCGCTTCTGGAAGAGGAAACATAATAACACGTTTAAAAGGAACAGGTGAAAAGCCGAAACTGCTTCTGCTTTCCCATTTAGATGTTGTAGCTGCAAACTCTAAAGAATGGAGAGTTGACCCTTTCTCAGGGCTTGTTGAAGACGGTTTCGTCTGGGGCAGGGGAGCCATTGACATGAAATCCATGACCGCGATGGAGCTGATGGTTATTTTGCTCTTGAAACGTAATAATGTTAAGCTTAAGGGAGACATCATATTGGCAGCGACGGCTGACGAGGAAAAAGGCGGAGAAGCAGGCGCAGGCTGGCTTGTACGCAACTATCCGGAAAAAGTCATGGCGGAATACGTTATAAATGAGGGCGGTGGACAAGCACTTCCAGTTAATGGTAAAAACATTTTCACGATTCAAACAGCTGAAAAGGGCATCCTCTGGTTCAAAGTTAGGGCAAAGGGGAAACCTGGACACGGCTCGGTCCCCGGACTTGCTGACAACGCTATACTCCGCATCTGCAAAGTTCTGGAAAAACTTGGGAATTACCGTGCAAAACCAATGCTGACGCGTACGGTGAAAGAGTTCTTAACAGTTATGGCGGAAGAAAGCGAGGAGGCAAAACATGCTTTTAAGCTTTTGCTTCAAAATCAGGATGGAGGAGACGAGATTCTGGATAAGCTGGCGCAGAAGGATAAAGCAGCTGAAGAGATCCGTGCAATGCTGAGAATGACAATAGCGCCTACGATTATTCAAGGCGGCTTTAAGGAGAACATAATCCCTTCAGAATGTGAAGCCACCTTCGACTGCAGAATACTTCCGGGACAGAGCACAGCTGAAGCCCTGAATCATGTGAAGACGCTTTTAAAGGATGCTGATTTGGATAAACTTGAGTTTGAAATAATCCAAGCCAACGAACCTTCAGAATCCACTGTAAAAACGCCTCTATACGAAGCTATTGTTGAAACATTAAAATGGTTTAACCCCGGTTGTGCAGTTGCTCCGTGGCTTCTTACAGGCGGAACAGACTCGCGGTTCTTTAGAAAACTGGGCGCTGTCTGCTATGGTTTTCAGCCTAGACTTTCAGACATGCCTTACAGCGAAATGTTGCAAATGGTGCATGGCGTAGATGAACGTATATCGATAAAGAATTTGGTGTTTGGAACAAGTATACTATACCATGTTGTGGAGAAGTTTCTGACTTAAAAATTAAAATCATGAAACGCCCATGTATTTGTACAAATGTCCTTTCATGGTTTAAGGCAGCCGCAGTTTTCCCTAATTGGGCTGCAGCCTTGAAATGTTTGAAACGTGTCCTTAAACAACTTTCCCAACGTTTTCCCAGAACTTTGTGAAATCTGAAATTATAAATATAAGCGTGATGTTTATGCCTAAAGGGAGGGTTTGACTTGCCAGCTATCGAGGTTGGAAGAATCTGCGTTAAACTTTGTGGAAGAGAAGCTGGGAAAAAATGTGTTATAGTGGATGTGATAGACAAAAGCTTTGTGCTTGTCACGGGGCCGAAAAACGTTACAGGTGTTAAGAGACGGAGAGCTAACATAAATCATTTAGAACCTTTGGCGTGGAGAATAGATGTTAAACGCGGGGCTTCAGATGAGGAGGTTACTGAAGCTTTGAAGGAAAAAAGCCTCTTGGAAAGTATGGCTCAGCCAGTTAAACCCGCTTTGGCTCAGTTCTGACAATTGTTATTAGATTGTGTTGAGAGTTTTAAATTGTTGAGGTGTATGTTTCGAATGGTTAGAAGTGTTGCTCCATGGGAGGCTGAACGCAAACTGCTGGTTAAAGCTGAAGCTGACACAAATCTTAGGTACGGCTGCAAACCTGAAGAGCGCCCAGCAAAGGACATCATTAAATTCGGAGTTATAAACTTAGACAAGCCGGCTGGACCTACAAGCCACGAAGTAGCCGCGTGGGTTAAGCGTATAGTGGGCGTACAGAACGTGGGACACGGGGGGACCCTAGAAGCCCAACATAAAGGGCCAGGGGACATCCCCACGTGACCGGCGTTTTGCCCGTAACGCTTGAAGAGTCTAGAAAAATAGTTCAAGCTTTGCTTTTAAGCGGCAAAGAATATGTTTGCGTGATGAAGCTTCACGGCTGCGTTTCAAAAAAGCAGGTTACAGCTGTCCTTAAAGAGTTTGAGGACACTGTCTATCAGCGACCTCCTTTAAGGGCTTCTGTAAAGCGCCAGTTGAGGACTAGGAAGATTTACTACTTAGACTTTTTGGAGATGGATGGACGCAACGTGCTTTTCAAAGTTGGATGCGAAGGAGGCACGTATATTCGCAAGTTATGCTACGACATCGGCGAGGTTTTAGGCTGTGGAGCACATATGCAGGAACTTCGCAGAACGAGAGCCGGTCCTTTCGTGGAAGATGGAGGCATTGTAACACTTCATGATTTAGCCTACGGGTTTATGGAGTGGCGGAGAAACGGAGACACTGCGCTTTTAAGAAGGTATATTCAGCCTATGGAAAACGCCTTGGCTTTAGTTCCAAAAATATATGTCAGAGACTCTGCTGTTGACGCTGTATGCCACGGCGCAAACCTAACTGCTCCAGGAGTAGTTTCCATCGAAACAGGAATAGACGCTGGTTCTACAGTAGCCATATTCACGTTAAAAGGTGAAGCCGTAGCTTTAGCCGAAGCTGAAGCCTCTACAGAAGAAATCATAAACATGACGCATGGTGTTGCTGCAAAAGTCAAGAGAGTTCTAATGCCTCGAGGAACCTACCCTAAATGTTGGAAAAGCGGCGAAACATAATGCATGAAAAAATGGAAAGGCTGAACCACTATTTCTCAGAAACTCCGAAGTCGAAGCTGAAGTTTGGACTAGTGCAGAGTCAAATTCGCGGAAAAACCTTCAAATTTCTAACAGCTTCTGGAGTTTTCTCCAAAAAACGTGTAGATTTAGGCACCAAACTGCTATTAGAATCCATGATTCTTCCAGAAAGCGGTTTTGTGCTCGACGTAGGATGCGGCTACGGAGCCATAGGAATAGTTGCAGCTTCCCTGAACCCAAAAATCCACGTGCTTATGGTTGACGTGAATGAACGCGCTGTCAGACTTGCAAAACGCAACATTGAAATCAACAGTGTCCGCAACGCTGAGGTTAGACGAGGCCACCTGTACAAGCCTGTAGAAGGCATAATTTTCAACTGTGTCCTTTCTAACCCGCCTGTAAGCGCAGGGCTAGCCACAGTTAAAAGCATTATAACGGAAGCTCCAAACCACATGTCTCTGAAAGCCACGCTTCAAATGGTTTTAAGGTCAAAAATAAGCGGAAAAAGACTTAGACAAATATTCGAAGAATCCTTCGGAAACTTCACAGTTCTCGCAAGGAAAAGCGGATACCGCGTATTAATGGCTGAAAAGACAACTCAATTTTGCGCCAAGTAAAATCCTCCAAACCTGCTGATGAAGCCAACCTTAAACATTAACCTATAGAAAAAACAGATAATTATAAGGGATACAAACATTTAACAAGAAACACAATAAAACGCATTACGCCGGGGTCTCCTAGTCAGGTAGGGAGCAGGCCTGGAGACCTTCAAACGCTACAGAGCCTGTGGCCCTCTGGGCCGCGTGGGTTCAAATCCCACCCCCGGCGCCACTTTAAAAGCATGCTTCACTCTTTTTCCAGACTCATTTCGGCTGAATGTTTGCGGCGTTATTCTTAATCTTTCATGAATGCGGTTTTAATCAGTTAATTTAGTAAACTTTTCAATTTTGACAAGGTATCCGCTGACAACCATGCCTGCTACGTTTTTTGACGTTGTTTTTTCAGGGGATATAAGGTTGATGGCTCCTCCTCTGTCAAGTTTATCTTCTGCTGAAGCCGGTTTAACTCTTGACCCGTGATCCATGGATACTACGCCTGGCATTATCCTGTTTGTCACGTATGCGCCTCCAAGCACTGCGCCGCGCTCGTTGCATATTTTTACCACATCTCCAGTTTTTACTCCAAGTTTTTCTGCGTCAATGGGGTTTATCCAAACTGGCTCGTATAGGTATCCGTCTGGACCTTTAACTTTACATGTTGGTATCTCCCTGAACCATGCAGCGTCGTCGAGCTGGGCGTGCATTCTCCATTTGGGATGGTTGGAAACCAGCAGATACGGATATTTCTCGGCTTTTGGATGTTGAAGGCTTTCCTGATGTGTTTCTCCGTAAGGAATATAACGCGGCACTGGAGGCCTTTCAACGTCTTCTGGAAAATGTTTAGCCAACCTTTCAGAGTAAAACTCGATTTTTCCAGAAGGTGTTTGTAATGGATGTTTTTCTGGATTTTCGTAGAATTCTCTTAAACCAGGCTTCAACTTTTTCCAGTTGGGATCTGTGGGCACAAGCCAGTAACCCCTCTTCTTAAGTTCTTCAAAACTTATGTATGGAGCAGCGCCTGAAATTTCAAAAGCCTCTCTTATAGCGTCCTCTGCAGTTTTGCCTCCGGTAAGCTTCTCATATAAGCCCTTAAACTCCTCTGGATACTTCTCTTCAAGCCTTTTAGCAATCATAAGCATGATTTCCCTGTCGCTTTTAGACTCGCCTATAGGCTCTATGCATTTCCCTTCATAAACGACAGCATAATGCTGCTTCGTTGTTGACGCAAACCCTATAATTCCTATGTCTTCCTCCTCAAACTTTGTTGTCACAGGCAAGATTATATCTGCAAAAAGGCAGTCGTTTTCAAGCCAAGGATGCTGAACCAAAATAAACTCAATCTTTGAACTTCTGAAAGCTTCAATAATTTTGTAACCATTGTTCCAGCATGTCGTCATACACCCATTCTCATTCCAAATCATATGAACCTCAGGCAAACCGTCTGCAGGATAACGATATCTGATGAACTGTTCTTCAATAGGCATTCTAGACTGGCAAATCCCATAAAAAGTAACAGGAGGGTTTAAGATGGCTTCGTGAATTAACGTTTTCGGAACACACTGTTTAAGCACTTCATTATACCACTTCTTAAGCTTCTCGTACGGTAAAAACCAAAGGCGAGAATAAACCCCTCCCAAAACTGAACTATAAATAAAAGGGGAAAACAAGGGTTTAGGAAACTGAGTGTCTCCACCATAAACACTACTATTGTGAAGTTGGCAGACTCCAGGCTTTCCAACCCCCTGCATTGCCAGCAACAAAACTTCAAGCCGCGCCGGTTCTGTCGAATATGGCCCCCTAATATAAGGTCCTCCAAACACATGCATGATTGATGTCTTTTTTGATGCCCAGAGTCTCGCTAAAGCTTTAATTGTTCTGGCTGGTACTCCTGTTATTGTTTCTGCCCATTTAGGTGTTTTAGGTGTGCCATCCTCCTTTCCAAGCACGTAATCCCTGAACTTTTCGAAGCCAACCGTGTGCGTTTGGACATAATCCTTATCGTAGGTTTCTTCCGTGATCCATACATGGGCTATTGCAAGCTGCAGGGCTGCATCCGTATTCGGCCTTACAGGAATCCACTTATCAGCGTGAACAGCCGCAGCATAATTCAAGTCTGGACAGACAAATACCTGTTTTATGCCCACATCTCTAAACCAGAAGCCCCAACGGCTGAGTCCTTGATCTCCGAAACCCCATGTTGTAGTTTCATAGTCACATCCCCAGCATAAGAGAACTTCTGTATTTTCTAAAATATCCTGTAACAGGTTGGTTTGGGGATGCTGTAAGCCGTCGGGCTCCATTCCCCACATGTGCTTTGCACCCCACCACCAACCCTCCCAACTGTCAGGGTTTCTAACAGCCCAAGTACATCCACCCAATGGAATGAAAAGCTCCGTTATTGTTCCATGCATTCCCTGCACAAATTTCGTTTGCTGATGTCCATCCGCAAGGGCTAGTATCGCATACGTTGAACCATATTTATCCTTTATTCGCTTTATCTCGTCTGCTATTATGTCAAGAGCCTCATCCCAAGAAATCCGAACATATCCGCTTTTTCCACGGTTTTCAGGATGCCTATCACCTTTAGGATTCCAATCAATCCTCTTCAACGGATACCTAACCCTGTTGGGAGAATAAACGCGGTTCTTATAAACCAAGGCGAATGGAGCTACAAGCTCCTTCATCCCAGACTCGAATGTTTTACCACGAGCGTCAACTCTCCACCTTACGCTTTCAAGCTCTTCAGGCTTATACTGCTCGTCATAATGCACCGGCACAATTCTAATAATCCTGCCAGCTTCAACATCAACCCTTACAAGGTTTCCTCCACGGGCAATACCGTCTAACCCAAGTAGTTTGTAAAAAGACATCACTTCATTCAATTTTTCACCATCACCGCTTATGCAGGTGACATGTGCAAAGTATCTTCTTATGCATTTTCCACAAATATAAGCTTAAATAAGTTAAATAGTTTAAGAAAGACTTTTTGCACTGGACTGCTTTATCTTTTCCAGAATTTTTCCCGAAAAATGAGTATGTTTTCATCATACAGAGCGCTTGCTGGGACAGGACGTTTAAATAATAAAATCTCTTTTCCATAAAAAAGAAAAGCAGGGATAAATCGTGCAGGGAACGAAGTACGGAAAATATTTTATAAAATATGACCCAAGCCGATGGCCTGATGAGCGTCGTTCAGGAATGGTGGTGCGACTCGAGGATAGCATTGTTAAAGGAAGTAACTTTTACGTGGTGCACTGGTATTTTCCAGATCGACTGCCAAAGGCAGCCCATCCGCCACATATACATAAACATGCTGAACTCCTTATGCTTATAGGAACTGATCCTGACAAACCCATGGACTTAGGAGCAGAAGTTGAACTGCACATGGGACCTGAACTTGAAAAACACGTAATTACCGAGACCACGGCAGTTTACATTCCGCCAAATTTTATTCACGGTCCATGGAAAATTGTGAAAACATTTAGACCATGGCTGATCATACAAATTCTTCAAGGCCCTGCCCATACCGAAAAACTTTGCCCAGAAGTGCTGCCTAAAGAAATGAAAGATGAAGTAGATTGGGCTTTCTGGAGGCAAATTGAAGAGGGCTTTGATGAATAAAAGGGAGAAACAAACACGGAAAGTTTCATGTTTTATGGAGGCTCTCACCCCAACCTTACATAAACTCTTCCAAGCTTTCAAAAATTCAACTTAACCGATGGATCAGTCCTCCATAATAACTCATTTTCTCTAAGTCTGGAATTTTCATGTCATGCTTAATACCGAGTTTCAAAATGCTAACAAGATTGCGGAAACATTCTGCAATCTTATGCGGGTGAGATTGGCATAAAATATTTATCTTTATCAGCATCATCATGATCCTAGGAAGATACATATGGATTTTTCTCCCGAATTAGAGGCTCTGGCAGAATTCATAGTTAACACCGACTGGGAGGATTTGCCTAAATCGGTTATCAGCGAAACAAAAAGGCTTATTTTAGATTCTGTTGGATGCGCATTTACAGGGTTATCAGTTGACCCGGGAAAAATGATAGTTGCGTTAGCGAAAAGGTTAGGCGGACCGCCAGAATCATCAATAATCGGTACGGGACATAGGGCTTCATTGTTAGCTGCTGTACTCGCTAACGGTCAGTTGATAAACGCTACTGATTATGATGCTTTTGTCGCTGGTCATGGTGCGCCTTATCTTATACCTCCTCCGTTAAACGCCGCTGAAATCGCTGAAAGTTCAGGTAAAGACCTAATACTTGCCACCGCAGTTGCTTGCGAAGTCGCGACTAGGGTGAATAATGCAGTTTCGTCGCCAGCTGCATTTATGGCAGAGCGTGTAGGGAGCGCTTACATGAATTTTGGAGCAGCAGCAGGGGTATGCAAGATCTTTGAGTTTGACCGGGCAAAAATTATTAACGCTTTAGGCATTGCCGGCCACGCTGCGCAAGTTCTAACTTGGAGGCATCATAATTATATGAAGCGCGGGTACTATCCGAAATATGGTTTACCTGGGTGGCAGAACACGGGAGCCGTAATGGCCGCGTTACTTGCTGAAATGGGATATATTGGGGATCCATACGTTTTTGACCCCGAACACGGATTCTGGAAGTTTTCCGGCTATTCTCAATGGAAACCTAAAGAAATAACTGAAAACCTTGGCAAGATATGGAAATTTCCAGAAACGGTGAAGTTTAAACGTTACATGTGCTGCGGCGTGGTTAGCGTGGCTGTAGACGGGTTCTACGACATCGCTGAGAAAGAAAATCTCTCCCCTGAGGATATAACGGCAGTAAGAGTCTATAAAGCGGCAGCGGTGAAAGACCAGGTAATGTTCGGCAACACCAATATAAGAAACATCGTGGACGCGCAATTTAGCATACCATATAATATTTCACTTGCAGCGTATAAAGTGCCTAAAAACGCATGGCAACACATAAACACCATGAGAGATCCCAGAATTCAAGAATTCATGAAAAAAGTTACAGTAATCGGCGAATTCGAAGGTTCAAAAGGCAGGGGGCTTCCAACCAAAGTCGAGGTTGATGCCTGTGGAGAAACATTTATCCGAGAAACGCTTGTTCCTCGACCGATGGATGATTATGAATTAGAAATGAAGTTCCGCCAGAATGCTGCAATAATGTTGACAGAACCCAAAATAGAAAATGCCGTTAGCGCCATCTCAAATTTAGAGAATCTCAAAAACATTAAAGAACTTATAAAGCAAATCACCCTGTGAGACAAGCTTAGCATAAGCAATTTTTGATTTCGAAAACCTGCCAAAACATTATGAGGGTGCCAGCTTGCAAGTTGCAATCTTGCATCACTGGGAACTTTTATAAACTCTTGCATCAAAAATCTTTAATTACACATTGCGGTGGACAGATTTGGAAAACGTTTTGGAGAAATTTAGAAAAAGCGGGGAAGATATTGAGCGGCTTGCTTTCTTGAAAACATATCCAATAGCTGTCAAAATGCTGAAAAATGAAAATGAGATTCCTTCCGGATCGATTAAGCCTAAAAGGGATAGAGGAGAACATTTGGCCTTATGTCAAACTTTTGCGTTGGCGCGTCGCGAAGGACTAAGCATAACTATGTTGAAGGATGACCATTGGTGTTTTGAACCTCTAATACGTTACGGGCTTGTAGAGCCGCCGGAGTCTTACCTGAAAGGTTTGACATCCTACCCTCATGGCATGGCAAACCAAGAAGCTGCAATCAGGCGTGTCAAAGAAGGCCTGCATTTACCTATAGGTAAATATATAGGTTTAACCTGTGCACCGTTAAAAAAAACCAATTTTGAGCCTGACGTTATCGTTGTTTATTGTAACACCGGTCAGCTAAGATATTTACTTCTTGCCCTCAGATACAAAGACGGCTATCACATTACCTCAAGGTTTGATCCAATTGGCTCATGCGCAAATTCAGTTATTCCATCCCTACTGACAGGAGAATGCCATATAAGCTTTCCAGATCCAGGTGAATATGCCAGAGCAATCGCTGGCGAAGACGAAATGATACTTTCCATACCTAAAAATAGGCTTGACGACTTAATGTTTGGACTCAAACATTTCGAAAACATCGGGAGATCATACAAAAGCTTCACCTACCTTATAAGACCTGATTTCCCTCAGCCACAATTTTACCGCGAATACTTCAAAACGTGGGGGCTCGACGAACCCAAAGAATAGAATTTGTCTCAAACACGCATCTGAAACAATTCACGTTCACTACTTTTAAGACGAACCCTTAAACATACTAAAATCATGGAACATAGGGTGTACCCTTTCCACGAATGGGAATTTAACTTTAGAGTGATGGGTGAAAGCTTTTGCCATAACCTCCTTCATAAAGAATGCGTTAGCTTGGATTTGGAGTAGATGAAAAGCTATTTGAACAACCTGCTCATAGGCATGCAATAAAAAAGGAATTGATGCAGCCAAATCTCAGGGAATAGTGTGGAGCATTATTTCAGCATTCCTAGTTCTGTTAGAGCTTGTTTAAAGTACGTGAGATCCCAAAGCTTATCCACATCAGCGTTCAAGAGCTTTTGGTCAAAAATAGCATTCATCTCTAAGTTGAAGACAAGCTCCTCTCTAGTTGGAACGTAGTTCAGACCTCGTTTAAAAATCTTTATAGAAGGTTCATACGCATTGCTCATTTGCTGGATGTCCGTTCCAGTATATTTATTAATAATTTCTAAGCTGTCTTTGTTGCTTATGTAGTATTGCCATCCTTCAATCATTGCCTTTAACGCGTTAACGGTTTCTCTTGGATGTGCCTCCACCCAGCTTCTCCTCGCAGCCACAGGGGCAAAGAAGAACTTCTCGCCGCCAGGGAAATCCCAAAGATCGAATAACTTAACGCAACCGTATTCCTGTGCTTTGGGATACCAGTCGACACCTAACAGAGCGGAGTCCATTGTGCCTGCTTTCATGGCTTCAAGAGCGGGAGCGTTAGCCATTGCAACTATTGATACTTGTGAAGGATCGATGTTCCAAACTTTCAAAGCGTGAAGCACGTACATATGATGGGGACTGCTCAGAGTGGTGACAGCGATTTTCTTGCCTATTAAATCCTGAGGCTTTGTTATGCCAGGCCTTGCCCATAATCCAACAGGACCAGAGAAACCTGGAACCATTATCAGGATTAGGTCTTCTCCAGCAAGCTGAGAACTCGCAACACTTGCCACACCGGGTCCAACACCAAAATGGACACTTCCCCCCATGATAGCAGCCTGCGTCTGAGTCGTGCCTGATATGTACAAGACTGTTCCATGTATGCCATGCTTCTCGAATAGGCCAAGCTCCTTGGCCAGCATTGGACCTGAGAAAGTTTGGGCAGCTAGTGAGTAGGCAACGACGACTTCTGGAAGTTTTGGTGGTGATGGAGCGGTTATGCGCCCAACATAAAAACCCAAAAGCCCAGCCGCAATCACAACGACAATGAAAATGATTGCAAATGTACGCGAGACTTTCATGAAACCCCCCTTTTCAAAAATTGTTGCCACAGCTTATAAAACTTTTCCATCCTAATTGTTTCCACTAATTTACTATCAGGCTTAAAGGTCAAGAATAGGTCTAACAATAAATCGATAATTTGTAAAATGGTTTGCAACGCAAAGGAAAAGGCTTTGAAATAAAACATGGGCAGGGATTATTTTACGTGTTTGCCTATGGAAAATTGTGTACATTGATTCTAATCTTACGAGTGGTCTGGCTCTGTTTTTAGCTAACTTCAGATTTTTAATGTTTAAATAGATTGCCAGCAACTTAACGGTTGAACAAGGTGCTTAAAGGTTATTTATGTGTCCACTGGCAAAATCATGGCGATAAGGCCCTAGAAAACCGCGTCAACATCACCCAGGCATCACCAAAAAAGAAGATGTCAAAAACAAAAATTTAGCAATACTTGGAACGCATAAATTTGAAAAGCTCTAAGATGAGAGATTTTTGCTTGGTGTGCGAAAGACTCTTAAGGTTAGAGGTTCGAAATATTTTAGGATGATTCGCATGTCAAAAAGAAAATACGAACATTTAGTAAAAAAGCTGAATGTTCGGAAAGGACCTGGTGGGGTGCTTCCCAAAGAAGTGATTTGGTTAAATAGCCAAAACCTTGAGGGAATACAAATCAACTTTGGCGGTGGAACCCACACAACTATAGGTGCAGCAGAAAAACCGCAAGTTCACAAGTATGATGAAGTTTTGTTTCTATTAGGACTTGACTCGAATGACTTGGCCTATTTAGGCGCTGAAGTAGCCATGGAACTTGGCGAGGAACAGGAAGAGCATATTGTTAACGAATCAGTAATCACCGTAGTGCCGAAAGGCTTGCCGCACGGTCCATCAGCAATACTTAGGATGGATAAACCATTTAGAACTTTGCACCTCTTATTGGCGCCTGATTGGCAGATTGACTGGATACCAGAAGAAAGGAAAAGGCCCAAAACAAAAGGAGACAAGTATACCCATTTAATTAAACCACTGAGAGGCAGAATAATTAGCCCAGTTAAGAAAGGAGTAGGCCCAGGTAACGCTGATCAACTTGTATGGTTCCATGGTAAAGATTTGGAAGGTTTAGAACTTAATTTTACATGGGGCGTTTACAGTGGATGCGGCACATGGCACAGGGAGGAAGGAAAATCGATGGCTCACACCCACCCATACGATGAGATAATAATACTTTTGGGTATGGATCCTGATAACCTAAGCTATTTAGGAGCTGAAATTGAAATGGACATGGGATCAGAACATGAAAGATATATCGTCAATGAGTCTTCCGTCGTTATATGCCCAAAAGAGTTGCCACATGGACCGGTTACGACAAGATGGGTTGATAAGCCCTTCGGATGCTTTGTAATATCCTTAAGTTCAGAATACAAAGCCAACTGGGTAGAATATTAGACTAGAATGTAAACCTTAAGCGCGATAAAGACCTTTGCCGCCTTCTGTCGCATTTCCAAGGTGCTGTCATTATCCTTGGTATTCTTTAAAGTTAAGCTTCATTTCAGTAAAAACAAAACATTCTAGATGGACTTGAAAGTGTTATGTTAAAAATAAAAATTTTGGGGCTATTTTAGCATTCCTAGTTCTGTTAGAGCTTGTTTAAAGTACGTGAGATCCCAAAGCTTATCCACATCAGCCTCTAGAAGCTTCTGGTTAAATATAGCATTCATTTCCAGATTAAAAACAAGGTCATCTCTTGTCGGAACATAATTGAGGCCACGTTTTGTAAAGATTTTAGTGTGTGGCTCGTAGGCTTCTTCCAGTTTTTCAACGGTTAGACCTAGGTATTTTTCAAGGTATCTTACGCTGTCTTTATTGTTTATGTAGTATTGCCATCCCTCAATTAATGCTTTCAACGTGTTGACGGTCTCTCTGGGATGCGCTTCAACCCAACTTCTCCTTGCCACAATTGGACCGTAAAAGAACTTGTCGGCGCCTGGAAAATCCCAAAGGTCAAACAATTTTGTGAAACCGGCTTCTTGGCAAGATTTGTAATATTCAAGACTTAACATGGCAGCATCTAAAGTGCCTGCTTTCATGGCTTCAAATGAAGTTGCACCAGACATCCCAACAATAGTCACTTTTGATGCATCTATCCCCCAAACTTTCAATGCGTGAAGGAAATACATATGAAGAGAACCGGAAAGACCAATTACAGAGACCTTTTTGCCAACTAAATCCTCCGGCTTTTTAATTTCAGGTCTAGCCCATAAAGTGGTAGGTCCCGAATATCCAGGCACCATAACTATGATTAGGTCTTCTCCAGCAAGCTGAGAACTCGCAACACTTGCCACACCGGGTCCAACACCAAAATGGACACTTCCCCCCATGATAGCAGCCTGCGTCTGAGTCGTGCCTGATATGTACAAGACTGTTCCATGTATGCCATGCTTCTCGAAAAATTCAAGCTCTTTAGCCAGCATAGGTCCGCAAAAGCCTTGGGCAGTTAAAGAGTACGCGATGACGACTTCTGGAAGTTTTGGTGGTGATGGAGCGGTTATGCGCCCAACATAAAAACCCAAAAGCGCTGCTAGAATCGCCGCGATAATTAGAACGACAACGTTTAACGTTTTAAGTGCTTTCATATTAATTCTCCCCTTCTTAAGAAGCCGTAACTTTTCAAGTTATATATAAAATTTTCCTGTAGTGCCTTTTTGTTTAGTCTGCGGCGCAAAACTTATTAATCAAACAAGGTGAGCATAAATACATGAAAAAAATAAAACTTTTAGGCTTAGTAGGTTTTGTTTTGTTCTTCGCGACTTGGGAGTTGGTGACTAAGTTAGGGATGGTTAGTTCCTTGTTTTTACCTCCCATTGAGAATGTAGCCATAGCCATGTACAACGCTTTTTCCACGGGTGAAATCTTGCCTCATATTCAATATAGTTTGATGAATTTCGTAATTGGAGCGGTCATTGCAATTGCATTAGCCTTACCTATTGGTTTCATAATTGGATGGAACAAATTTTGTTATGCGATGTTTGATCCCTTAGTTTCAGTTTTATTTGCTATCCCACTAATTGTTCTTCTTCCCGTAATTGTTATGGTTATGGGGATTGGAAGTGAAAGTAAAATTTTCTTGACTTTTCTCGGCGCGTTTTTCCCGTTATTAATAAATGTAATTACTGGAACGCGGGCTGCTGAGGAAAACTTGATAGAGATGTCGCGTGCGTTTGGAGCTAACACCTTTCAAATTTTTAGAACCATAATATTGCCAGGTTCTTTCCCTCATATAGTTTCTGGACTTAGAGTTGGTTTGACAAGAGCATTGATGTTTATCATCATAAGTGAACAATTTGGTTCCCCGATGGGTTTAGGTTTCCTTGTACAAACTTATTCTAACTGGTTGAGAATGGCAGACGCGTTTGCTGCAGTAGTCATAATAGTTGTAATAGCATTGATATTAAGCGAGACTCTTAAAAGGCTAGAATCGCGTTTGCGTGCTTGGAGGATAAGCCCTTGAGCAAAGTTAAGGTAACATGTCATGATTTAACTATGGAGTTTAATGTTCCAGGAAATCGCGGGACACTGCGTGTTTTAGAAAATGTAAGTTTCGACGTAAGAGATGGAGAGTTCTTATCGCTTGTGGGTCCGAGCGGATGTGGAAAATCAACTCTTTTGAGAATTATTGCTGGTCTTTTACGCCCAACAAGTGGGGCAGTTTACATTGACAATAAGGAAGTAAGCGAATGCGGGTCTGAGAGAGCTTTTGTCTTTCAGTCACCTTTGCTTTTGCCTTGGCGTACAACTCTACGTAATATAACATATGGGCTTGAACTTCAAGGCGTACCTATGAAGGAAGCAGTAGCTAAAGCTGAAGAAGTCATAAAGCTTGTTGGACTTAAGGGTTTTGAAAACTATTATCCCTACAACCTTTCAGGCGGGATGCAGCAGAGAGTAAACTTGGCAAGAGCCCTAATCATGAATCCATCCATCCTGTTAATGGACGAACCCTTCGCAAATCTAGACGCTCAAACAAGAGTGTTCATGCAGCGAGAGGTGCTGAGAATCTGGCGAGAGACACGAAAAACAATCATTTTCGTAACTCATCAAATAGACGAGGCTGTATTCCTTTCCGACACTCTTGTTGTCTTAAGCAGAAGACCCGCAAGAGTCATCAGCAAAATCGATGTGGATTTACCCAGACCGCGAGAACTTGAATTAAGATTCAAAGAAGCTTTCACAAAATATACGAACCAAGTTTGGGAACTTCTCAAGCGTGAAGCTGAAAAAGCTATAGAAGAAGAGCTTGCAAAAGGAATGCTTTAGAGTCCTTTGAAGAAATGCTATGCATACGACTAAAAATTCTTATACACAGTTTAGCTTCGCCTTCAGGGTATCGGAAAATTTTTAAATACATGCTGTTTAGAAATCTTCTTTTTACGGAATGGTGATCTTATGAGTGTGAAGGAAGTTGTTGAATGGCCTTATCCTTTGCGTTATGATGTTGTGAACAGGGTTGACGCGGATGTTTTGGTTCTGGGAGGCGGCATTCCAGGGTCGTGGTCTGCCATTTATGCAGCTAGAGAAGGCGCAAACGTTGTGCTCGTAGAGCAGGCTGATGTTTATTCGGCGGGTCCAGGCGGTCTAGACCAGTTTTGGCATGTTACTGAGAATCCGTGCAGCAGAATTACAAGCGACGAGTTTATAAAAATTGAAGAAAGCACGGATCCATACCTTAATGGAATTGCAGGTTATGTGACTTTGAAGGGAAGCTACGACATTATCCTTGAATATGAGAAGATGGGTGCTAAAGTCAGGGACACGCTTGACGAGTATAAGGGAGCGCCTTTCAGAGATGATGAGACAAAATTTGTTTTTTATGGAGATTGGGACAGTAAGATTAACATTATGCCATGGGGTCAAACGATTAGACCAGCGCTTTACGGAGCTGTAAGAAGAGCTGGAGTAAACATTTACAGTAGAGTTAAAGTGACAAGTTTGCTTACTGAAGGAGGAAGGCAGGGGTCTAGAGTCGTAGGTGCAACAGGTGTGAATGTCCGCACCGGTGAATTCTATGTTTTCAGGGCGAAAGCTACAATACTTTGCACTGGACATATACATGAAAGGCTTTGGACATATGTCGGTGCCCGCTTCTTGCCTGTACCTATTCTTCATTCGCAGTCTGGTGCTGGTCACGCGGCAGCTTGGAAGGCAGGTGCGGAATTCACGCTTATGGAAGCGAGGAGAATTTTCCATGGATTGGCTGGTTTTCCATTCTACAGCGCAGGCACTGCGAAACAGCAGTATTATGGATGCACCATTGTTGATGCCAATGGTAAGGAGGTCCCGTGGGTTAGTTGGGACGGACGAATCCTTTCATCGATTGAGGAGAGGTTCCGTCCATCACTTATGGGTCAAAGAGTATACATACACGCCGTTAAGGGGGAATATGCTGAACCACATAGTTTAAGCTCGGATCCCAAGTTTCCAGAACTTGTAAAAAAAGGCGAATATGTACTGCCTTTATATGCTGACCTGCCAAGCATGCCGGAAAACTTGCGGAAATTAATGTTTGCACATTGTCTTCCATCAGAGGGGAAAGGCTGGATTATATATAAAATGCTGACAGAGGCAGGTTTTAACCCTGACGAGGATATGCTTCAATGCTATGGCGAAGGCGTCATATTAGATCCTGTGAAAAGCTGGACTGTCCGAACAAGTAAGGGTGGACTGGTGCATGACTGGGACTTTAGAACAAATTTGGAAGGACTGTATTTGGCTGGAGACATAGGTTTCAACACGCTTGGACACGCAACTTCGGCTGCTTGTGGAAAATGGGTTGGCATTAAAGCAGCAAAATATGCCAAGCAAGCGTCCAAACCTGAAATAGATGAAGGGCAGGTGGAGGATGAAAGAAAACGTGTCTATGCGCCCATAAACAGAACTGAAGGGATCTCTTGGAAAGAGTTGAATTCAGGAATAAGCAAGGTGATGAGAACTTACTGCTGGGAATGGGCAAATGACGAAATGTTCAAAATAGCCCTAATAACTCTTAAAGAAATTGAAGAAAAAGAAGCTAAAGAGGTAGCTGCATTAAACCCGTATGAGTTGACTAGAACATTGGAATGTTTCGATCTGCTCACCGTGGCTCAAATGGTTGTCTATGCTGGAATTGCACGGAAAGCTTCTTCTGAAATACTAAATTTCCACAGGTCGGATTATCCTCAAGTTGACCCTCCAGAATGGACCAAATACATTACGATGAAACTGGATAACGGAAAACTCTGCTACGGAGAATTGCCAACACGCTTTTACATTAAACCTCCATACGCCCCAACATATAAGGAAAATTATGAGAAGTTTAAGCCGTGGTGAGAAAATGAGTGTAAAAAAGGCATTTGTGCCAGTTCAAGTTCAATCAATAATAGTTTTCAACCCTAAAGTTTGCACCGGGTGTCCAGACGTTAAGCCTGAACCACCATGCATAAGAGCTTGTAGAATGAACATGTTACTTCCCAACCCCGAGAAGGGGAAACCGCCGATAGTAATTTATTCAGAAGACTGCTGCATATGCGGCTGCTGCATCCACGCCTGTCCAAGAGCTCTCCAAGGAGCCATAAAAATGAACTGGCCTTTAGACGAAAGACTCCGCTGGAAACGTAAAAAAACCGGCGAACATTTCCGCCTAGGAATGTCGAATCCCCCGCCGCCTAATCCAACTCCTCCCGTATCAGGATGGTACCCGTAAAAGTCCGCCGGCTTCACAAGCATCAAAAACTCTTAAGGACTAATTTTTACATCTTTTCCAAACCTTTTTCCCAAAAATTGCAAGTTTTCTACAGTTCTCAGAGCGATGGAAAACCACGTAATTTTAACATGCCGCTGGATGGTGGCTTGAATCCAGTTCAGGCATGCAAAAGCAATAAGATACATGAAGCTTCCGCAAGATCCCTTGTTAGGTTTCTTAAAGGAAGATTCGTTTAAAGTGTATAGAAGAAGTCGAATGATAAGCAACAGTGAGGCGGTTAAGAGTAAGAAAAATTGGAAAGTACGAGAAATCGGATTAACTTTCATTTAACACTTGGCAAATCGTATATTCTCTGCCAATTTCTTTAACCAAGATCCTGCATTCTTAAACTATAAGCGCATAACTGAAAGAAAAGCACAAAAGCTGCGCAAAGCATACATTAGGCGGTCTAAATGCGTTCAAATCATGTGAATGGTTAAAAATGAATTGCAAATATGCATGCTTCAGCTACATAGAACACTTTGTAACTCCACTTTCATAACGGATGGTGAATGTGCAGGTTTTTGGGGAAGCTTTATAAAGAACCTTTTCATGAGCACGAAAACTAATAGAAGCGAAAAAATTTAAATATGGTTATCGGCAAAAAATATAATTCCGATGGTATATGAGGTCATGTTTTAAAAAGGAAAGGCCTGCTCTAGGGATGCGCGTCTTTCTTCTGGCGTCTCTGTTGCTTCTTGCTGCCACACTGGTCGTACATGTTGGCCGATCTGCTCCTGAAGAGAAGCAATTAATATTCGCCATTGGTGCAGTTCCATCAGCGTTTAACCCTTTGCTGGCAGCCCGTGATGTTCCCTTTAACAATTACTTTTACCCATTGATGTATGAACCATTAATTTTGGTACTTAAAAACGGCACTTTAGTTCCGTGGCTGGCTAAAAGTTTCGAGATGTCCAAGGATGGTCGTAAAATAACCTTTTATTTAGACGAACGGGCAAAATGGAATGACAATACGCCATTCACTGCGCGAGATGTGAATGTGACATGGACTCTTATATCCAAGTATGCGGCAACTCCAGAAATAACTTTAACTCTTGATCAAGTCAAGGTTGTAAATGACAAAACTGTTGAGTTTCAATTGAAGAAACCATGCGCCAGATGGGCTCTTGTATACGGTAATAACCCTATCTTTCCTGCGCATGTGTTTGAAAAATTGGAAGACCCACTTAAATACAACATCATTAACACCCCGGAACAACACATTACCACAGGAGCATTCATTTACGCTTCCACCAAGCCTGGAGAATATTACATTTTTAAGAAAAACCCGAACTACTGGAAAACAGAATCTATGCCTCGCATAGATAGCATCCTGATTCGTTTTTATGGTGCAACTGAAACCAGAGTTTTAGCTCTCAAAAAAGGCGAAGTTGAAACAACTTCCCTCTCAATTGAAACAATGTCTTTCGTTGTAGGCGACCCGAAAATAGGGATTTGGAGAACGGTGCCTAACGCTGTAGACTACCTAATCATCAACACGAGGTTATATCCATTAAGCATTAAAGAAGTTAGGCAAGCTGTTGACTTAGCTATAGACAAAGTTTACATAGCTAAAAACTATTATCTAGGTTACGGGTTCTATGCAAACAAAACATGGATGAACTGGGCTTTATATCCGGAATTCTATATTCCTGAAGCCGTTTGGCCTAAAGATCACGCAGCTAACATAAACGCAGCAAACGAGATTCTAGACAAACTTGGCTTCACAAAGGGCTCGGACGGAATAAGGGTGACACCAAACGGAACAAGACTTAGCTATAAAATGATTGGACAAAGACTGGGCGAGGCAGCTACAAGAATTTTAGTGGCGCAAAAAATTCAAGAAAACCTAAAGGAAATAGGAATAGAAGTGACAGTTGAATTCGCCCCAACCGTCCCAGACTACGGATCAAGAACATTCTTTGCTGAAAAGAAAGAATGGGGATTCTCCTACGGCAACTATGGAGAATATCCAACTTCATGGTATTCGCAAGTAATACCGTGGATGCTGCCTCCTTCAGGATGGAGCCAATACCTAGCTTCAGGCTGGTATAACAAAACATACGCCGAATTGGCCGACAAGGTGTTCTCAGAGCTAGATCCTGCTCAAACAGTCAGCCTTGTTGCCCAACTGCAAAAAATTTATGCTCAAGAAATACCTACCGTAGTAATATGTTTCTTTGAGATGTGGAACTGGGGCTACAGAACAGATAAACTGACCAACTGGCGGTGGGACATGTCAAGTTACGTCAGCGCATTCGGCTTTCCAAGTCCCATTAGGCCAGCATTGCCCCATATGCTCAAGATTGTTGGAGAACCTGAGCCAACTCCAACCCCTACACCAACTATTCAGCCAACTCCTACACCGACGCCTAAACCGACTGCGACACCAACACCTAAACCTGAACAAGCTCTAACTATACCAACGGAATACATTATTGCTGCGATTGTAGTAATTGTCATAATAATAGCCGCGGCATATATCGCGATGGCACGGAGAAAAAGGAAAGGTTAGACTATAAAGAACAAAACAATGTTAGAATTGCAAAGTAATGATACTTCCCAAGGAGAACCTTAAAGTTCAATATTTCCAACAGGCAATCAACCTCCCCTTTTCTATCTCTTTAAGAGGAGGAACATTTTCTCGGCACTTTTTAAATGGTTTATCACAAAATGGATGAAATCTACAGCCTCCCGTTAAGGTGTTGGTATGTTCCTCTGTGCGTCTAACACTTTTTGTTACTGAAATCTTGATGTGCGGGTCAGGGGCTGGCACGGCGCTGATTAGCAATTGTGAATAAGGATGTAACGGGTTTTGTATAATTTCCTCAGTTTCACCCATTTCCACAATTTTTCCTAAGTGCATTACTGCAACTCTGTTACATATGTATCTTGCCAGGGCCAAGTCATGTGAAATAAATAGGTAGGTTAGGTGAAACTCTTTTCTTAACCGTAAAAGGAGATTTAAGACGCCGATTCTAATGGACGCGTCAAGCATAGAGACAGGTTCGTCTAAAACCACGAAACTTGGATTTAGAATAAGTGCCCTGCATATGGCAACCCGCTGTCTTTCGCCGCCACTTAATTGATAAGGATACATGTTCAAATATTCTTCGCGGGTTAAACCAACAGCTTTTAGCATTTTAATAACGACTTCTTTTCTTTCCTCCTTGCCGTACAGACCATGAATCGACAATGGTTCTTGCACAGTTTGCATAACGGTTCGTCGAGGATTAAGCGATGCATATGGATCTTGAAAGACAACCTGCGCTTTTTTGCGGAAATCCTTAAGTTTTGCACCCTTCAACCTGCTGACGTCAACACCGCCGAAAAAAATTCGTCCGCCCGTAGGCTCTAATAAGCGCAGTATCAATCTTGCTAAGGTTGTTTTTCCAGAGCCACTTTCGCCAACAAGACCGAAGATCTCTCCCTGCTCAATTTTCAACGTAACACCATCAACTGCAGGCGTAAACTCTGCTTTTTTCCTCTTTACCCATGTTAGCAAGCCTCTACGTAATGGAAAATACTTTTTTAGATCAACCACTTCCACTATTGCCATTTCTCCTCCCAGCCGACACTCGCCAGTTTTTCACGTAAATCCTCTGCAAAGTGGCAACCAACAAAATGTCCAGAACTGATTTGCCTTACTTCCGGTTGACTTTGGAAACAAAGAGGCTGTGCGAAGGGGCAGCGAGGACTAAAAAGACAGTTTTCTTTAGGATTGATAAGTGATGGAGGTTGACCTGGCAGTTCTTTTAAAGCTCTTTTGCAACCCTTAATGCTGGGAAACGAGCGGATAAGAGCTGAAGTGTAAGGATGAGCTGGTTTTTCAAATAGTATTTCAACATCTGCATGTTCAACGATCTTTCCAGCGTACATTATTGCCAATTTGTCACATACCTGTGCCAGAATAGAAAGATCATGGGAAATTATAATAACTGACAAGTTACGCTCCTTTTGTAAATTCTTAATTAAAGCAAGTATTTGGGCTTGCGTTACAACGTCTAAGGCGGTAGTTGGCTCGTCGGCAATTAACATTTTTGGGTTACATGCAAGCGCCATTGCAATCAGCGCCCTCTGCCTCATCCCGCCGCTAAGTTCATGGGGGTACATGTGGAAAGCTGAAGGAGGTAATCCGGTTGATTCCAGCAGGGCAATAGCCGTAGTTCTAGACTCATTCTTACTATAATTTAGATGTGTTGTAAGCGCTTCAACTATCTGTGCGCCTATAGTGTATACGGGGTTCAAGGCATTCATGGCAGATTGAAAAATCAAAGAAACTTTACGCCACCGAACTTTGCGCAAATCATCAACGCCTAGAGACAATATAGAAACTCCATCCAAAAGCACTTCTCCTTCCACTATACGTCCAGGAGGCTTGATCAATCTAAGAATTGACAGTGCAAGTGTAGACTTTCCACATCCAGACTCACCAGCTATGCCCAAACATTCGCCATGCTTCAGTTCAAAGCTTACATCATTAACTGCCTTCACAACTCCATCATCAGTGTAATAGTAAGTTTTCAAGCGTGATACTTCTAAAAGCGACATTGAAACTTTTAGAAATTAACCCTGTATTTAAAATTTTTCTCACTCTTAGGATGCACGATTTCTTCCACCGAAATTTTTAAATTACCTTCCGTGCAAAATTTCATTTCCGATGATCAAGTTCATCATAGGCCGACTTTTGCAGTATATTGCAACTTTCTTAATAGTTCTGGTAATAATATTTGCCATACCACGCATGTTACCTGGAAAACCTGAGGACTACCTTATACCTGCTGAAATAGGAAGCCCCGTCCTAAAAGAACAACTCATGGAAAAATTTGGCCTAAATAAATCACCATTCGAACAGTTTTGCCTGTTTCTAGTGAATGTATTCAGAGGCGATTTTGGAGTTTCATGGAAGTTTTACCCTCTAGGAGTTATGAACATTATTATGGAAAGGCTCCCTTGGACCATATTGCTGATGGTTTCAGCTAGAATCTTATCTGCTATTATCGCTTTCCTCTTGGGAACTCTAGCAGCCTGGAAACATGGGAAAAAAACGGATGTTTATCTACAGGGCTTATTCATACTTCTTTTGGCTTTACCGACCTTCTGGATTGGTCTGCTACTTCAGATGTTTTTCTGTAATTTTATACCAATATTCCCCTTGGGGGGGTCGGTAACCCCAGGTAAAGAATTCTCAAATTTCTTTGAATACGCTTGGGATGTTTCGTACCATCTGTTTTTGCCACTAATAGCTTTAACACATGTTTTTGGGGCTGATGCTTTAATCATGAGAAACAACATGGTAGATACGCTGAGGGAGGATTATATCCTTACTGCAGAAGCAAAAGGTCTTAAGGAAAAAGCTGTAATGTTCAGGCATGCTGCGCGAAATGCTCTCCTACCTTTTATCACAGGAATAGCAATAAGTTTTGGGCGAATCGCAAGCGGTTTCATACTGATTGAAATAGTATTTTCGTACCCAGGTATGGGCTTACTAGTTTGGGACGCCATAAGCCAACGAGATTTCCCCCTACTCCAGGGAGTACTCATACTGACAACAATTCTAGTGCTAGCAACTAATTTCATAACTGACATACTTTACTCAAGGCTTGATCCCAGAATAAGGATTGGTCCAAAATGAAACACCTGCGGTTTCATAAAAAAATGAGCGAATTCTGGCGTAAAATGCGAAAAAGTAAGATGGGTGTTGCAGGGTTCCTATTAGTAATTTTTTTTGCAATCCTGGCGATAATTGGTCCCTACATAAGTCCCTTCAATCCATATTCCGAGTTTGTAGCGCCAAGATTTTCACCTCCTAATTCTGAAAATTGGTTCGGAACAGACTTTATAGGAAGAGACGTTTTTAGCCAAACAATTTACGGATGTCGAGCATCCCTTATTATTGGATTTGTTGCTTCTTTGTTTGCAGTTATTTTAGGAGCGCTCATTGGTATAACTTCAGGTTTTTTCAGCGGGATTGCGGACGCCGCTCTAATGCGATTTACCGATATTTTTTTAACTATACCTCTTATTCCTATAGCTATTATAATTACATACTTTGTCGGTGCATCCATGTGGACTATAATCCTCATTTTCGGTCTTTTTGCTTGGCCGTCCACTGCTAGACAAGTGCGCTCACAGGTTTTATCATTAAAAAGTTGGCCTTTCGTTGAGGCAGCTTTGGCCATGGGAGCCAGCAAAATTCGCATAATGTTCGTCCATATATTGCCTAACGTGGTTGGAATAATTATTGCCAACATGATAACCTCGACGGTTTTTGCCATATTGATGGAGGCAAGCTTATCTTTTCTAGGCTTGGGTGATCCCACTGTTATCAGTTGGGGACAAATGCTTTTCTATGCAAAGGCCAGCAACGCTTTCCTTTTTGGAGTGTGGTGGGTTATAATTCCTCCAGGCCTGTGCATCGCTGCCTTAGCTTGCGGATTTTCCTTCCTAGGCCATGGCATAAACAAAATTTTAAATCCCGCCCTTCGTTGATTCTTATTTTATAATCAGGGATACTCCAAAAGACGTAGCACTCTAAAGTTCAGCGGCTTATGAGGAGTAGCCTTCTGGAATGAACCCCCCAAATTTCAACATAGCAGTGCGGGGGGTGGGATTTGAACCCACGAACCCCTATGGGACAAGGTCCTAAGCCTTGCGCCTTTAACCAGGCTTGGCGACCCCCGCGCTTCTTATGTTGCTCGTTTTCATTTTGCATGAGGCAAAGCTAAATAATAAATTATTGCCTAGTGTCTTTATGAGAAACGCTTTAAAAATTTAAGTGTTAAAATATTGCGGGCCTCGGTAGCTCAGCCTGGCGGAGCATCGCCTTGGTAAGGCGGTGGTCGCGGGTTCAAATCCCGCCCGAGGCTTATAAAATTGGAACAGCAGTTATGATGTTTCGTTTTCTGGTTGTTGTATGTAGAGTTTTAAGTGGGTTGCATAGATTGTGAGTCAAGGAAGTGTGAACTAAACCTCGATGGATATTTCGAGGCTTGTAGGTTGCTCATGGAATATGCTGGAGGGGCTAGTCAAATTAGCGGAGAAGTTATATGGATTCCGCCTTAGTTTGGTCGGTTAAGCTGTCTGCGTTTCAGTTGATTTCAAGTGTAAGTAATTAAGCTTTTATTTGGTTTATGATGTATTTATAATGAATTGTTGAAGCTTGCCGGGCGGTTGACCAGTGGGAGATAGGTCTTTTGAAAGGTGTTTCATTTAAACGTGGCGTGACTCTGCTTTTGATTATGCTAAGCCACCAGTTTTACGCTGCGGATCAGCTTATTATTGGGGCGGTGCTGGACAGTATTATGAAGGATCTTTCGTTTTCAGTGTTCTGGGGTGGGGTGATTACAACGCTTTTCGGTTTGGGAATGGTTTTGAGTTCATTGTTTACAGGTTGGATCGTAAAAAAGATGGGTTTGGCCTACACGTTGCTGGTTGGTTTTTTCACTTTATCTTTTTTCACTGTCTTGACTGGAGTTTCCAGCTCCATTTTTCACATGCTGTTTTTCAGGTTTGGTGTAGGGATAGGTGGAGGTGTATGGAATGTTGCGTATTACTCTTTCTTTGGTTCTATTTATCCTGAGAGGCGTGGACTGATGAGCGGTTTGGCTGGGAACATGTATATCACTGGGATTTTGTGGTCTTTTCCTGTAGCGTCAATAGTGTTATCTTGTTCCAGCAGCTGGAAGATGCCATTTTACCTGTTTGGACTGTTAAGCCTTAGCATATCAGCTTTGATCTTTCTTATTATTCGTCTCGAAATGTTTGAGCGTGTAGAGCGAAGAGAAGTTGTGGAGAAGCAGCAGCGGGGATATCTGTGGAGGATTTTAGGAGACAGGAATGTTATTTTAGGCTGTGTAATCAGCCTCTTTGCGGCAATCATTTCATATTCTGTTACGAGCTTTTACCCAACATATAGTCGAACTGTGCTGAATTATGATGTCGTTTTCTCCAGCACATTGACTTCGGCGCAGATGTGTCTTATGCTGATAATGACTCCCCTAATTCTTTTCCTAAGCGATAGGTATGGTAGAAAGCCTTTTCTGTACTATTCAAGCCTGCCGTTAGCTCCATTGGTGTATTTAATGTTCCAACCTAGGTTTGGAAATCCTCATCTAGTCATTCTGCTCTGCATCGTTTATGGAGCGGTGAATGCAGGGGGCTATCCGTTAGTGCTTTCATTCATCCAAGATTTGGTTACACCATCGATGACTCCCATTGCTACAAGCCTCTGTACAGCTATTTTTAACATTGGATCTCTGCTTTCCGGTCCGACAGCAGGCTACTTCGTATCGCTTATGGGCTGGGAAAAAATGGGTTTTTGGCTTTTCTCCTGCTGTCTAGCCTATTTTTTAGCAGCTTTTATGGCTAAAGAAACGAGGAGACAACGTTAACCGCAGTGCAGTGCTAATACAGCTGCAGCGCTTGCTGACAGGAGCATGTTAAAATATGGGTTTAAAACATACTTTTAAAATATCGGTTTGAAGGCGTTAAGGCTTATCCCTGTTAACGATTTTGCAATGTCACGGGAAATGCAACGTTTCAAGTTGTATTCATCTATGTTGTTATGCCACTGGTTAATTACTTCCAGTATTTGAATGTTAACCAGGTATCAAAAAATTTTAAGGCTGCTATGCTAAATTAGAATTATGGAAGGTGTTAAAGTTCCCGAGTTGAAGGTTTTCACTTTGCCCAGCTGTTCGAGTTGCCCTGCTGCTAAGCAGGTCGCTATTGAAGTGGCACAGAAACTTGGCATAGGTTACAGAGAGATATCCTTAAACACTAAGGAGGGGTTGGAGGAAGCATCAGCCTACCCTATTATGAGCGTGCCGAGCATAGCCTTAAACGGGGAAGTTATAGTTGCTGGTCGCCTAATATCTGGTGAAAGACTTGAAGAGGAAGTGTGGAGAAGACTTAAGAAATAACGGGTTAGCGCCTGCTTGGAAAAGGTTTGAAGGTTTGAGATGGTTGTTTTGGCCGAGGTTAAAAAGGCTGTAATAGTGTTTAACTACGCTGAAAAAATTAAAACCAGCCTTATTGTGGCGTCAAGCCTGCTGGATTTTTTATGCGGGTTAAAAGATGAGGCTGAAGTTGCAGGGGCTGAAAAGCTTTTGGCAGCGTATTTTAATGCTTTAATCTTAGAAGTTCACATAGCTGTAAATTCTTCCAAGATTGAAGGTTTCAGAGACATTGCCTTAAAACTTGAAGAGGTTGTTGCACACCTGGAAAAGCACAGTTATGCAAATATTTATAGGCTTATTTCGGAAGCTATATCTGCTGCAACAACGTGTGGCAATTGGGCTGCTCAACTGCTCAGTAAAGAAAACCTAATTTAGGCTGTTTTGTCATAATTCTTTCAAAATGGAAAAGGTATTCTTGAGCGTAGCCTGCATATGTGCCGAAATATTTTCTTCCGAAAAGGCTTAGCCTTTCATAATCCGTTTTCGTCAACGATTTTTTAAACGAAATCTTCTTGACGAAGTCTTTTTCAAAATGGTCTGCATAATACTTTATGATTATGCGTTTTACCCAAACATCAACTGGAAAGGCTTGAAGCTTTTCGAGGGAGAAAAGCATAATGCAGTCTGCTGCTTTTAAGCCTACACCTGGCAAGGTAAGCAGTTTTTCCCTTGCTTTTTCGTAGCTTTCAGTTTTCAGGTTTTCAATTTGGAATTCGCCGTTGGCAACTTTCTTAGCTGTTTCTGAAACATATTTTGCCCTGTAGCCTAAGCCGCATTCAGCAAGCTGTTTTAGGCTTGCATGCGCCAGCCTTTCAGCTGATGGAAAAGTGTGGAATGCGCAGCCGTCCAACGTTTTCTTCTCTCCGAATTTCATAGACAAATTGTAAAGCATCCTTTTTATGGCTGGTATATTCTTGTATGTGGCGCATATGTAGGAGATAAGGCATTCCCATGGGTCTTGGCGTAGAATACGCAAACCTTTAAGGGTTTTAACAGCGTTTTCAATGTGTTGGTCTCTCATGATTTCGGTTAGAATCGATGGCAAGTCGTCTTCAAGCCTGAAATAGCTTTCCACGAAATCTCGGCTGGCATTTTTAAATTCAAGAATGTTGCCTTTTTGTTTCATTTTCAAAGGTTTGTTTTTTACAATGCCGTGCCAAAAATCGCCTATTTTTTCCCATCTGAAAGCTTGCCCGCAGCAAAGGGTTAAATCCAAACTGAAGGGTTGCGCAAGTTTCAGTTCCATAAAGTTCACATCTGTTTCACTTTTAGGCTTCGTCTGTGAACGTTTCCACCGTCGGTTTTATCAGGTGTATTCCTTTCTTTTCTCGTATTTGCTTTATCACTTCATGGGCGATGTTTTCCCCGAGTTTTTCCCAATGGTCAAAAGTGCATTGCCAAAAGGCATGTCCAGAGGTGGCTGAACGCATTTCAGAAGACAAGCTGAAGGTTTCTGCAACTGGAATATAACCTGTAACTGTTGTTAAGGTGTCTTTCTGCTCTGCAGCCAGTATTCTTCCACGCTTCCCTGTCAGCGTAGTCATGCATACGCCGACAAGCTGAGATGGGATTGAAATGCTTATTTTGTAGACAGGTTCCAAAATCACCGGCTTAGCAGTTAAAAACGAGGCTAACAGTGCTCGGTGTACGGTTGGCATTATTTGAGCTGGGCCTCGCTGTACTGGATCTTCATGAAGCTGTGCATCTACAAGTTTGACTTTCACTCCGCGAAAAGGTTCTCCGCATAGTGGTCCAGCTTTGCAAGCCCACTTGAAACTGGAGGCTACAATTTCCTTAACGTCCTGCAAATGTTGAATGCTTTTACTCATGTTTACAAGCATGTTTTTATGTTCTTCTATTGCTAAAATGTTCCCCGCTTCCCTAGAAGGCCATCCAGCTTTTTCAGGAAGGGTTTCTATGTGTTCTAAGTCAGCGTCCTCAGCGATTTTGCCTTTCTCCATTAGATTTATGACGTTTTCCTCTAATGGTTCAACTTGAATCCAGAACGTGTTACGCCTGTTGGAGCTTTCAGCTTTGGCTATTATGCCCTTTCCAGAAACGCTTTCCCTATAAACAGCCATTGGCTTTGAGGTTATAATTTCAAGTCCACCCGTGTAGTCCTGCAGGGATTTCACGGCTATTTCAAGGTGTAATTCTCCCAATCCGGTTAGCAGGCATTCCCCTGTCTCCCTGTTTATGACTGCTGAAAGGTCTGGATCTTCAATGGAAAGTCTATTCATAGCGTCAATTAAGCGCGGCAAATCCCTTGGATTTTCAGGTTCAACTGTTATTGTTAATATTGGTTCTGAAACACATTTCATGCGTTCGAATGGAGCCATAATGTTTTTGTAAGCCATTTCTACAAGGGTTTCTCCAGCTCTAGCTGTGTCCAAGCCTAAAACGGCTGCAATGTTGCCTGCTTTTATTTTGTCTATAACTTCTCTGAAGGCTCCCATATAAATGGAAACTTGCTGTGCAGTGTGGGTTTTCCTTGAGCCTAACAGGTAAACTTGGTCTCCGTTTTTGAGAAGGCCTGAAAAAAGTCTTCCCGTTGCTACGAGTCCAACTTCGGGATTCATCTGCACCATTGTTATACACATGACGGTTGGTCCATCATCTTCGCAGTTTAGCATGGCACGTCCAATTCCAGAGTTTATGTCGCCTCTCCATATCTTTGGCACACGGTAACCTTGGGCTTCAACTGGGTTCGGAATGTTCTTTACAACCATGTCTAGAATGGCCTTATGCAGCGGAATAAGCTTTGCAAGTTTCTTATGTTGGCTCTCCTCGTAGGCATTTTTTATGTCTGCAAACTTTATTCCTTTTTCTTGAGCTGTTTTTAAAGTGAAGCCCCAACGGTGCAACGCTGAACCGAATGCAACAGTTTCTTCCTGAGGGTTAACCTTCCACTTTTTCTTAAACTCCGGCTCTCCATAAATCTCTATTAAAGTGTTGAAGTCTCGGATTATCCGGATTAGTTTGTCTTGGATTTCGCCTGGTGTAAACCTTAAATCGTTAATCAATCGGTCAACCTTGTTGATGAATAGTACTGGTTTAACTCTTTCTTCGAGGGCTTGACGTGTCACTGTTTCTGTCTGAGCCATGACTTCTTCAACCGCGTCGACAACAACTAATGCGCCGTCAATAGCTCTTAAAGCCCGTGCAACCTTGCCTGTGAAATCTACATGTCCAGGAGTATCAATTAGGTTTATGATGTATTGGTAACCGTTAACTTCATGTAAAAGCGAAATGTTTGCAGTTTTAATTGTTATTCCACGTTTCTGCTCCTCGACTAGATAGTCTAACGCTCTAGCTTTTCCGGCAATTCTGGGCGAGAGCAGCCCAGCATCTGCCAAAAGAGAATCTGTCACGGTGGTTTTTCCATGGTCTATGTGGGCTGTTATGCCGATGTTGCGGATTGCCTCCTTTTTATGCATTATTTTGGCTATTTCAGCTGTTTGCCTAAACTTTGGCAAGGGTAAATCTCCACTGGGCAATTCAATAATTAAGTTTGGAAGCTGAGAAACAAGGTTTTCTATAATCTTAAAAGTTTTGTGGAATTTCTGCAAAAAGTTAATATGATTCATTTTTCACTTCCATGTAGCTTAACTCAGCAAGTGGAATCATAATGCCTCAAGTTAAGAACAATAAAGTGTTCGCTTTTCAAGCTTATTCGTCAGCGTGGGGAATGTTTAATTATGGGTCGTTATAGGCAGGTTGAAGAAATAGTTAAACTTTTAAACAACACGGAAAGGATACGGAACACAAGCATAATCGCACATGTTGACCATGGTAAAACAACACTTTCAGACAGCCTTTTAGCTGCAGCAGGCATAATAAGCGAGCAGGTAGCCGGGCAGAAACTCTTTCTAGACTCTTGGGAGCTTGAACAGAAAAGGCAAATGACAGTTTTCGCTTCAAACATAAGTCTCGTGCACACCTACGGAAACATAGACTACCTTATAAACCTCATCGACACGCCTGGACACATAGACTTCAGCGGAAACGTTACAAGAAGCCTTAGAGCCGTTGACGGTGCCCTAGTGGTTGTTGACGCTGTCGAGGGTCCCATGACCCAGACTGAAACGGTTTTGATGCAGGCTTTACGGGAAAGAGTTAAACCCATACTTTTCATCAACAAGGTTGACCGGCTTATCAGAGAGTTAAAACTGACACCTGAAGAGATACAGAAAAAGTTTGCAAGAATAATTACAAGAATAAACAGCATTATCGAAAGGTATGCCCCTCCGGAACACAAAAAAGATTGGCAGGTGAAAGTGGAAGATGGAAGAGTTGCCTTCGGCTCAGCCCTTCACAAGTGGGGTTTGAACCTTCCCCACATGAAAGCTAAAGGAATAACCTTTAAAGACATTATCAACGCTTACACAGGTGAGCCTGAAGACATCGGAAGAAAAGTTGACGCTTTAAGCAAACAGATACCTGTCTATGAGCCAGTTTTAGACATGTTTTGCGAACACCTTCCAAACCCGTTAGAAGCCCAACCGTACAGGCAGAGTCAAATATGGCCTGGAGACGCAGACAGTCCGGTGGGTAAAGCTATGGCTAAAGTTGACTCCAACGGGCCTCTTCTCATGTGCATAACCTTCATTGAGGTTGATCCCCACAGCGGTGTTGTCGCCATAGGAAGGGTTTTCAGCGGTTCGGTGGAAAAGGGAAAAACCGTTCGCCTCGTAACAAGCCGCCAGAAAGGAACCATACAGCAGGTTTACATGAGCATGGCTGCAGACAGAGTCATAGTGGAAAAGATTCCTGCTGGAAACATAGCAGCGATTTCCGGTTTACCCTCAATACATGTAGGCGAAACCCTTGCAGAGGAAGGGGTTGAAACTCAACCCTTCGAAGCTTTAAAATACGTTTCAGACCCGGTGGTGACAGTGGCTGTTGAACCTGAGGACGTTAAAGACCTCCCGCTTTTCGACAAGGTTATTCATAAAATAACACTTGAAGATCCAAACCTCCATTTTAAAATAGATAAAGAAAGCGGTCAATACTTGTTAAGCGGCATGGGTGAACTGCATTTAGAAGTTACAGCCTACCGAATGCAGGAAGCCGGCTTAAAAGTTAAGATGAGCAAACCCATAGTGATTTACCGTGAAACCATAACCCGGGACTATAAAGGGCCTCCAGTGATGGGTAAAAGCCCAAACAAACACAACAAGCTTTGGGTAACTGTGGAAAAGCTTTCACCAGAAGTCATAGAAGCCGTTAGAACAGGCAAAATCAACGAGATGCAAACCCGGGATGAAAGACAACGCATCCTTGCAAAAGAGCACGGTTGGTCCACAGAAGACGCCCGCAACGTAATAGCCATAGAAGGCACAAACATCCTAATCAACAGAATCAAAGGCAGGCAATACGTCGAAGAAATCTTAGACCACGTCAAGTCAGGTTTCAGAGACGCCGTTGCAACAGGTGTCTTAGCAAAAGAACCCTTCTACGGAATTAAAGTGAACCTGGAAGACATACTGATCCACGAAGACCCTGTGCA
Source organism: Bathyarchaeia archaeon (assembly GCA_038826715.1). Taxonomy (GTDB): domain Archaea; phylum Thermoproteota; class Bathyarchaeia; order Bathyarchaeales; family Bathycorpusculaceae; genus JAWBOH01. Next base: position 7,063 of record JAWBOH010000008.1, on the reverse strand, counting down.
TCGCGGTCCAGCGCAAATCTTACCCATGACTTGGCGTCCCATTTGGGGAGCCTTCCTCCTAACCGAACCTAAACTTTTAGAGCCAATACTGAGCTTCGAATGCAAAGTTCCAAACGACTTTGTAAGCCCTGTTATAACACTTTTACAAAAACGCAGAGGAAGAATCCTGGACATGGTCAACGAGGAAGACCTAGTAATAGTAAAAGCGGAACTTCCAGTAGCAGAATCTTTCGGAATAGCCGACGAGCTTCGCTCCTCAACCCAGGGAAGAGCCTTCTGGGCAACCCAATTCAGCAGGTGGGCGCCAGTTCCAGAATCCATGCAGGCTGAAGTCATAAGACAAATACGGGAACGCAAGGGACTGCCGCCGACACCGCCAAAAGCAGAAGAATTCTGCGAAGAGGAATAAACATAACCCTACCGCTGTTTCCTTTTCATTCAACAATGCTTACATAAAACAATTTTTATGTTTAGTACGTCTGTGGTTTCAGCTTCCCACCGTGAACGCGTTTTAAAACGTTAGAAGAGCAGGGTTTGGCTGTTGTTTTTATTGTATGTGAAGCTGTTTGATCCTGATTTTGCGGTGGAAAGGGTGTTTGATCGTCGATTTTATGGATTTATATTTATGCTTTGAACACATTTCATTTGATGAACTAAAATTAAACTATGCGTAAAGGTAATGCCTAAATGAATTATGAAGGTTTAATGGTTTCGGCGGAAAGGCTTTTGGATGAACCCTTCGCATCTATATTGTGTTATCCTAAACCAAATAGGCTTGATTTAGTAAAACGCGTAAAAGAGCTTAAGAAACTAGGTGTTAAAGCTTTGGAGTTCACTGGAGAAAAACATGTTTTAAACATGCGGGTTCTGGGCAAAGGATGTGTCGGTATAGTTGTAAAAGCCTATAGAAACGGCGAGGCGGTTGCATTGAAGATTCGGAGGATAGATGCTGACCGTTCCATGATGCAGCATGAGGCAGACATGCTTAAAACAGCTAACCAAGTGGGGGTTGGACCAGACTTCTTAGGCGTGAGCAGAAACTTGCTTCTCATGCAGTTTATCGACGGCGTCCTGCTTCCCGAATGGCTTAAAAAGTTTCGTGGAGAAAAAAGTTTCAAAAAAGTTTTGAAGGAGCTTCTAGAGCAGTGTTGGCGCCTCGACATGGCAGGCTTAGATCATGGCGAGTTAAGCCGCGCACCCAAACATGTAATTATAACCTGTGAAGACAAGCCTTTCATTGTGGATTTTGAATCGGCAAGCTTAAACCGGAAGCCTTCAAACGTAACTTCAATTGCACAGTTCCTATTCATCAGCGGAGGAGTTTCTGAGGAAATAACTGAAAAACTTGGCTGTAAAGATAAAACAAAAGTTATGGAAGCGTTAAGACAGTATAAGGCAGATAGAAACCGTCAAAACTTTGAAAAACTACTGAAAACCTGTGAACTTTAAAGCACATAGGTTTCCAAAAGGGCATGTTACAAATTATCCAATTAACCATTTTGGAATTAAATGGAATACCCCTCTAAAAAGCTACGGCGTCATGGTTATGCCACCACTTCCTGAATGCGCCCACTTTTCAAAGCTTCTTTAATTTCCATAGCTATTCTTCTACCCGTATACATTCTCTCGCCATATTTCAGGTAAGCGTAAGGCCCAGTGCCTATCCCAACATTTGTTCCTGCAACAATCCTTGCTGAAATTTCAAAAGTGTATATTTCAAGGTTGTCGGTTATTACTGTTTCCAAGCAGAAGGGTCCAATTATGCCTGGAGCTGCAAGTTCTTTCGCGGTTTTCTGAACGTTGTCGCCCATGCGTAGCAGTTCAGGCAGCAGAGACTCGCGGAGGGTTAGAGGAATATTGCCTACAATGGTGTATGTAGGTGTTAAGTCTATTTCAAGCTGTTCAGCTGCAGGCACCCTGCCTATAGCGTCCACAGTGGATTCGTAACGTTTGTCTACGCCTAGAAACTCTACTTCACCGTTTATTATTGACGAAAAATAGTGTGGGTAAACATTCACGCCTAAAACATACTCCTGCAAGTGAATGTTTTCAGCGTCTTCTCTGCTTATTAAGCCTCGGCTAACCATCTCACCAACTTTTCTGCGGAAGTTTTCCGGTGAATTAACTAGAAAATAGCCTCTGCCACCTTTGGCTCCTTGAAGCTTCGCTATAGCTAAAGCGTTGATTTCTTCTGCACTCTTAAAAGTTTTCGGCATTTTAACCCCTGACCTTCTAAGCCATTCTTCCTGTTTCCGGCGGTCTGCTTCCCAATGAAGAAGCCTGCGGTTTCCAAACATTGGTACGTAAAAATTGTCTGTTAACTCTTCAGTGCTTAAGTAAGCTGTGAAGGAACCGTGAGGTACAATTACCGTGTTGAGTTTTCTGAGTTTTTCCTGAACTTCGTCTTTCAGCAGTTCTGTGAAATCATCCACCATTACTAGTTCGTCAGCTAATGGAAACTTCTTGTAAACTATAGCGTCTTTTTGTTTGCAGATACATACCGTTCTGAAACCTTCCTCTTTCGCACCTTTGAAAATGTTAAGTGCAGAATGGGAGCCTATAGTTCCAATTGCCAATTTTTTAAGGTCATATCTGCCCACCAGTCTGCCTGTTTCTTCAGGAGTTATCATGTTACAATTTCCTCAAGTTTTCCTTCCTTAACTGCACGTTTAATTTCCATCGCAACTCTTCGGCCTGGACCTACTTCCACACCGTACTTGTATTTCATGTACGGCGATGTAGGCTCTACGCATGGGCATCCAGGCACGCGGGGACTTACATCGAAAACGTAGAATTCAAGGTTTTTGGTTACGGCGCCTTGCAAGGCGAAAAGTCCAATTATTCCAGGCGGATACTCCTTTTTGCAAACTTCAACGAAACGTTCTCCAGCCTCAAAAACTTTTTCCAGCTGGCTTTCCCTCATAGTGGCGCCCATATGTCCTATTTCAATGTTTTGAGTTGCAATTCCTAACTCTAACTGTTCCTCAGCTGGAAGGTCTAGCACGCCGTCTAAGTCTGTTTGGATTCGCCTGTCAAACCCTAAGAGGTCTAGTTCGTCAGTTAAAGGCGACCAGAAGAAGTTTGCGTTAAACTTGGCGCCTAAAACATATTCTTCTATCACAGCTTTTTCAAGAGCTTCCCGGCTTATCATGTTCTTTCTAACGCGTTCTTCAGCCTTCTTCTTGAACTCTTCAGGTGAGGAAGCGTAAAAAAAGGCTCTTTCAATGGCTCGTTTCTTCTCTGGCACTTTAACTATTGCTAGGCGATCTATCTCTTCGGCTGATTTGAAAATTTTAGGCGTTAAAATTCCAGCCTTTTGAAGGAGGTAATGCTGGTTTCTTGGAACGTTGCGTTCTTCGGTTTTAAGCATGTAACGGTTTCCCATAATGGGCACTGTGAAATGCTCCTCAATGTTTTCGTAGCCTACGTAAACTGAAAAGGAACGGTTAGGTATGAAAATTGTGTTTAGAGCTCTAAGCTTTTCAAGGTTTTCTAAAAGCATAACATCTGCGAAATTGTCCAGCAAAAGAATATGGTTGAAAAGGTTACGGTAATGTTTCATATAGGTTTTTTCGCGGCCTTTCTGGCAAACTGCCACTGTTTCAAAGCCTTCCTGCCTTGCGCCATGAGCAATCTCCAGTGCAGAATGGGAACCTAAAACACCGATGCGTATGTGGCGTTCATTGTACTCGTCGACAATGCGGCTGATTACGTTTTTATTAATCATTTCACCATCACCCTTCAAGATTCTGCAAACCTGCAGAGATACCCAATAGATCAAAGTTTCTTTTAAATTAAGCGTCCCGGCTTATGGCTTAAATGGTTTAAGCCTTTAAAAGATTTAAGATTCTTTATTACTTCTGCCAGTTTAGGCGTGTCAAAAAACTTTCTACCTGTGACCTCATTTGCCGCTGCCATGTACATTTGACTTATCAATGTTTTCAATTCCGGATCTAGTTTTTGCGGTTTAATTTTCACGAGGGTTTTCCAGTTTTCTACACCTTTTTCTCTTGCTTTTATCTTAGCCTCTTCCACCTGTTTAGCCCATTCTGTCTGCCTGTAATACATACGGGCTATTTCCTTGCTGACATGCAAACCGTTATATGTGAATCTGCACTCGTCAAGGGTTCCGGCAACATCTGCAACCATCAGCTGCCTATTCGGGTTGAAGGCTAACTCTATTTTTCCATCTTCATTCACTAACCCCGCTTTGGACGCCATTTCAGTTATTGTTTCATCAACTTTTAAAAGCAAAGCCTTGACCTCTTCAACTTCGCGGCTTGTTAAACCTGCAATTTTTTGAGCTTCCTCCCATGTAACGTATCTGTCTCCTTCTTCGAGTTTAGTGCTTAAGTCTAGAATGGGTCTGGAAAGTTTCTCACCAGGCATCGGCATGTGGTCTAAACCTAAGTCTTTCAGGGATATAAGCCCTTGCTCAAGCCTTTTGAAGATGGCTGACCCTTCAGGTAGACCGTTCCTATAAATTATCTCCAACGGAATCAGATAGTTTTTTAGACTAGGCGTATAAACGCTGTAATCATATTTCAGTTTGCCCCCTTCCATGAGAACCTTAGGCTTATAAACATTTACAAGGTTGATTTCCATAACGTTCAAGGGTTTTTCTAACTCGTCGAAGCGCAACACTTTGCCTTGCCCCTCTGGGTCGACAAGCCCGCGATAATGAGTATTCACTCCTTTTTTCTCAAGCATTTCAAAACAGTAGGCGCCCATAAGGCATAAAGCTGCACCTTTCCCTTTGATAAGATCAGGCATTTCGCCCCAATCGAAAACCGAGTATCTGTCTGAAAAGTGAAACCGCCCTACCCCCATAGAATCCTGAGTCGGTTTCTTAATGACTTCCAGGTCTTTAACGCTGCCCATTACCCTTTTACCTTTTCAACCTAACGTTTTCGTCTGCATTCTCTATTTCACGTTTCTTTGCAAGCTGAAATTCTTTCAGCTGCAGCTTCAACTTTTCATCTTCTAATGCAAAGATTTTTGCTGCAGCTATGGCAGCTCCTTCAGGCTCAATGGTTAAAACAGAGCCTATTCCTGTTGGAACCCTAAGCGAGGAGTAAATGTCAGCGCCTGCAAACTTTTCAGAGTATGGTGGACAGGAAATAACAGGCTTAACGGTGTTTGCATCGACGAAGGCACTAAGCGCGTTAGATCTTCCAGCCACGGTTATATAAACAACATTTTCAGCCTCGTGCTGCATAAGGATTCTAAGAACTTTTTCCGGAGTTTTATGAGCTGAAGCCACACGGAACTCGTAGGCCAATCCGAAAGACTCCAAATGCTTTCCAATCTGCCTTGCAAATTCAATATCCCTCACTGAACCCATCAACACAATGACTTTGCCTGCCATCAAGCTTCACGGAATACACATTGAACAAAGTCTTTATTAAGTTTAAGCGTGTAAGACACGGATTAAGTTTTTAAGCATGTTCCCAACTTCTAATTCTGACGGTGATGGCCTTGTCAACTGAAAAAAAGCGTAGGCGAGGCATCATAGACGAACTTTTCGGAGGCTCTCTTTTCAACGAAATGGAAGACTTTTTCAAAGAGTTTTCTGAAGGCGGTTTTTCAAGCGGGTACTCTATAAATGTGATTCAAACGCCTGAAGGCACAAAAGTGAAAGCCAAAGTTGGTAAAGATGTGGATGTTAACATGCTTCGTAGACAACTTGAGAGGCAATATCCTAAAGCCAAAATCGAAATAGAAGGAGGCAAACAGGAACCTTTAATAAGGGAGATATCTGCCAAACCAATGCGTGAAGAAAACGACCAGAAATAAAATTTACAAATGATCATGCAGAACCGGTAAACCAACATTTATTAAAAATTTGCAAAAGCGGCTTTAGGCGTTATAATCTATAGACTCTGTTCTAATCAGGCGTGTATGAAAACTCACTTTTTTTAACATAAAGTATTAAGAATAATACACCTACAAAAATGCCTAGCCAAATCGTTAAATCTAGGAAGAGGTTTGCCATGTTAACCCTCCAAAAATCAACCGGTCCATGTATGGTGTTCAACACGTGGACGCCCCAAACTAGTGGAAAACCATAATCCACATGGACATAGTCTGGCCAAATGTACTCAGTTCCCCAAGTTAAAGCCAGAATTATAACGAAAGTCCATATGACTGAAAAAAGAACTGCAAGAATGTTCCTTGACATGTTTATAAGTTGTCGAAGGAAAAATATAAAACTTCCCAAGTCTACCCAAATTCCCATAGGTTTTGCATGCAATTTCGCATTAAGCAATCGAACTTTAAGTACCGGAGTTTTTCAAGATCCTCCATAATAGCTAATAAGCTACCTGTACATGACAACATAAGGATTCAAAACGTAATAAAAGACTATAAGCAACAAAGCATATATTAAAGTGTAAACCAACACCCTTGTCTCTAATTTAGAAGCTATTCTTTGAGGTATGGCCCTTTTCAATCGTAAGTAAGGTATTATAAAAGGCACTTTGCCTTTATATTGCAAATATTCTTGACCGAAAGTTTTCTCTAATTCAGCATCTTCGCATTCAGCAAGAAGCATGTATGAATAGCACAATGTAAGCCACATTAGGTAATTTATAAGTCGCCATCCTAACATTGCAAAGCCAAACGTCCACAAGAATATGCCGAGATATTGCGGATGCCGTGTTACTCCGTATAAGCCTCTAGTTAGCAATGTTCGCCCTTTCCTGGCATGGGCCATCAACTGGTATAGGCTTAAACTGTAAATGACAAGCCCTACGGCGACCAGTATGTAGCCTAAAACATCTATAACTGTATGAAAATTCTCGTTTGGAAAACGTATAATCCCGTTGATAAGCACGTTGGCAAAATCAAACTGTGTGAATGTAAGCCAGGGAGTGTAAAAAACTCCTATCACGGAGAAAAAAAGGATAAACATAGGAATCAAAATGTTGAAAAGCACTGGAGAATAGAGAACCCAACCGATGAAGGCAGCTGAACTTGAAAGCCTAAACTCTATGAAAACAGAAAAAAGAGCAGAGGCAGTGGCGGCAAGTCCCAGATAAACCAAAATCCAAGCATCTGCATT